>NZ_JACZCQ010000001.1:0-364102 GCF_014904705.1 Nisaea sediminum
TCGGCGATATCGAGATCGTCACGACGCCGAGCGACGACAACCGGTCCTACCATATCAATTCGGACAAGATCGCGGAGAAGCTCGGCTTCCGCCCGCAGCATTCGATCGAGGATGCGGTGCGCGATCTGGTGACCGCCTTCAAGGCCGGCAAGCTGCCGGACCCCATGACGGACGATTTCTATTACAACGTCCGACGCATCAAGCGCCTCGGCATGAAGTAAGGCGCGGTCGCCGAGCGGCGCCGGGCCTGATTGGCAATAGAGAGCCACCAATGAGAAATATCCAGACCGGAACGCCGAAACTGGCCATCGAGGGCGGCACGCCTGTTCGAAGCGCCCCGATGCCAAAACGCCGGGCCTTTGGCGACGCCGAGCGACGCAAGGTCGAAGAGGCGATGGCCTATTATCAAGAGATAGGCCAGGACCTGCCCTACGGGGGAAAATACGAGACGGAATACGGCGACGCCTTTACCCGGTACCAGGGCGGGGGCAATACCGTCGTCGTCGCGACGGGCTCGGCCTCCTGCTACGTCGCTCTGCGCGCTCTCGAGCTTCCGGAACATTCAGAGGTCCTGGTTTCTCCGATCACCGATCCGGGGACGCTGAACGCGATCATTCTCCAGGGACTGCGTCCCCGCCTGATGGATACGCAACCCGACAGTTACAATGTCGGCCCAGAACAGGTTGTCGAGAGCATGACCGGTCAGTCTCGTGCCATTGTGCTCGTGCATTCCGCAGGGATTCCGGCCGACGCCCGCGCCATCGCGACGATCGCGCGCGAGCGCGGCCTGCAACTGTTC
Organism: Nisaea sediminum; assembly: GCF_014904705.1. Taxonomy (NCBI): domain Bacteria; kingdom Pseudomonadati; phylum Pseudomonadota; class Alphaproteobacteria; order Rhodospirillales; family Thalassobaculaceae; genus Nisaea; species Nisaea sediminum. The sequence goes on from NZ_JACZCQ010000001.1 coordinate 800, forward strand.
GAGGATTGTTCCCAGGCTCACGGCGCCCGTCTCGACAACGGCGACCGCGTGGGAACCGCCGGAAGCGTTGCGGCTTTTTCAACGATGTACCGCAAAGCCCATATTTCCGGATCCAGCGGCGGGCTGGTCTATTCAAGAGATCAGGAGATCTACAGGCGGGCGATCCTCCATTCGGATCGCGGGAAGCCGCTCTGGGACGCGGATTTCAATGACAGGCACCCAAGCAATTACATGCTCCCGGCCCATAATTGGAATACGGACGAACTGAGTTGTGCGATCGGCATTTCTTCTCTCGGCAGGCTCGATAAAAGCATCAATGACCGGCTGAATTTCGTCGAGGCTGTCCGAGAACGGATAAGTGCGAGAAGCCGGGCCTGCAGCGTCGTCAGTATCGACCGGTCGGCCTCGCCATTTTTCCTCCCGGTCCTGGTCGGAACGGACCGGATCAGCTGTACGAAGCGCGAATTTGCTCTGGCGGTCCAGGCGGAAGGGATCGATCTGAACCCGCATTACGGTTTTCTCGTGTCCGAGTGGCCATGGATTCAGGACTACCTGTCCGGACCGACGGAGCTCGCAAATGCCCGCAGAGTCCTGGACTCCAGTTTCTGTCTCTACCTGAATGAGAATTATACGGACAGGGAGGCGGAGGACGTCATCCTTGCCATCGAGAAAGTCGAGGATCGCTTCTGCGCATAGCGAAGGGGCCCGGCTTCTTGCAGAACCGCGCGAAGGCTCACGGGACCGCAAAATAGGTGGCGTCGACGACACCGCCCAGGTACTGGCGCAGATAAAGCTTGCAGTCGGGGAGCAGCTCTTTCAGCAACAAAGGGACCTCATGCATATGGGACGGCTTGTGATAGCCTGAGATGGCGAGCTTTGGCCGCCACTTGGCGATAGTCTTCCGTGCGCCGTTCAAGGCGTGAATTTCCGCGCCCTCGATATTCATCTTGATGTAGGAAATCCTCTCGCCTTCGAGTTCTTCGTCGATGCTGGTCACCGGAACGATCGTCGAGGGTTCCTCATCAGAATAGCGATGTCTGCCGACCTGCTCGGAAATCCCGGAAGCACGTCCTTCGCCGTTGGAAAATCTCAGCATCGCGGAACGGTCGAACAAACCTTTCATGATCGGCTTGACGCGATCGCAGGACATGTAGTTGCGCTCAAGCGTAGCGAAATTGTCCGGGTCCGGCTCGAACGGAAAGATTTTCGAGAAATGTCCGTCGGTCTGCCGGAAAAACTCCTCGATTGTATCGCCGGTATAGGCGCCGCCGTCGACGAAAACTTCATCATCCGCGAGTTTGAACAGATCCGTTGGAAAGAACGGCACCGGATCGATCAACCCGTCGAGCAGAAGAACGTTGCCCGAAATACGATACCCGATCTGGGCGTTCAGAATGTCCTTCGACTTCTGGTCGTCGAGGAGTCCGGAGACCTTCCGTAGGGCCTCGGCATGCTCGAGGGCGTCCTCGAGCCAATGCTCATAGAACATGTGCGGCGCAAAGATTTCGGGAAAAGCCGATTGCAGCACTCCGAACGGCAGAACTTTCCCGAAGCCTTTTTCCTTGAAATTCTTCACCGCTGCGAGCGCGACATGTGACGCAACGACAAGCACGGTGTCCCGATCTAGATCTTCCGGCAGATCTTCCAGAACCGGGCATCCGCCCGGAAGCGGCACATTGACCCTCTGCGGATCGCGGTCCATTGCCGCCACGATCCTGATGCCAGATTTCGTGGCAATACGGTCCAGCCTTTGACCTTCGGGAGCGGTGCCGATGATTGCAATTCGCTCGAGATCGCCGACGCCTTGAATTCCAATCGAGGATTTCAGATGCGCACGGGCGGTTTCGATATCCGGAAACTTTTCGGCGCGATCAATCCAAGCCGACATTGCAATGTCTCCTAAAGAGGTACGCCTTCTGTCGCACATAAAGGTCATGAGGTCTTATCGTAATTAGGCTTGAGCGTGGGAAGAAAATTAGGCCGGCGATGCAGGCGCCACGGCGTCAATGATCCCGACTTCTGCAGAGCAAAACGCGTATCACGCGGATCTTGGATATCGAGAGAAGGAGGTCAATCAATAGAACCGGTGTGAGGAGAGGCCCACAAAGCTGTATGGCTGGCCTTGTAGAGGGAATTATGGTACGGAAATTGCTTTAAAATGCGCGTCTGAAAACTTTGTGAAAGATTTGGCCATCTGATGAACTCTATGATGCCAAATGCGAACATCGTGGAGCGTAATAAGCAGCTTCTTGATGCTTTTGCCCGGCAGACTGGATTGCTGTCAGGCGCAGATCTCGCCGACTTTCCGCGATTCATCACAATCGAAACGGTCGCCGCCTGCAATGCGCGATGCGTTTTCTGCCCGATCGAGGAGCTGGCCAGATCGACCAGGGTGATCAAGCCTGATGTCTGGACCAAGTTCGTCGCGCAAGTGGCGGAGCGACGTCAGTCGCATCCGGAGAGCCCGCTGGACATCCATGTGTATGGCACCGGTGAACCCCTGCTGGACAAGAAACTCGAAAGCCGGATCCGCCAGTTGCGGAGGGCTGGCGTCGAGTCCGTACGGTTTTCCACCAACGCCTCTCTCATGACCCCGGAGCGATCGAAGAGCATCCTGGATGCAGGTGCGACGGAAGTCGATTTCTCGGTCGATGGCGTGAAGGCGGAAACCCACGAAAAGCTCCGCCCGGGAATGGTGTTTCCGATCATTGTCGAAAACATCAAGAAGTTCGTCGAGATCCGCGACCGCGATAAGGCGGATTGCTCGATCAGCGTACGCATGGTCGTTACGGACGAGAATATCGACCAGTACGACGAATTCATCGATTTCTGGTCGAAGGTGGTGTCGCCGCGGGATCGGGTCTACGGAAAGTATGTGCATAACTGGGGCAACAGGCTCGACATCGATTCAAAAGTGAATGCCGAGCTTTCGGAGCTGAACAAGTCTGCTTGTGCGCTTCCGTTCGGGACGATGATGTTGCTTTCCGACGGGCGCGCGGCGCTCTGCTGTGTCGATTACAACGCTGCGGTCGAACTGGGAAATCTGAAGGAAATGTCGCTCCAGGAAATCTGGAGAGGTGCAGAGGCCGAGAAGATCCGGTCCATTCATCTGTCGAAAGGCCGCTGCGGCGTCAATATGTGCAAAGACTGCACGATCTGGGAACCTGAAGCGAAGTCGATCTCGGCCCTGAGATCGGAAAAATCCTGATTCACCCGGGCACCGGTTGGCGGTATCGCGCGTCCCAATCGCGCGGGACACTCAAGATCAATACAAAGCGGAACGGCCATTTGTGACGGAGAAAGAGTTGAACAAGTTCTTTGGTGAGGCGAGTTCGCCATTTGCCTTGGAAGCTTATGACCATGTCGACGAATTTGTCGAAGGTGGTACTGCCCGGTGCCTCGAACTCGGTCCTTATACGACGCGGGCCTTGTTGTCGGATCCCAAGAGATTCGGGTTCATGCTCGCGCGGCACAAATTCGTCGGCAAGATGCTGACCGGATACGACAAAGTTCTGGAAATCGGCTGCCAGGAAGGCTTCACGTCGCTTTTCACAGCTTCGTTCGTCAAGAATCTGGTGTCGGTGGATTTTTTCCGCGAGCACATCAAGGTCGCCGTCGAGAAGATCGCCCCCTATGCGGCGAATGTCGAATTCCGCGGTCACGACATCCTCGACGGACCGGTCGAAGGAGGCTTCGATGCGGCATTCTCCATGGACGTGTTCGAGCATATCGATCCGGCTCAGGAAGACCTCTATTTCGAGAACATAAAGGGCTCACTGACGGACCAGGGCGTCTTCATTTGCGGCATCCCGTCTCTGGAATCGCAGGAATACGCGTCCGAGGGGTCGAAGCTCGGGCATATCAACTGCAAGACCGGCCAGGGGCTGAAGGACATTTGCGAACGGCATTTCCGGAACGTGTTCATGTTCTCGATGAACGACGAGGTGCTGCACACCGGGTTTTTCCCGATGAGTCAGTATCTGATCGCTCTCTGCGTGACCCCGAAACGCTGATCGGGCCCTCGAATGAGGAAATGAGAAAACAGGCGGGCATGTCCCCGCCCGTCTCCGCTGTCGCGTGAGCGGCGACGGACGCCGCCTCTCACGCGGCTAACCCGTCGTCAGGCGCCAAGTTTCTCGAGGATCGCAGGTGCCGAAAGACCGTGAACCGCGAGAAGTTCCGTATGCGAGCCATAGCTGTGGATGAACTCGTTCTTGAGCGAGAACGTGTCGACCGGCTTGTCGATGCCCGAATTATAGAGCGACGCCTTCACACTCTGCCCGAGAGATCCTTCCGGCGTGGTTTCCTCGATGATCACCGTCCGCCCATGTGCGCGGATGAGATCGAGGATCGTGTCCGTATCCAGCGGTTTCAGCGTGTGGCAGGAGACGAAGCTCACGGACTGACCTTTGTCCCGAAGACCGCAAACGACGTCCCACGCCACACCTGACATCGGACCGTATGTGAGCACGAGAACGTCCTGGCCGCGCTGGAGCAGGCGCGGCTTTCCGAACTCCCACTCGGTCTCGGCGCCTTTGGAGAGATTGGGCTCGCCGGCCTTGCCGAGGCGCAGGTAGACCGGACCGCGCGTCTGCGTGGCGCACCATCGCGTTGCGGCCTCCGTCTCGTCCGGGTCGATCGGCGCGATCACCGACATGTTCGGAAGTGCGCTCGCGATTGCAATGTCTTCCATCGCGTGATGCGTGCCGCCCAGTGTGGAGTAGGTCACCCCGCCGCCGATTCCGACGATCGTGACCGGCAGATTCTGATAGCACAGGTCGTCCCGGATGAACTCGAACGGCCGATAGAGGGTAAAGGTCGCGATGGTATAGGCGAACGGGCGCAGGCCCCTCAGCGCCATCCCGGCTGCAAGTCCGATCATGACCTGTTCCGCGACGCCGGTATTGATAAAGCGATCCGGGAACTCCTCGCGGAACTTCGTGATCGACCCGGCCGGCGAGATATCCGCGACCACCATGCAGAGCCGGTCGTCCTTCAGACCGAGGTCGTAGAACACATCTGCAAATCTGTTTCTCACAGGGTCGTACTCTCGATTTCTCGGATGGCTTGCGCATATTCCTCGGGATTCGGGGAACGGTAATGCCAGATAGGCACGTTCTCCATGTAGGACACGCCCTTGCCTTTGACCGTCTGGCAGACGGCGATGAACGGTTTCGAGCCGCTCCTGGCCTCCACCGCGCGCACGATTTCCGAGGAATTGTGGCCGTCGACCTCTTCGACGTCCCATCCGAAGGAGCGAAACTTGTCGGCAAGAGGGTGAAAAGCCTTGTGGCCTTCGCTCATGCGCTCCAGCCCCGAAAAATCGTTGTAATCCACGAAGGCGACCAGGTTGTCGAGACCGAGATTCGCTGCCGTCATGGCCGCTTCCCAGGTCGAACCCTCCTGGCATTCTCCGTCGCTCAGGAGCAGAAAGGTCGTGCTTCCGCGGTTGAGCAATTGCTCCGCTTTCGCGATGCCGGCAGCGATGCCCATCCCATGCCCGAGCGATCCGGTCGCGGCCGCCACGCCGGGCGTACCGTAATCGGGGTGAGTGCCAAGCCGGCCGTCCGGCGTGCAGTATCGGTCCAGGTCCTCTTCGGTGAGCACGCCGCACTCCGCGAGGATGATGTATTGCAGGATGCAGGCGTGGCCCTTGGACATGAGGAAAATGTCTTCTCCGGCGACCGTTCCGTTGCCCGACATCAGGTGATTGTAGATCGAGTCGACGATCTCCGTGCAGGAGAATGCCGGCGCGACATGCAGCGCTCCGACTTTCTGGGAGACGTCGAGAACACGTCTTCTGTAGTGCTTGCACCGGTCGAATGCGGCGCTCGCATCGAAAGAGTTTGATCGTCGTGCTTCCATGGCGGCGGCAATCACGCTCTCAGAACGTAGTCGGTGGGATAGTCGCGGATATCATCGAGGTACTTCTTGCCCCATTCGACCATCTCCGCGAGCCCGGTATCCCAGTCGATCTCGGGCTTCCAGCCGGTTTCCTCATGCAGGCGTGTGGAATCGAGCCAGTACCGACTGTCCTGGCCGAGCCGGTCCTCGGCGACCTCGGCCAGTTCGTTCAGCTGCATCCCCAGCGCGCCGGCGCATCGCTCGACGACCTCCCTGATCGATGTCGGCTTCTCGGGTCCGGCGTTGAAGACGCGCCCGGTCGGTCCCTTTTTCGCCAGCAGATGGATCGCCCGCGCCAGGTCCCGCGCGTGCATGTAGGATTTCTCCGCGCGCCCCCCGCCGTGGAGCGGCAGCTTGTGGCCCGTAAGCCCGGCCCAGATCGCCTTGGGAATGACGCGATGCAGAAGCTGTCCCGGGCAATAGCAGTTGCAGGGACGGACGATCGTCATCGGGAACTCCGAGAACCTGCCGATCGACAGCAGGTACATGTCGAAGGCGACCTTCGATGCCGCATAGGGGCTCGTCGGCTGAATCGGAGCATCCTCCGTCACCGCGTGATCGACCGAGCCGTACATCTCGGACGTTCCGATCTGCATGAAATGTTCAAGCCAGTCCCGTTTGGCAAGCTCTTCAGCCAGGCGCGCGAGTGCCATGGAATTGGTCTCGAAGAACCGCCAGGAATGTTTCCACGAGACGGCGCCTTCGCCCTGAGCCGCATAATTGATGATCACCTGCGGCTTTTCCCGATCGAGAAGCTCCAGCAGCAGGTCCAGCTCATACGTGACATGTCGAGCGTGATACTCAAACCGGGGTTTGCGATCGATGCCGAGTGAAAACGGTTCGGAACGCAGCGGGTTGCGGCCGATGCCGAGGACCTTCTCCGGTTCTGCATTCTCCAGAAGATAGAGCGCGGTATGTATGCCGAACGATCCGCCGCCGCCCAGGACCGCATATCTTTTTCCGCTCATGTTCATCCCTCGGTTTGTTCTCTCGGCAGCAGAGGCTACTCGATTATCGTCCAGTAATAGTCACCGGTATATCCGGCTTCTTCGAACAGCTTGATCCAGCCGTCCGGGTAATCGTGGAACTCGGCGGTAAGGACCCAATTCTCGAAGACGGCCTTCTGTTCGGGGGTTCTGTAGCTGTCCACTCTGACGTAAGCGTGACCATTCGAGATCCGCTGGATTTCCCTCAACGCCTCAAGCGCGCGCGGGCGCGGCAGGTTGTGAATGGTGTCCAGGGAGATCACGGCGTCGAAAGCGCCGTCGGGAAAGGGGAGGTGGTCCGCGCTGCCGAGATGGAGCCGTCCGATCACCTCCGGATGGCAGTTCATCAGCGCATATTCCGAGATATCGAGCCCGAAGACCTCAAGTCCGGGCGTCGAAGCCAGGAGGTCTCTGACAAGAAAACCTTTGGCACAACCGACATCGAGAACACGGTCGCCCGCCTTGAGGCCGAAATGCGCGACGAGATCCTTCGCGACCGGCACCCATCTGCCGTCATAGCGGTATCCGCCGTAGCCATAATCGCGTGGCCCGTCGAAATAGAGCTCGCCGTATTGCTTGGATGCCTCGACGACGGCGCGATCTCTCGACTGTTCGCGTGCGTCCAGATTCCGTTTGGTTTTCGGAAGCGCACTTAGGAGATTGATCTCATTTCCCATCTTGAACAACCAACTGCCTCTGTAAGCTCGCTAACCTGCGTGTTTGAAGGTCCGAAAAATCTTTGTCTTACGCATCTCTCCCGTTTCGCTCCTGCCTCGGCGGAGGAGGCAGGAGTGAAAACGAGCCTAGCGCATCCGGGCCGCGATGGTCTGTCTCAACCCATCCTCAAGTACCGTGAACCGGAAATCCGGGAAGGCGCGGAAGACATTGGCCGGATCGAACGGCCGGTAGCCGTTATGCGGCATCGGTCCCTGCCGCGGCTGGCCGACGATCGCGCTTTTCGAACCCGAGAGGCGGACGATCGTTTCCGCGAGCTTGCGGAAGGAATGTACTTCCCCGGTGGCGCCGTTGATCACTCCGGTGCTACGGCGAAGCACCATCCGTTTCACCAGCTCGGCGACATCCTCGACAAGGATGTGGTCGCGCTGTTCCTCGCCCTCGCCGAACAGCCGGATCTCCTCATTGGCTGCTGCGAGACGCATGAAACGGTTCGGTCCGTAGCCGTTATGCGGATCGGACGCGCCGTAGATCAGTGTCGGCCGGATGGTCGCGAGCGGGACGTCGAGCTCCGCCTGGAGGGCGACTTCGCGGCCGAGATGCATGGCACCGTGCAGACTGGCCGGCTCGGCCGCGGCACTCTCCGACATCGGGTAGAGTACGTCGCGGTAGACCGCATCCGAACTGACATTCACGAGATGTGCGAGCTTCTTCGGACCGAGCGCCTCGATCACATTCGCGACAAGGCTCATATTATCCCGCAGCATCGCGGTGTTGCGCACCGGCGCCATGGCGGACACGAAAACCACGCTGTCGCCGTCGCTGACCAGGCCGGACAGCTTCGACGGCGCATCGGTGGCCAGCAGGTCCACGTCCGCCCGGGAAATCGAAACGACCCTCGCTCCGGCGTGTTTCAGCGCCTTCGCGACCGCGCCGCCGACAAAGCCGGCCCCGCCGATGACGGCGACCCGGTCCGGCAGCGTGTTCCTGTCGAGCAGATGTTTCAGCATGTCGTCTCTCTTCCTTCCGGGCGGATCAGTCAGCCTTCGCCGAGCGGGCGGCCGAGCATGAAATGGGCGAAGCCGGCCGCACGCGCGGTGTCGTTGTCGATCAGCCCATAGGGGTCGATCACGGCGCGACCGCGCATCGCGGCCTTCAGGGCGCTGACCTCGATCTCGCGAAATGCCGGCCATGGCGTGGTCAGGAACAGCACGTCGGCATCTGCACAGGCCTCGAGCGCCGAGGCGGCATGGTCGAGCCCCGGCAGGGCGTCTCTGCCGACCACGGGATCGAAGACCTTTATGTCGGCCTCTCCGCCGAGCCCGTCCAGCAGCACCAGTGACGGCGCGTTCTTCAGGGAATGGGTGTTCTCCTTGTAGGCGAGTCCGAGGATCGCCACGCGCGGTCGGCCCGGTAGCATCGGGCGGACGAGGTCGCGATAGATTCTGTACGGCCAGTCCTTCCGCCATTTGCTGTTGGAGATCCAGGCTTCGACCACGCCGCCATCGGTCCCGTTCGCCTCGGCAAAGCGGATCACCGTCGCGAGATCGCGTTCCAGATTACCGCCGGAAAGACCGAGGCCCGGAGTGAGATAGGAATATTGTCCGATCCGCCTGTCGAGTTTCAGCGCCGGAACGATCTCGGACCAGTCCGCTCCGATCTTCTCGCAAAGCTCGGCGAGCGTGTTCGCCGTGGAAAGTGAGGCCACGAGACAGCAGTTGATGGAGATCTTCGCCAGCTCGGCACTCTCGTAGCGCATCGGCAGAATGGGGCAGTCGAACGCCTCCAGGAGCGCACGGTATTTGCCGGGTAACGGCTCCGCAGCGTCCGCGCAGCCGACGATGTAGCGTTCCGGATGGCGTGCCCGTTCGATTGCGCGACCGAAAACCAGCGTCTCGACCTGGTAGTAGAGGCGCTCCTTCGGGAAATCGAGCGCCCGCGTGAAGCCCGGGGGCACCTGACAGAGAATGACGAGCAGCGCTTCGGAGCCGAGCACCGGGACGATCCTGTCGAGGATCGCCCTGATACGGGTCAGGTCCGATTGCCCTTCATCGTCGGTCGGCACATCGACCGAGATGTAGACGATATCCGCACGCGTCAGGTCTGACGGACTTGATGTGAAGTGCAGCCGGTCCGGGTTCGCGGCGAGCATTTCGGGCAAGTCCGGTTCCATTATCGGAAGGTCGCCGCGCCGGAGACCTGTTGTCTCCGCATCGGTTTCGGAAAAACCGATCACCTCGAAACCGAGATCCGTGACGGCGACGGCCGAGTTCAGTCCGAGATGGGTCATTCCGGCGAACCCGATGACGGGCTTTTTCCTTCCGACAGGCATGTTCTCAGGCCGCTCCATCGATTTCGGCGGCAAGGCGTCCGAGCGAACGATAGAGCCAGCGATCGTTTTCCAGGTTGGAGCCGCCGCCTCCGGCGCAGAGCGCCTTGAAATGTGTGTACTCGGCTTCCCAGGTCGGATCGTCCTGGACCAGGGTCAAAGCTTCCTCCGGCGGGCGTCCGCTGGGCAGAATCCGGTGACGGTGAACGAAGCGGGACGGGCCCCATTTGCAGAGCGACTCGATATGCGCGGTGCCATGCTCCGCAAAGACGTCGCAGGTAAAGTGGTTGCGCCAGGAGAGGAGAGTCATCTCCAGCTCGATACGCGGGCCGGCGTTTCCGGATGCGATCACCACATGATCCGGCGCCCGGTTTTCGAACCGGTCGGCGGAGATGATCGAGAAGTCGTCGGCGATATCGCCGAACCAGAAGCGCGCCGTATCGAGCAGATGACTTCCGAGATCCGGCAACACGCCAGCGCCCGTGTCGCGCCAGGCGGACTCCCGGACGAGGCGGGCCGTGCCGTTTCCATAGAACATCCGGCAGCGATAGATCTCGCCGAGCGCGCCTGAGGTGATGAGGTCGCGCATGCGGACGAAATGGGGCTCGAAGCGATGATTGTAGGCGGTATAGCAGACCGCGCCGGACGTCGCGGCAAGCCCGGCGAGCTCGTCGATCTGATTTTCGTTAGAGAACCACAGGGGCTTTTCCACCAGAACATGCTTGCCGTGTGCGAGCAGGTATTTCAGGAGCTCGAATTTCGGCTCGTCCGGGGTACAGACGAGAGCTGCATCGAACCGCTCGAGTGGCACCTCCTCAAGCGTCCGGAAGTCGGCGTCTCCATGAACGGGGTCGACGGTCCCGATGCATTCCTCGCCCACGACGCGACGCCGCTTGTGGCCCTGGATGCCGAGCCCGACGACAAGTGCTCTCATGAACGTGGTCCCGTTCTAGTTCTCGAAATTCGCGCGCCGCTGGATCGCGTTGATCTTTTTCAGTACGTCCGCCGGGGTAACCGGAATATTGCCGTCCTGCTCGCATTCGACGGCTGCGGCGAAGGACCCGAGCACGGTCGAGATCGGTGCGCTGCCAGTGGTCATCATGGCGAGGGTGGCATAGGCAAGCAGTGCGTCGCCGGCTCCGACCGCGTCTTCCAGGTGATCGACGAAACTGTCGACGACGAAGAACGAGTCGAGCAAATGATGATCGGCGCTGCGACAGGTCAGTACACCGCGATCCCCGAGTTTCAGGATCAGCGTCCCGCATTCCGCCGCATCGTAGATCTGTGACGCCAGCGGACGGATGCCGGAATCCTGATCGGCGATGCTGAACCGCGCTTCGCGCTCGTTCGGCGTGATCAGATCGAAGCCCTTGAATTCGGTGATGTTGCCCCATCGGCTCGCGACTTGGCTGTCGGCCACTTTGAACACGCCCGGACGGATGGCAGAGATCAGGGACGGTATGGTCCTCCGGTTGAAGATGCCGTGCCGGAAGTCGCTGAAGACCACGGCGCCTTCCGCCGTGGCCCGAATCTGCTTTGTCAGCTTGCCGGCGATCTCGTCGGAGATGCTCGAATTGTCCAGCGTATCGATTTTGAGCAGGCGGTATCCTCCGGCGACGATCGCGTTTTTATTTGTCGTCGGCCGTGTCGGGTCGATGATCGGCTTCAGTGTGATTCCGGCCTCCTTGAGGTCGGCCAGGACGAAATCCTTGTAATCGTCCTCTCCGAGGACGGTAGAGAACGTGACGTCCGCACCGGCGGCGGCGAGGTGCTTGGCGACGATGGCCGCGCCGCCGACATAATCTCTCCTGCCCTGATACAGAACGCTGATTGTCGGCGTCTTCGTCTGGCCGCCGATCATCGACGTTTCCGTATAGCTGTCGACGATCGTATCGCCGATCACGTGCACCTTCTGTCCCGCCATGTTCTCCAGGGCGCCCGTCAACTCGTCGAATCCGAACCGCTCCTGCTGCATCAGCATCAGAAGTTTCTCCATCGGAATCCGCGGAGCTTCGAGTTCGATCAGCTTCGATGAGGAGTAGACAATATCGCCGGGCGTAAAGATCACCTCGCCGCCGAAGGATTGAACGGTCTCGACCTCTTCCTGGGTCTTCGGCGGCAAACCGCTTGCCGCATACTCGTATCCCTTCGCGAAAAGGTCGGGCTTGATGATCCGGAGATTCTCGAGTGGTTTTGCATTCGGGTCGATCACGACGAAATCGACGATTTCGAAGGCGGCGAGATTCATGGCCCGGAGCTGTTCCGGCACATGGGGGCGATAGACGCCTTTCGCGATATGCTGATCGGCCGTCAAGCTCGCGATCAGTATGTCCGCCTTGCTCTTTGCAAACATGAGATGGCGCAGGTGTCCCGGATGAACCACGTCGAACACGCCATGGCACACGATCACTTTCTTTTTGCGCGGGCGGGGGCCGACAATTTTCGCGATTTCCTCGGCGGTCTTGATCTTGTGCTTGTAGCGTTCTGCAAATTCAGTGGTCATCAGGACGTGTTCCGGCTTCTCGATGCACTGACCGGATGCGAAATTTCCCGGTTGAAAGCGTAGGATAGCAGAAATTTTGCCGCTCGGGTTTCGGGCTATCTGTACCCGTGAAATAGCGCGTCGTGAGCGTTTCAGATGCCTGACGCCAACGTCGATGAAACGTTGTCGTTCAGCCCGAATAACCATTTCCTATTTGGTGCATTCTGGGGAAAAACGGAGTTTCCACCGGATCGAGAGACCAGAGCGTCTCGCGGTTGAAGCGAGTAAATTGGGAATGGATACGCGGCAATGCCGGCGATCAGCAGGCGATATCAGTCGGCACGACTTCAAGTCGCGTCCTAGGCCGAATCGAGGGCAAAGGTCACTGAATAAAGTGCGTCCTGGTCAGCAGACCTCACCGGTTGACTCCGATGAAGCGCGTCTGTTTTTAGCGGCCTTCGACTTCCGCCGACGATGGCGCTGAATCCGGATCCGTCGCCCGCAGGCGGTAGGCGGCTGCTTTGGGCGCCCAGTCCCGCCAGAGTTTCAGCAGATCCGACAGCGGATCGGTGGAGAAGTCGACCCTGAGGTCGGCGTCCATCAGATCGTCGCTGCCGAGGACCTTGAGCGCTGCCGACTGCAGCGGCTCCTTCTCGCTTCCGGCGGCTTCGCCGGCCTTCATACCGGCCTGCAGGCGCTCCTCGAGCGGCCCGCTCGCCGCTTCGAAGGCGCGCACCATCTCCGGCAGGACGTCCGCAGTGCCGAGGAAGTTGCCGAGGGCGAGGCAGTCGGTCCCGATTTCCCCGCCGCAATGAGGCAGGCAGGAGGCGCCGGTATGGTGCAGGGGCGTGCCCTTGAAGGGAAGCACGCCGAGCTGGCGCCAGTGCGGGGCGGTCGCGGCATCGCGCATGGCGGCGAGCGTCTGCCCGGCGTCAGCGGTGCGGTGCCATGCCGCGAGACCGAAGCTGTGCAAGCGCGGGTCTGTCCGCGCCTGGGAGAAGACGACACAGCCGTCGGTGACCGCCCCGACCCTGGCGCCGACACAGACGGAGGAGGTGGCAACGGCGAAGCCGATGCGGCCGGTTTCGAGGCAGCGTCCTGCGATGGAGAAGGTCATTCCGCTGCCTCTATGCCTGTCTGTGCGGTGATCGGTCCGTAATGCTCGATCCGGCGGTGCCGGGCGAAATCGAACACGGAGCGCCGGATATAGGCGCCGAGATCGAGATCGCAATTGTGGGTGATGACCTCATCCTCCTCGGAGATGGCGCGCACCGCGACCTCTCCGGTCGGTGCGACGATGGCGGAGCCGCCGATCATCGCGAAGCCGTCCTCGGCGCCGCATTTCGCCGCCGCCATCACCCAGGCCGCGTTCTGATAGGCCGCGGACTCGATGCTGAGGCGATGATGGAACTCGCGCAGATGGGCCGGTTCCGGGTGATGGATGTTACGTGTCGGCGTGTTGTAGCCGAGCATGAAGATCTCGGCGCCCTTCAGCGCCATGACGCGGAAGGTCTCCGGCCAGCGCCGGTCGTTGCAGATGCACATGCCGATCCGGCCGGACGGGGTCGCGAAGGTCGGGAAGCCGAGATCGCCGACCTCGAAATAGCGCTTCTCCAGATGCTCGAACTCGCGGTCGCCGATCGGGTCCTTCGTGCCGGGGAGGTGGATCTTGCGGTACTTGCCGAGGATGCTTCCGTCCGGACCGACGAGGACGGACGTATTGAAGCGGCGGTATTGGCCGCCCTCCATGATTTTCTCCGCGTAGCCGAGATAGAAGCCGACGCCGAGCTCCTTCGCCTTCTCGAACAGGGGCGCCATCGCCGGAGAGGGGAGGCCTTCCTCGAAGAATACGTCGTATTCCTCGGGCGTGTCGTAGATGTAGCGGGGGAAGAAGGTGGTGAGGGCGAGTTCCGGGAAAGTGATCCATCTCGCGCCGCGTCCGTGCGCCTCGCGCAGCATCTCTATCAGGCGCGCGACGACCTCCGCCTTCGTATCCTTCAGATGAACCGGCCCCATCTGGGCGACGGCGAACACTTCCTTCCGGCTCATTTAGTCCACTCCCGCTGATCTTTGCCTCTCTAGAGCTAGACAGCCGGAATATCACCGTGAAATAAATTAGAGCGGATATAAAATAAGATGAGGTTATTGAATCGTGATCAATGCGCGGCAGCTGGAAGTGATCTGTACCGTGATCGAGGTCGGTACCACGGCGCGTGCCGCAGAATTGCTGAATGTCAGCCAGCCCGCCGTTAGCAACATGATCCGCCACACGGAGGATCTGATCGGTTTTCCGCTCTTCGTGCGCGAGCGCGGGCGTCTGACGCCGACCCGCGAGGCCCAGCACATTGCGCAGGAAGCGCAATATCTCTTCATGCAGCAGAAGCGGATCGACGATATCGTCAGCGAACTCCGCGGCGGAACCATCGGCCGGCTCAATCTCTACGCCACGCCCTCGCTCGGGCACGGCATCCTGCCGCGGGTGATCTCCGAGTTTGTCCGCAACAAGCCGAAGCTGAAGCTCTCGGTGGAATTCGGCAGCATCGACGAGATCATCGAGCATCTGGTCAGCGGCCGGGCGGATCTCGGGTTCTCGATCACCCAGCCCCGGCATTCGGTGCTGACCGTGCGCCCGGTCGCGGAAGGCCGGATGATGTGCGTCTGCCCGACGGATCACGAACTGGCCTATTCCGAGCGCGTCAACGTGACCGACCTCAATCATGTGAAGCACATCTCCTACGCCGCCAACACGCCGCTCGGGCAGCTGATCGATCCGGTCTTCTCGAAGCAGGGGCTCGAACGGCGCTATTTCTGCGAGGTGCGCCACACGGCAACCGCGCTGGAAATGGCGCTCAACGGCTTGGGGGTCACCCTGGTCGACAGTTTCGCGCTCGTGGGGCGTGACCTGACCACCCTGGCGGTCCGCCCGACCAACCCCGTGCTGAAGCTCAACCTCTTCAGCATCACCTGCAACCTGTTCCCGACTTCCAATGTCGCGCTGCAGTTCCAGAGCTTCTTCGGCGAATACCTCAAGCCGCACGATCCGGCGCATACGGACGTCTGACGAATAATTTCAGATTATATTCCAGGCCTGATTATTAATTTCTGGCTTCTAGAGACAGCGTGATTTCCTTCGGGTCGAGTTTGGCCGGAACGGCTCCGGTCGCTACCAACGACAGGACGCCCGCACGCGATGAGCCATCCGATCCTCTCGATCCGCAATTCGGTAAAGCGCTATGGAAACGTGCACGCGCTCGATCATGTCGATCTCGATGTGGCCGAAGGCGAATTCCTGACGCTGCTCGGACCGTCCGGTTCCGGAAAGACGACCCTTCTGACAGCGATCGCGGGCTTCACCGACCTGACCGAGGGAACCGTTTCCCTCCGCGGTCGTGACATCACCAAGGAGCCGCCGGAGCATCGCGATTTCGGGATGGTCTTCCAAGGCTATGCGCTGTTTCCGACCATGACCGTGCGGCAAAATGTCGGCTTCCCGCTGAAGGTCCGCAAACGGCCGGCGAGCGAGATCCGCGCCCGCGTCGACGAATGTCTCGATCTGGTGCAGATGGGCGAATATGCGGATCGCATGCCAAGCCAGCTTTCCGGCGGCCAGCAACAGCGCGTCGCGCTCGCCCGCGCGCTTTCCTTCAAGCCGCAGGTCCTTTTGCTCGACGAGCCGCTTTCGGCGCTCGACAAGAAGCTTCGCGCCGACCTGCAGTGGGAACTGAAGGCGCTGCACGACCAGCTCGGCGTCACCTTCATCTACGTGACCCACGATCAGGATGAGGCGCTCTCGATGTCCGACCGGATCGTGATCCTGAAGGATGGAAAGATTCAGCAATCCGGCATCCCGGGCGAGCTTTACAACCGGCCGCGCACCCGTTTCGTCGCGGATTTCCTCGGCAAGTCGAACTTCCTCAACGTCACCATCAAAGAGCGGACCGGCGATCAGCTCGAATGCGTCGCCGGCGGGGCCCGTTTCCCGGTGGACGCCTCCGCGCACGGTTTGGTCATGGGCAACAGCGCCGAGGTCGCGCTGCGCCCGGAACGGATCCGTCTCGGCACTGCCGGCTCTGAGTTCCTCACCGGGACCGTCAAACAGGTCAGCTATCTCGGCGAACGTTGCCAGGTGCTGCTCTCGCACGGCGCGCTCGGCCAGATCCTGGTCTCCTGCCCGACCTGGAAAGCGGGGATCGATCCCGCGCCGGGCCTGGAGGTCGGCTTTGGCTGGGATGCCGATGCCTGCGTCATTCTCGAGGCCGACTGAACCGGCCCCGCAAAAGCAAGAAGACCGACATTTCAGCAACAAGGAGCTTCAAATGACTGAAACAACCGATTTCGAAGCCAAGGCGGACATCGCGGAGATCGCGGTCGAACGCTACAAGCAGGGTCTCTTGACCCGACGCGGCTTCATCGCCGCCATGGGTGCCCTCGGCATTCTGCCGGCGCTCGGCGCCAAGGCGATGGCGAATACCAAGGAAATCATCGTCGTGAACTGGGGCGGTGCGGCCAAGGACATCCTCCAGGAAGTCATGTGCGACACCTACACCAAGGAAACCGGCATCAAGGTGACGGTCGACGGCTCCGGCCCGTCCGCCGGCAAGATCCGGGCGATGGTCGAAAGCGGCGCGGTGGTCTGGGATCTCTGCGACAGCGGCGCCGGCTCGGCGATTATCCTGGAGCAGCAGGGCGTCACCCAGGCGATCGACTACAGCATCGTCGACAAGAGCAAGGTGCTCGACGGCGGGATCTACAACAACGGCGTCGCCAACTACGTCTATTCCTATGTCCTCGCCTCCAACCCGAAGCTGCTCGGCGGCAACGTCCCGCAGAGCTGGGTGGATGTTTGGAACACGAAGGACTTCCCGGGCATGCGCACGTTCCGCAAGTCGGTCCGCGGCATGCTGGAAAGCGCGACCATGTCCATGGGCGTCGCGCCGAAGGACGTCTATGAGGCGCTCGGCACCGACGATGGCATCAAGGCCGCGATCGACCGTTTCCGCCAGCTCCGCGAGCACGTCATCGTCTGGGGCTCCGGCAGTGACAGCCAGAACCTGTTCCTGCAGGAAGAGGTCACGATGGGCAACATCTGGTCGACCCGAGCCCACCTGCTGAAGGACCAGATGGACAAGGACTCCTTCACCGTCACCTTCAACGGCGGTGTCGTGGCGCCCGGTATCTGGGTGGTGCCGAAGAACAACCCGGTCGGCACCGAAGAGGTGATGAAGTTCATCGCCCATGCCCAGACGCCGGAACTTCAGGTGCAGTGGCTTGAGAAGATTGGATGCGGCCCGGCGAACCCGGCGGCAGCCGCACTGGTGCCGGCGGACTTCCAGAGTTGGAACCCGTCCAGCCCCGAGAATCTGGCAACGCAGATCATGTACAACGACGCATGGTACGCGAAGAACCAGATTGCCGCCGAAGAACTCTATGTGGACGCGCTGATCAACTGATCGGCCGTCAAGTGCGGGACGGCAGACCCCCTCGCTGCCGTCCCGCCCTTCCCGAACAGATTTCTCCCTCCGGAGCCGACATGCCCCGCCTGACCGACAAGGCCCGTTACTGGATGCTGGTGCTGCCCGCTCTGGCGATCATGATCATCTTCTACATCCTGCCGGTGCTCGGCATCTGGGAGATCTCCGTCACCGAACCGGATTTCGGATTCGGCAATTACGTGAAGATGACGGAGTCCAACGCCGTCAAGACGAGCTTCATCCTGACCTTCCGGGTCGCCGCGATCACCACGATCGGTTGTCTGCTGCTCGGCTATATCGTCGCCTACACGATTTCCAATTTCGCCAGCCGCCTGACCCCGCTGATGGTCGCGCTGGTGCTGCTTCCCTTCTGGGTTTCGGTGCTGATCCGCTCCTTCAGCTGGATCGTGCTGCTCGGCCGCTCCGGCCTCGTCAACGACACGCTCCGGGATGTCGGGCTGATCACCAGCCCGCTTCGTCTCATGCATAACGAGACCGGCGTGCTGATCGCGATGATCCACGTCATGCTGCCCTTCGCCGTGCTGCCGATGCTGGCCAACATGCGCGGCATCTCGCGCTCCTATACGGACGCCGCCCGCGGCCTCGGCGCCAGCGAATGGACCGCGTTCCGTTCCGTCTATTTCCCACAGACGCTGCCCGGCGTCTTTTCCGGCGCGCTGCTGGTCTTCGTGCTCTCGCTCGGCTTCTTCGTGACGCCGGCCCTGCTCGGCGGCGGCCGTGTGCTGATGATCTCGGAATACATCACCTACCAGATCCAGGAATTCCTCGCCTGGGGGCTCGGTTCCGCGCTCTCTGTCGCGTTGCTGATCGCGACGGCGCTGGTGCTGCTGGTGGCGGCGCGCTTCGTGAACCTGAAATCCGCCCTGCTGGAACGCCACTGATGAAGACCTCGACCTTCCGCATCTTCTTCAACACCGGCGCCTGGCTCGTGCTCGCATTCCTTGTGCTGCCGCTGCTCGTGGTCGTGCCGGTGTCGCTCACCGACACCAGCTATATCGGCCTGCCGAAAGAGCATCTCTCGCTGCAGCACTACGAGTCCTATTTCACCTCGCCGGAATGGCTGCACGCGACCTGGACCAGCATCTGGGTCGGCCTTGCCGTCGCCGCGGCCGCGACCGTTCTCGGCACCGCGTTCTCCATCGGCTGCTGGTTCCTCTCGGACCGGGCGGCGACCATCGCGCGCTGGGTTCTGATCACGCCGATCCTGGTGCCGCCGGTCGTGCAGTCGCTCGGCTTCTACCGCTTCTGGGTCAAGCTGGACCTGATCGACACCTATACCGGGGTCATTCTGGCGCACACGCTGCTGGCGCTGCCCTACGTCTCGATCTCCGTTTTCGCGGCACTCGCCAATCTCGACCGGCGGATTCCGCAGGCCGCCCGCAGCCTCGGCGCTTCTGTCTGGCAGACGGTGACGAACGTCGTCGTGCCGGCGGCCCGCCCGGGCATGCTGACCGGCGCTGTCTTCGCCTTCATCGTCAGTTTCGACGAGATCGTCGGGGTGCTGTTCATTACCGTACGCGCGGTGAACACGCTCCCGAAAGTGATCTGGGAAGGCATCCAGGAGAATATCGATCCGACCATCGCCGCCGTCTCGACCTTCCTCGTCATGATCACGCTGGCGGCAACCGCCGTTGTGGTGCTGCGCCGACGGATCGCATGAGCCGGTTCGGCAGATTTCGCGCTTCGGAAGTGCCGATGCGTGACAAGCCCGATCGCTTCGCCGACAAACGACACGCGCCGTCCGGTTCGATGCCGGACAAGTGGGGCGCAGGGAGAGAAACATGACCTTTTCGATCATCGGCCGCTGCGAGCGCACGGGTGCCTACGGCGCGGCGATCACGACCTCCGATCTCGCGGTCGGCTCGCGCTGCGTCCGGCTCGCGCACGGGCGCGGTGCCATGCTCTCCCAGCACCGCACCGACAGCCGGCTCGGCGATCTCGGGATCTCGATGCTGGCCGAAGGCGAGTCCGCCGACCGTGTGGTCGCCAAGGTCTGCGCCTCGACGGCCGATATCGAGTGGCGGCAGATCGGCGCGCTCGACAGCGAGGGGCGCGCCGCCTTCTATCACGGCCGGCGGATGTACTCGATCTATGCTCATGCGGCGGGCCGCAACTGCCTTGCGCTCGGCAACATTCTCGACAATCCGGACGTGCCCCAGCGCATGGTCGAGGCCTTCTCCCGCGATCCCGCGGCCCCGCTTGCGGAGAAACTCACGTCGGCGCTCGAGGCGGGACGGGATGCGGGCGGGGAAATCCTCGGACCGCTGCGCTCGGCGGCGCTCAAGGTTTCCGGAGACTACAAGATCGATACCTACGATCTCAGGATCGATATTTCCGGCACGGATGCGGTTGCCGATCTGCGCGCGCTCTACGAATCCTACAAGAACCGCGAGGACACGATCCGCAACGTCGCTCTCCGGCCGGACACCATGCCGGTGATGCGGAGCCTGTTCGATGCCAGCATCGCGCGGATCGAGGAACTCGGTCTGCAGGACCGCTTCCCCACGGCGCGGAACCGGGAAAGCTGGACGGTGAAAGGCTGACGGCCATGGTCAAGCACGGAGTCTACTGGAACGAAGCGGGGGCGCCGGAACTTGACGCGCCGGCCGTGGAACTGCCGCGGGAAATCGACGTGGCGGTGGTCGGTGGCGGCTATACCGGGCTCTCGACCGCAATCCATCTCGCGCGCGGCGGCCGATCGGTGGCTCTGTTCGAGGCCGGGCAGATCGGGCATGGCTGCTCGTCGCGCAACGGCGGGATGGTCGGGCCGAGCTTCCACAAGCTCGGCATGACCGGGCTGACGGCCAAGTACGGCGATACGAAAGCCTACGCGATCATGCAGGAGGGGATGAACGCGCTCGATCACTTCGAGGCCTTCGTTGCCGCGGAGAAGCTCGAGTGCGACCTGCAGATGCGCGGGCGGTTCCGCGGCGCGCGGACTTTGGCGGACTACGACGCGATGGCGCGGGAATGCGAGCGTCTGAACAAGGCGGTTGGTCTACCGTACGAGATGATTTCCGCCGCGGACCAGCGCGCCGAGATCGGTTCGGATTTCTATCGCGGCGGTGTGGTCTATCTGCGCGACGGCGGGATCCAGCCGCGCAAACTGGTTGTCGCGCTGGCCGCCAAAGCGCTCGAAGCGGGCGTGCTGTTGTTTCCGGAAACGCCTGTCACTGGCATCCGGCGGGACGGCGAGGGAAGTGAGCTCAGATGCGGTGGCGCGACGGTCCGTGCGCGTGACGTCGTGGTCGCGACCAATGCCTATGCCGACCGTCGCACCGATGCGATGCACAGCCGTGTCGTGCAAATCGAAACCGGTGCTGTCGCCACTGAGGAGATTCCCGGGGCGCTGATGGCCGAACTTTCGCCGAAAGGTCGCATGTTCGGCGAGTCCGGACGGATTTTCATGTGGTACCGGCCGACCTCCGACGGCAGGCGCTTCATCTTCGGTGGCCGCATGGGCGGCCCCGGCTGCAGCGCGGAGGAGCGGGCGGCCGCGACGAAGAAGGCGATCGCCCGGGTCTTCCCGCAGCTTGCGGGTATCGACATCAGCCATGCCTGGTCGGGCGACGTCGCCTACACGCCGGACCACGCGCCGCATCTCGGCTTCGAGGACGGTGTCTGGCTCGCCGGCGGCTATTGCGGCTCCGGCGTCACCCGCAGCCTCTATTTCGGCACCAAACTTGCGCGCCGCATTCTCGGCGAGAAGGACGCGGAAACCGCTTTCGACGATTTGCCTTTCGGCAAGGTGCCGTTCAAGCCGTTCTCTCGCCTCGCAGCCGAGCTCATGACCCGCTGGTGGTCCTGGCAGGACGCGCAGGACCTGCGCCGGCGCGGCTGAGCAACGCGAGCCGACCGCACACATCCAGCCGCAATTGCTCGGCAGCGCGCGCCTGAATTCTGAGCCAGTTCAGAATCTTTCTAAAAAGTGACTCATCCCTCTTGCGCTCGGCTGTGAAAAGCGCATTTTAGAATGATTATAATTCGCGCTCACTCCCCGTGGGCAGTATTCGGACCAAATGGGAGGGTCTCCAATGAACGAGATGAAAACCTGCCCCGTGATGCACGGCGGCAATACCGAGTCGAGCATGTCGCCGACCGAGTGGTGGCCGAAGACGCTGAACCTGGACATCCTCCATCAGCACGACACGAAGTCCAACCCGCTGGGCAAGGATTTCAACTATCGTGAGGAGCTGAAGAAGCTCGACATCGCGGCGCTGAAAAAAGACATGCACGCGCTGATGACCGAGAGCCAGGACTGGTGGCCGGCCGACTGGGGCCACTATGGCGGCCTGATGATCCGTCTCGCCTGGCACTCCGCGGGTTCCTACCGCCTGGCCGACGGCCGCGGCGGCGCCGGTACCGGCAACATCCGCTTCGCGCCGCTGAACTCCTGGCCGGACAATGCGAGCCTCGACAAGGCGCGCCGTCTGCTCTGGCCGCTGAAGAAGAAGTACGGCAACAAGGTCAGCTGGGCGGATCTCTACATTCTCGCCGGCACCATCGCCTACGAGTCGATGGGCCTGAAGACCTTCGGCTTCGGCTTCGGCCGAGAGGACATCTGGCATCCGGAAAAGGACGTCTACTGGGGCGCCGAGAAGGAATGGCTGGCGCCGAGCGACACCCGCTACGGCAGCGTCGACAAGCCGTCGACCATGGAAAATCCGCTGGCCGCGGTGCAGATGGGCCTGATCTACGTGAACCCGGAAGGTGTGAACGGCAAGCCGGATCCGCTGAAGACCGCCGCCCAGGTGCGCGAGACCTTCGCCCGCATGGCGATGAACGACGAGGAAACCGTCGCGCTCACCGTCGGCGGTCACACCGTCGGCAAGGCGCATGGTGCCGGTGACGCCGGCGCGCTCGGCGCCGAGCCGGAAGCGGCGGGCCTCGAGGAGCAGGGCTTCGGCTGGACCAACCCGAAAGGCACCGCGAAGGCCAACATGGCCATCACCAGCGGCATCGAGGGCGCCTGGACCGCGAACCCGACCACGTGGGACAACGGCTATCTGCACCTGCTGCTGAACTACGAGTGGGAGCTCACCAAGAGCCCGGCCGGCGCCAACCAGTGGCAACCGATCGGCATCAAGGACGAAGACATGCCGGTCGACGCGTCCGATCCGTCGGTGCGCAAGATGCCGATGATGACCGACGCCGACATGGCGATGAAGATGGATCCGGAATACCGGAAGATTTCCGAGAAGTTCTACAAGGACTTCGACTATTTCTCGGATTGCTTCGCCCGCGCCTGGTTCAAGCTGACCCACCGCGACATGGGCCCGAAAGCCCGCTACTTCGGTCCGGACGTGCCGTCCGAAGAGCTGGTCTGGATGGATCCGGTTCCCGAGGGTTCGAAGAATTACGACGTGGGTGCGGTCAAGGCGAAGATCGCCGCCAGCGGTCTTTCCATGGGCGAGATGGTCGCCACCGCCTGGGACAGCGCCCGGACCTACCGCGGCTCCGACATGCGGGGCGGCACCGACGGTGCCCGCATCCGCCTCGCGCCGCAGAAGGACTGGGACGGCAACGAGCCGAAGCGCCTGGAAAAGGTGCTCTCCGTGCTCGGGCCGATCGCCAAGGACGCGGGCGCCAGCCTCGCCGACGTGATCGTCCTTGCCGGTAACGTCGGCGTCGAGCAGGCGATCAAGGCCGCCGGCTTCAACGTCGCGGTGCCGTTCACCCCGGGCCGCGGCGACGCGACCGATGCGCAGACCGATGCCGACTCCTTCGACATGATGGAGCCGCTCGCGGACGGTTTCCGGAACTGGCAGAAGGCCGAATATGTGGTCAGCCCGGAAGAGATCATGCTCGACCGTGCGCAGCTCATGGGCCTGACCGGCCCGGAGATGACCTGCCTCGTCGGCGGCATGCGGATGATGGGCACCAACCACGGCGGCACCAAGCACGGCGTCTTCACCGACAAGGAAGGCGCGCTGACGACCGACTTCTTCGTCAATCTCTGCGACATGGCCTACAAGTGGGTCCCGAAGGGCAAGACCTACGAGATCCAGGACCGGAAGACCGGCGCGGTGAAGTGGACGGCGACCCGTATGGATCTCGTCTTCGGCTCCAACTCGATCCTCCGTGCCTATGCCGAGGTCTATGCCCAGGACGACAACAAGGAGAAGTTCGTGAAGGACTTCGTCGCCGCCTGGACCAAGGTGATGGACGCAGGCCGCTTCGACATCTGATAGCGGTCTGACATCTATAGGGGACGGCCCGTATAGGGGACGGCCCGGCCATTTCGGCCGGGCCGTTTCTATTTGGAGGCAGTGCCGTCGAAAAGCAGGCTGCCTTCCCAGACGCCTTGCCGGACCATAGCGGCGGTCTCGGCCTTCAACGTGTTGGCGAAGATGCGGACCGCGTTGGTTTCCGGGCGGGCGAGAGAGCGGACCAGCACCATCTTGCGGGTCACGGTCGGTGCGCGGATCGCGATGGCGGCGAGTTCTCCCGCCTCGACCTGAACATGCACCGCCGCCAGCGGCAGCACCGTGTAGCCGAGGCCTCGGATCACAAGGTCCTTCAGTGTCTGCAGTGCATCTGCCTCGACGATGACTCGGAGCGCGATATCGTGCTCGCGAGCCGCTGCCTCCAGCAGTTTGCGCAATCCGTGGCGCGGGCCGGGCAGGATCAGCGGCTTGCCGGCAAGGGAGCGGAAATCGGCCGGTTCCGTGGTTGCGGCGTCCGGCGGGCCGATCAGGTAGAGCGTTTCCTCGATCAGCGGTTCGGAGCGGACGTTCAGCACCGCGCCGGTTTCGTACATCACCGCGAGGTCGGCCTCGCCGCGCTGGATCATGTCGAGCAGGTAGCCGCTGAAGGCGGGAACGATGCGCAGCGTGACTTCGGGATAGTCGGTCAGAAAGCGTTCCGCGAGATGCCCGGCGATGACCTCGCCGACGGTCGGCGGCACGCCGAGACTGACGGTGCCCTTGACCGCGTTGGCGTCGGCGGAGATCGCGGCGCGGGTATCTTCGACCATCCTCAGGATCGCCGTCGCCCGGTCGGCCAGCAACTCGCCGGACGGGGTCGGCATCATGCCGCGGCCGTGGCGGGTGAAGAGCGGAACCGAGAGCTCCTCCTCCAGTAGGCGGATCTGCCGCCCCAGCGCTGGCTGGGCAATGTTGAGCCGTTCGGCCGCCCGGCTGAGGCTGCCGGTCTCGGCCACGGTGAGGAAGGTGCGCAACTGCTTCAGATCCATAATTTATATAATCACGGCATATCTGAAGAAGAAATATGCTTCTCGTATTTTGCTCGGGTGAGCGCTACGCACTCCGGACCGCAAACGATCGCGTCCGGGGAGGCGAGATGAGTGCAGTTCCGGCCGAAAAGGCCCCGTCCTGGCAGGACCAGATCCTGCCGATCCTGAAAAGCTTCGATGTCCGTCATCTGGTCTATGTGCCCGATGCGGGCCATGCCGCCGCGATCCGCGCCGCCGAACTCGACAACGGCATCGTCTCCCTCGCGCTGACCACCGAGGAGGAGGGCATCGGCTACCTGCTCGGCGCCCATCTCGGCGGCGAGCGGGGCGCGCTGCTGATGCAGTCAAGCGGCGTCGGCAATTGCCTCAACACCCTCGCGTTGCAGACCATGACGCGCTTTCCGCTCCTGATGCTGGTGACCATGCGCGGCGACTGGGCCGAGTTCAATCCGTGGCAGAACCCGATGGGGCAGGCGACCGAGGCGGCGCTGAAGCTGATGGGCGTGCGCACCTGGCGCGCGGACCGGCCGGAAGACGTGCCGCATCTGGTGCATGGCGCGGCCACGATGGCCTTCAACGGGGACGAGGCCTGCGCCGTGCTGCTCGGCCAGAGCCTCATCGGCGAGAAGAAGTGGGTGAAGTGATGAGCAAGCAACTCCTCGACCGCCGCGCCGCCACGGCGGCTCTCCTGCAGGATCGCGGCGACCTCCTCGTCGTCACCGGCCTCGGTTCGCCGAGCTACGATGCCATGGCCGCCGGCGATAGCGACCTGAACTACTATCTCTGGGCCGCCATGGGCAGCGCCGCGACGGTCGGTTTCGGCCTCGCCATGACCCAGCGCGACAGGCCGGTGCTGGTGCTGACCGGCGACGGCGAGATGCTGATGGGCCTCGGCGCGCTCGCCTCGATCGGCCAGAAGCTGCCGCCGAACCTCACCATCGCGGTGCTCGACAACGGGCATTACGGCGAGACCGGCATGCAGAAGAGCCATACCGGCAACGGGCTGGAGCTCGCGCGCTTCGCCGAGGCGGCCAATTTCCCCTGGACCCGGGTGATTGAGGACATGGACGGCGTCGCCGATCTGCGCGCCCGTATCCATGACAAGGCCGGGACGTCCTTCGCGGCGCTCAAGATCGCGGCGGACGAACTGCCGCGTGCCCTGCCGCCACGCGACGCCGTTCATGTGAGGAACCGTTTCCGGGCCGCGCTCGGCCATTCCACGATCTGAGAGGAACAGCCATGTCTGCCGCCAACGATTATCAGGACATCCGCGACGCCGTGCGCGCGCTCTGCGCCGAGTTCCCGCCGGAATATCACCGCGAGGTCGACGAGAAGCGCGGCTATCCGGAGGAATTCGTCGACGCCCTGACCAAGGCCGGCTGGCTCGCCGCCATGATCCCCGAGGAATATGGGGGGTCGGGCCTCGGCCTCACCGAAGCCTCCATCATCATGGAGGAGATCAACCGGGCAGGCGGCAATTCCGGCGCCTGCCACGGCCAGATGTACAATATGGGCACGCTGCTCCGGCACGGCTCGGACGCGCAGAAGCAGCTCTACCTGCCGAAGATCGCGAGCGGCGAGCTTCGCCTGCAGTCCATGGGCGTGACCGAGCCGACCACGGGCACCGACACCACCAAGCTGAAGACCAGGGCGGAGCGCAAGGGCGACCGCTATGTGGTGAACGGACAGAAGGTCTGGATCTCCCGCATCCAGCATTCCGACCTGATGATCCTCTTGGCGCGGACGACACCGCTTGAAGAGGTGAAGAAGAAGTCGGAAGGCATGTCGATCTTCATCGTCGATTTGCATCAGGCGATCGGCAACGGCATGTCCGTCCGCCCGATCCC
Source organism: Nisaea sediminum (assembly GCF_014904705.1). Taxonomy (NCBI): domain Bacteria; kingdom Pseudomonadati; phylum Pseudomonadota; class Alphaproteobacteria; order Rhodospirillales; family Thalassobaculaceae; genus Nisaea; species Nisaea sediminum. The sequence goes on from NZ_JACZCQ010000001.1 coordinate 27,710, forward strand.
GAACATGGTCAATCACGAGACCAACGAGCTCTTCTTCGACAATCTCGAGATCCCGGCGGAGAACCTGATCGGCGAGGAGGGTAAGGGCTTCAAGTACATCCTCGACGGCCTCAATGCCGAGCGCACCCTGATCGCCGCCGAATGCATCGGCGACGGCTACTGGTTCGTCGACAAGGCGGCGGCCTATGCCAAGGACCGCGTCGTCTTCGGCCGGCCGATCGGGCAGAACCAGGGCGTGCAGTTCCCGCTCGCCGAGGCGCATATCGAGATCGAGGCGGCGAACCTGATGCGCTACGAGGCCTGCCGCCTGTTTGATGCGCACCAGCCCTGCGGCGCGCAGGCCAACATGGCCAAATACCTCGCCGCCAAGGCCTCCTGGGAGGCGGGGAACGCCTGCCTACAGACCCATGGCGGCTTCGGCTTCGCCTGCGAATACGATGTCGAGCGGAAGTTCCGGGAGACCCGGCTCTACCAGGTTGCGCCGATCTCCACCAACCTGATCCTGAGCTACGTCGCCGAGCATATCCTCGGCCTGCCGCGCTCCTTCTGAGGCCCGCCATGACGCTTCCCCTGAAAGGCCTGACCGTGCTCGCGCTGGAGCAGGCGGTCGCGGCGCCGTTCTGTACCTCGCGGCTCGCCGATGCCGGCGCGCGGGTGATCAAGATCGAGCGGCCGGAGGGCGATTTCGCCCGGGGTTATGACGATGTCGCAAAGGGCCAGAGCAGCTATTTCGTCTGGCTCAACCGGGGCAAGGAGTCGGTGGTGCTCAACCTCGCGTCGGACGAGGGCAAGGCAGCGTTCCGCGAGCTTGTCGCCGAAGCGGACGTTTTGGTGCAGAACCTGAAGCCGGGCGCACTTGCGCGGCTCGGCTTTCCGGTGGAGGAGCTGCGGAAGACCTATCCGAAGCTGATCACGCTCTCGATCAGTGGCTATGGAGACGAGGGGCCGCTCGCCGCGCGCAAGGCCTACGATCTGCTGATCCAGGCGGAATCCGGCCTTTGCTCGATCACCGGCGGGCCCGAGGAACCGGCGCGGGTCGGTGTCTCCATCGTCGATATAGCCACGGGCCAGACTGCACATGCCGCAGTGCTCGAAGCGCTGATCGCCCGCTCGATCTCGGGCGAGGGAGCGGACATCCGGGTCTCCATGTTTGACGTGATGGCGGACTGGATGACGGTGCCGCTCCTGAACCACGAGGGCGGCAAGTCCCCGAAACGGCTCGGCCTCCGGCACCCGTCCATCGCGCCCTACGGCGTCTTCCCGACGGCGGACGGGCCCTCGGTGCTGATTTCGATCCAGAGCGAACGGGAATGGGCGGTGCTTTGCCGCAAGGTTCTGGAAGACGAGAGCGCGATCACCGATCCGCGCTTCTCAACCAACGTGGCCCGGGTGCAGAACCGGGCGGAAACGGACGCCCTGGTCGGCGGCGTGTTCGGAAAATTGCCGGTCGAGGCTCTGGAAGCGAAACTCGACGCGGCCGACATCGCCTTCGCGCGGGTCAATGACACCGGCGCGCTCTCGAGCCATCCGCATCTCCGACGCATCACGGTGGAGACGCCGAACGGCCCGGTTGCCTACCCTGCGCCCGCCGCGATCTTCGTCGGTGAACCGCGCCGTTACGGTCCGGTGCCGGCGGTTGGAGAGACGCCCGAGACTATCTGAGAGGAGATCTGCTGCGGTCCGGCATGAGCAAAAGGGCAAGGACCGCGGCGAGGGCGGCCGCACCGAGATAGAGCGCGCCTGCCGTTGCCAGCCCGCTGAACGCAATCAGGGCTGTCGCGATCATCGGGGTCAGTCCCCCGAAGACGCCCATACCGAGATTGAAGGCGACGGAATAGCCGGAAAGCCGGTCCTCTTCCGGAAACAGCTCGACGAACAGGGCCGGGCCCGAGCCGAGCGGAACGGCAAGCAGGGTGAAGGCCACCAGGTGGGCCGTGATCACGGACGTCATCGATCCGCCGGAGAGCAGCATCCATTCGTGCAGCGGCCAGGCCACGAGTGCCAGGAGCAGGACCGATATCGCAATCAGTGTTCGCCGCGGTACCCACCGGTCTCCGACGATGGCGAAGAGCGGCATCAGGGGGATCACCAGGAGCGTCATCGCCGTGTTGATGGTGAGCGACGTTGCGCGCTCCATCAGCCCCTGGCGGGACAGCCATTCCGGCAGATACACGAAGGCGAGATAGTAGCAGGTGCCGTAGCCCGCGGCGAAGGCGAGCGCCAGAAGGGTCTCGCGCCGGTTCGTGGTGAAGGCCTCGAGAAGGGGGGAGGTTTCCGAACGGCCACTGTCATGCTCTTCGAAATGCCGGGACTCGTGCAGGTTCCGGCGTAGAAGGATGGCAGATGCGCCGAGTATCGCCCCGGCGAAGAAAGGCAGGCGCCAGGCCCAGTCCGCGACGGTTTCCGGAGCGAACAGGCTCGTGGTCAGCGCTGCCGCACCGACCCCGAGGAGCGAGCCTGTCATTGAGCCGATGTTGGCCCAGCTACCGGTGAGCCCCCGTTCGCCGGCCGGTGCGGTTTCGACCAGGTAGGTCGCCGAGGAGGAAAATTCGCCGCCGACAGACAGTCCCTGAAGTAGCCGGACAAGGACCAGAAGCGCCGGGGCAAGCAATCCGGCCGTTTCGTAGGACGGCAGGACGCCGAGCAAGAGCGTCGGCAAAACCATCATGGTGACCGAGATCTGCATCGTCCGCGCCCGGCCGAAACGGTCGCCGAACCAGCCGAAGACGGCTGCGCCGAGCGGGCGCATGAGGAAGCCCGCGGCAAAAATGCCGTAGGTCGCGATCAGGCCCGCCGTCCGGTCGTGCTCGGGAAAGAAGACAGGCGCTATGATTCCCGCGAGATAGCCGTAGAGCGCGAAATCGTACCACTCGATCACGTTGCCGGCGAACCCGGCCATGATCCGGTGGCGAAGCTCCGGCGGATGGGTCACGGGCATTTCCGCTGCGGACATGAAGCTCACTCTTTGACGTAACGGCGGAAGGATCAGGTTCGCGCATTGCGCTGGGCATGACCAGAGATAGGACCGGTCGGCGCATGATGCATCATGACGGGATGTCGCGGAGGGGCCGAGCCGCTAAGCTGTCGCAAAATCATTCACGGGGGGAACGGCATGAGCGGCAAAGTGCGCGTGGGCTTCATCGGCGCCGGGCTGATGGGGCACGGGATGGCGAAGAATCTGGTCGAGAAGGGCTTCCCTCTGACGGTCATGGGAAACCGCAATCGCCAGCCCATCGATCATCTTGTCTCGCTCGGGGCGACGGAGGCGAAGACGCCCCGCGCCGTCGCCGAGGCCTCCGACATCGTCTTTCTCTGCCTGCCGAACTCGACGGTGGTGGACAAGGTCGTGCTCGGCCCGGACGGGATCGCCGAGGGTGCGCGCGAGGGCCTGATCGTCGCGGACTCGACGACCGCCGACCCGACGGAGACCAAACGCATCGGCGCGGCGCTGGCGGAGAAAGGTGTCCTGATGCTCGACACGCCGCTCACCATGACCCCGAAAGAGGCCGAGGCCGGGACGCTGAACGTGCTGGTCGGCGGACCGGCCGAGGTTCTGGAAAAAGTGCGCCCGGCCATCGCCTGTTTCGGCAGGAACATCTTCCATGTCGGCCCGCTCGGCGCCGCGCACAGCCTGAAGCTGATCAACAATTTCATGTCCATGAGCATGGTCGCGCTCTTCGCCGAGGCGGTGACGACGGCGCGCAAGGCCGGCGTCAGCGTCGAGGGCCTGCACGAGCTGATCTCAGCCGGCGCGCTCAACAACCCGCTCTTCCAGAAGGTTATGGACTGGCCGCTGAAGGGCGACGCGGGCGGGCTGCAGTTCGCCATCGAGAACGCGCTGAAGGATGTCTCCTATTACAACCGCGTCGCCGCAGACGCGGGCGCGACGGCCCCGATCGGCGCGACCGTGCAGCAGATCTATGCCCTCGCCAATGCCCAGGGCGAGGGCAAGACCCATGTGCCGAAACTGATGGACGTGCTGAGCCGCCTGAACGGTCTTTGAACCGCGAGGCGGGCGCCGCTCAGACCAGCAGGAAGTCGGAGGCGCTGAGGTTCGCCGGCGCGACCCCGATCAGCGTCACCGTATTGCCGTCGCCGAGGCTGACGACGGCGTCGCCCGTTTCCGTCTGGGACGCGTTCCGGAGCAGATCTTCGGCCGAGGTCTGGGCCTGGTCCGGCGTGCGGACCCAGACGATCTTGTCGCCTTCGGCGGCATTGAAATCGAAGATGGTGTCGTTGCCGGAACGGCCCGAAAAGGTGAAGATATCCGCTCCTGCGCCGCCGACCAGGAGGTCGTTGCCGACACCGCCGTTCAGCGTATCGGCGCCGTCACCGCCGGAGATCGTGTCCTGGTCGCGTCCGCCGTGGATCCAGTCGTTTCCGGCGTCGCCGATCAGGTTGTCATTGCCGAAATTTCCGTAGATCACGTCGTTGCCGGCGCCGCCTTCGGCGATATCGTCGTGCTGCCCGGTGAAGATGACGTCGTCGCCCTCCTCGCCGAAGACGTGGTCGTTGCCCCGGTTGCCGTAGATCAGGTCGCTGCCGTCCATCCCATGGATGCTGTCGTCGCCGTCGAGGCCGCTGAGCTCGTCATGTCCGTCATGGCCGGAGATGTCGTCGTCGTCGAGGCCGTGTCGGTCGTCGCCGTGGTCGTCGTCGCGATCATCATAATGATCCTCATCCCGATCATCATGGTCGTCATGCTCGTCGCTGTCTTCGAAACGGGACCGGTAGAGCTCGTCTTCATATTGTTCGTAGCCGGACATGGCGTTCTCCTCTCGTCGGGTCATCTGTTCTCGATGCTGGGAGAAACATGCGTCGTTATGTCCGGCGCCTCTATTGGACGAGGGTTTGTTCGCGGCGCTTTCCGGGGGCATAATCCAAAGTCGTATGACCGACGGAGGATGCCTTGCAGACTGCGGAAATAGGTAGATCGCAGCCGCGCACCGCCGCGGTGCTCGTCGGTGCCGCAAGCCTGCTGCTCTGCATGCTGTTCTTTGCGTTCGATGTTGTCTGGGATCTCTGGGAGCATCTGGGGGCCGGCAGCGGATACGGCGCCGGGGAGTCCGTGCATCTGGTGTTCGAGATCCTCGCGGTCGCCGGCCTCGGCTACGGGGCCTGGCTGCTTCGCGGCTACGTCGCCTTCCTGCGCCGCGAGACCGACCGTAACCAGCAAACCATCGCCTCGCTCAGGGGCAGTTTCGAGCAGGTCCTGACCGAAAAGTTCGACGGCTGGAACCTGACGCCCGCCGAGAAGGACGTGACGCTCTTGATCATCAAGGGGCTCAGCATCAACGATATCGCGAGCGCGCGGAACACCGCCCCCGGAACGGTGAAGGCCCAGTCCTCCTCGATCTTCCGCAAGATCGGCGTCTCGTCCCGCACCGAGCTGATGAGCAGCGTGCTGGACGAGTTCATCGACGTCTCGAACGTGGAGACGTGAGGAGCGGTCTGGACTGACAGGCGCGAAGCGGCGGGAAACTGGCGACCCCGACAGGATTCGAACCTGTGACCTACAGATTAGGAATCTGTTGCTCTATCCTGCTGAGCTACGGGGTCGCACCGGACGAAGTGATACAGGACCGTCGCGGACTTGCCAATGGCTTGCGGCAGCCTTCGAGGCCGGTGTCCGGGCTGTCCGCAATGCCCGTTACTTGCCAGTCATCAGGGCGAATAGAAGCCGGTTCGCCTCGCTTCCCGCATCGGCGGCGATTTGAGAGAGCGTCGCGCCGTCGGATGCGGCTTTGAAGCCGTCGCTCTCCAGCCGGGCGCGCAAGGCTTGTGGCGTTGTCTTCAGGACCGGTGCCAGGTCGGAGAGCGGTGCTTCGGTCAGCAGGGAGACCGCTTTGAAGGCGGGATTGCCGCCGCTCGCGTTTCCGGTCAGTGCCGGTACGGCGAACGGTACCGCGACGGCGACCGACAGGGCGAGCGGAATGGTCAGGGCTCCACGCCGCACATAGGCGGCGAATGCCGGCCAGTTCTTCCAGAGATGCAGGCCGAACGGAAGCAGAAGGGCGATGCTGAGCCATTCGTGCATGCCGTGGAACGCCGCCGGTGCCCAGTGAAAGAAGAGAGCGATGCCGGAAACGGCGGAAACCGCGAAAAGTCCGGTGGTCAGCGGCGTCGCATAGCGGTTGAAGAGGGGTGTCACGGGGAGTCTCCTGAAAACCGGGGGGTGAGGAGCGGCGTCTCGTGCGCTCCTCGACAGACATGAATATAACGGATCCAAGAGAGTGTATCCGTCGCGGTGATCGTCATTTTTCGGAGAACGAGGACTGACCACCTGTTGCGGAAAGTTCGTGAGGTTTATTCCGCGGGAGCCCGGCTGCCGGGGACATCGATCTGATCGAGCGGGCCCGGCGTCACCAGGCAGCTGATGTAATGCACCTTTTCCCGGAACAGGTTGGAAAGCCATTCCTCGGCCACCTTGCGGGCCGCCGACAGACGGTGGCCGCCGTCGATCAGGACGAAGCTGTCGTCGAGATAGAAGATCCGGAGCGGGTCGGAGGAGGCGTAGCCGTGATCGCGAATCGCATGTACGAGGCGCCAGAAGCGGTCGTTCTGCCGGTCCGTGCCGCGATCGTCGTTGATCAGGTGCAGCTTCTGGATCTGGTCGAGCGTAAGGTCCACTTCCGCGAAGCCCTGCTCGCGAAGCTGTTTCTTGATCGATTTCTTGACCTTGCCCTTGATGACCATATCCGCCGGTCCTGAAGCCTCACAGGAATCGTTGCACATCAACGCTATTAACTTAGGTTCGAACGAATTCGGTTTCCAGTAAAAAATGCGCACTGGTTGCGCTTTATTTTTGCGTCCGCCGCGTCCGGCGGAGCGGCGCGGTCGCCCCATGCCTCTGAAAAACTACCGCAAAGGTAGTCGGCGACGCCTTACGGGCGGCGATAGATCATCCAGTAGATGAAGGCGACGAAGCCCCCTCCGCCGACCATGTTGCCAAGCGTGACGGGCAGGATGTTGCCCGCGATTCGCGCCAGCGTGGCCTCCGGAACGCCTGAAAACGCGGCAATCGGCAGAAAGTACATGTTGGCGATCGAGTGTTCGAGACCGATCGCGACGAAGGCGCTGATCGGGAACAGGATGGCGGAAATCTTCCCCGGCACGGAGCGCGCCGCGACGCAGAGCCAGACCGCGAGACAAACCAGAACGTTGCAGAGCAGGCCGCGCCAGAAGTTTTGTTCGAACGAAAGTTCGAATTTGCCAATCGCGATGCGCGTCGCGGTCTCCAGCACCGCCCCGCCGCCGATCTCCAGCACCCCTGCGCGCCAGGCGATGAGAGCGGTGGCGACCGCGCCGACCAGATTTCCGAGATAGACCAGCACCCAGTTGCGGACGAGGGCGGAGGCGCTGACCTTGCCGTCGACCCAGGCCATGACCATCAGGCTGTTGCCGGTAAAGAGCTCGGCCCCGCCGACCACGACCAGAACGAGCCCGAGGGAGAAGGCGAGACCGCCGAGGAGCCGGGTCGGCCCGAGACCGAGATCGCTGCCCGTCACGGTCACGGTGAAGACCATGGCGCCGAAGGAAATGAAGGCACCGGCGAGGATGGCGAGAAGCAGGATCTTCAGAGCCGGGAGGTGGGCCTTGCCGACGCCGGAGGTCTCGACGAGTTCGGCGATCCTTGCCGGCGTGTGGGCCTCGAAGGCCGACGGGCGCGCACCCGGCCGGGATTCCTCTTGCGTCATTTTCATTCCCCCCAATCCAGGCATCCGGACATCGTTTCCCTTGGCGATAGACTGACATGACCGCCCCGCGGGTCAAGCGGCGGCCGGGCTTGTGGGGCGCTTGCGGATCGGAGAGACTGCCGCCACGCAAGCGCGATGGAGGAACCGAACATGACCGGCGGGACTATTGAAAAGGAACGGGCGATCGCCCGGCAACTGCTTGCGGAACACGCATCCCGGACACCTTACCATACGCTGACGGGCGACCTGGCGCTTGCGAACATGGCGGAGGCCTACCGGGCGCAACAGGCTTTCATCGCCCAGCGCCGCGCTGACAAGGGAGTCGGGATCGCCGGCTACAAGATCGCTCTGACCTCCAAGGCGATGCAGGACTTCGTCGGCGTCGGCCATCCGCTGCTCGGTGCTATTTTCGAGGACACGGTGAGCGCCTCTCCGGCGGACATATCTCTCGCCGATTTTCAGCGCGTCGGCATCGAGTTCGAATTGGCGCTCAGGCTCGGACGCGACGTACCCGCGGCGCCGGCGCCCTATGACGCCGAAAGTATCGCTGCCTTCGTCGACGCGGTGATTCCCGCCTTCGAACTGGTCGAGGACCGAAACGCGGTCTACGAGAATTTCGATGCTCTCTCCCTTGTCGCTGACAATGCCTGGAGCGCGGGCGTGGTTCTCGGGACCCCGGTCGGCGATTGGCGCGCCCTCGATCTCGCCGCCACACCGGCGCGGCTGGAGGCGAACGGCGAGGTGGAGACAGCAACGACCGGAGCCGCGCTCGGCAATCCGCTGAACGCGCTGGCGTGGGCGGCGAACGAGCTCGGCGCGCAGGGGCGGCCGCTTTCGGCCGGCATGATCGTGATGACCGGTTCGACCATGAAGACGCGATTCCCGGCCGCAGGAGACGCGTTCCATTACGGGATCGAGGGAGTGGGCGAGGTCCGGCTGTCCATCCTGCCATGACCCGATCTCCCGCACCGGCGCGCCGCCAGGTGCTGGCGGGTCTGATGACGGCGGTTGCGCTCGGCGGCTGCTCAGGTCTGGGTGCCTACCGGGAGGACACGCCCTTCCGGCCGGGCCCGGTACGGCCGCTCGAACACTGGAAGGCCTTCAGTCCCGGCTCGCAGCGTCTGGTCGATCACAGTCTCTGGAACCGTTTCCTCAGGACCTACCGGCGGCTCCGCTCCGACCGGGTGCCGCTGCTGCCCTACGGCGAGGTGGCGAGCGCCGAACTGGAGCTGCTCGACGAATATCTCTCGCAGCTCGCGGCGACACCGGTACGCAGCCTCGACCGGCCGGAGCAGTACGCCTTCTGGCTGAACCTCCACAATGCGCTGGTGGTCCGTCTGATCGAGCGGGCCTATCTCGTGCTTTCCATCCGCGACATCGATTTCGGTGACGGCACGCCCTGGAACCGCCCGATCGTTGAGGTCGAGGGGCAGCGCCTCAGCCTCGCCGATATCCGGGATCGGGTCCTGCGCGCCTTTTGGCGGGACGGCCGGTTGCATTACGGTCTCAGCTATGGCGCCATCGGCTCGCCCGGCCTGCTTGGCGAGGCTTTTACTGGGGCCAATGTCGACAGGCTGCTCGACGAGCAGGCACTCGATTTCGTCAATCATCCGCGTGGCGTCTGGGTCGATGGCAACAGAGCGGTGCTGTCCGCCATCTACGACTGGTATGCCGAGGACTTCGGCGGCTCGCGGGCGGCGATACTGGCGCACCTGAAGCTCTACGCGCTGCCGGGCCTGAGGCCGTTGCTGCGTGAGGACCTCGCCCTCGACTATGCGTTCGACTGGTCGCTCAACGACGCGACCGGCAGCCTCGGGAAGATTTGAGTTCTCGATCCTTCCCGGAACCTTCGGCGGAGCCTCCGCGTTGATCTGTCACGGCGGCGGAGAGAACATATCGTCAGTCCGGGTTTGATCTTGCCGCCGCAATCGGGTTGAGTGGTGCTCTTTCCAACGGGGACGAAATTCTGTCCCGCCCTCGCTCTTGACGCGCTAGTGTCTTTCAAAAGGCATCACCGCCGCAGCACAACCGGTCTGGCAAGGAGACGCATGCAATGAAACAAGTCCTTCTCCCGTTCGGGTCTGACAATGCCGATGTCACGCCGGTCGCGGCCGCCGCGCAGTTCGCGAGCCGGTTCGACGGCAAGGTCACGGCCCTGTTCTATCCGCGGCTGCCGGATCCGGTGATCGTCGATCCGATGAGCGGCGGCGTCGTCTCCTACGAGGGAATCGACGAGGAGGTCGCGGCGCAGCGCGAGCAGGCGCAGGGCCAGTTCGCCGCCCTGAAGGACGGGCTCGCGGCGGATCTCGCGGCCCGGATCTCGGTCGACATGCAGCGCCTGTCGAACTGGCGTCAGATCGGCGAGGAATCGCGGGTCTTCGATCTCACCGTGGTGGCGCGGGCGAGCAAGAGCCCGCACTGGCAGACCCTGTTCGAGATGGCGCTGTTCGAGGGCGGCCGGCCGGTGATGCTGGTGCCGGAAGGCTGGAGCAAGCCGTTCGGCGACACGGTGGTCATCGCCTGGAACCGCAGCACCGAGACGGCGCGTCTGATCGGCCAGAGCCTGGGCGCGCTCAAGGCGGCGAAGTCCGTGCATATCGTCGAGCTGGAAGGCTGGTACACGGCCGGGCCGGACGGCAAGGCGCTGCAGGCCTACTTTGCCGGCCACGGCATCGAGGCCCAGCACCACAAGGCCGACGCCCCGAACGGACCGGGCGCGAAGATGGTGGAACTGTCGCGCGATCTCGGCGCCGATCTGATGCTGAAGGGGGCCTACACGCAAAGCCGCCTGACACAGCTGATCTTTGGTGGCGCCACCCGTCAGGTGCTCGAGCAATCGGACATCCCCGTCATCTTCGCTCATTGATCCGCGGGCAGCCGTGCGGTCAGAGCCGGGCTTTGATGCTTCGCTCAGATTTGTTATTATTAACCAAATGCATGGGTTGATCTGAGAGAGGGCTCCCACCATGGGCATGCGGGTCCGTGAGGATTACCGGGGCATTACCGGACCGGAGAAGGCCGCGATCCTTCTGATGTCGCTTGGGGAAGACCAGGCGGCGAAGATTTTTGCTCTGCTCGACGACGAGGAGATCAAGGAAGTCTCGCAGGTGATGGCCGGGCTCGGCACGGTCAGCTCCAATATCGTCGAGCGGCTGTTCGTCGAGTTCGCCGAGCAGGTCTCCTCCACCGGCTCCCTCGTGGGCTCCATGGATTCGACCGAGCGGCTGCTGACCAAGGTGCTTGGCGGCGACCGCGTCAACGAGATCATGGAGGAAATCCGCGGTCCGGCCGGCCGCACCATGTGGGACAAGCTCGCCAATGTGAACGAGCAGGTCCTCGCGAATTACCTGAAGAACGAATATCCGCAGACCGTCGCGGTCATTCTCGGCAAGATCGGCCAGGCCCATGCCGGCAAGGTGCTCTCGATCCTGCCGGAGAACTTCGCCATGGAAGTGGTCATGCGCATGCTGCGCATGGAGGCCGTGAACAAGGAGATCGAGAAGGACGTGGAGCGGGTGCTGCGCACCGAGTTCATGTCGAACCTCGCCCGCACCAACCGTCGCGACGCGCACGAGATGATGGCGGAGATCTTCAACAACCTCGACCGGGCGACGGAGAGCCGGTTCCTCTCGGCGCTGGAAGAGCGCAACAAGGACAGCGCGGAGAAGATCCGCAGCCTGATGTTCACCTTCGAGGATCTGGCGCGGATCGATCCGGCAGGTGTGCAGACGCTGCTCAGGGCCGTCGACAAGGACAAGCTGACGATCGCGCTGAAGGGCGCGTCGGAGGAGCTGAAGGATCTGTTCTTCTCCAACATGTCGGAACGTGCGGCGAAGCTGCTGCGCGAGGACATGCAGTCGCTCGGCCCGATGCGGCTGAAGGACGTGGAGGAGGCGCAGACCGCGATGGTCACGGCGGCGAAGGATCTGGCGGACCGCGGCGAACTCGTGATCGGCGGCTCCGGCGGCGACGACCAGCTGGTATACTGAACCGGCAACGGATGCCGGAGGCGTCATGGGGTTCGATTTCGACCATTTCCGCGAACGTCTTCTCGCCCGGCGGGCGGAAATCCAGTCCGTGATGGAAGCCGCATCCGACTCTGCCAAACCGGTCGAACTGGACCAGACGCGGGTCGGCCGTCTGTCGCGTATGGATGCCCTGCAGGGACAGGCCATGGCCAAGGAAACCGAACGCCGGCGCGGGCTCGAACTGCAGCGCATCAGAACCGCCCTTGAGCGTATCGAGGAGGAGGAGTTCGGCTATTGCGTTTCCTGCGGCGAGGAAATCCCCCTGAAGCGCCTCGAGTTCGATCCGGCGGTTACGACTTGCATCGACTGTGCCGGCAAATGATGGCGCTTGCGGGCCTGTGGCGCCCTTGGCACTCTCCGGCCCCATGAACGAGCTCACACAAAAGACCGACGACGGATTTCTCCGCGATCTCTGGTATTTCGCCCTGCCGGCATCGGCCCTGAAGCCGGGACAGATGATCGCCAAGACGCTTCTCGGCGAGCCGGTGGTGATCGCCCGCCAGGCCGACGGAACGGCCTACGCGCTGCGCGACATCTGTCCGCATCGCGGCATCCCGCTGTCCGACGGCCGCATGGTCGGCGACGAGGTCGAGTGCTGCTATCACGGCTGGCGCTTCAACTGCGAGGGCACCTGCACGCTGATCCCGTCGATCACGACGGAGCAGGATTTCGATTCGACCCGAATCAGGGTGCGGAACTATCCGCTGGTGGAGAAACATGGCGGGCTCTGGATATTCATGGCGCGGCCCGACGCGAAGTTGCTGTCGGCGGATCTGCCGGATCCGGGATTGCCGGACATTCCCGATTTCGCGGAGCTCCCGAACATCCAGGTCAGCATGGATTTTCCCTGTCATATCGACCATGCGGTGATCGGCCTGATGGATCCGGCCCACGGGCCCTATGTGCACAAGAGCATCCTCTGGCGCGACGAGAAGAGCATGCACGACAAGGCGAAGGCGTTCGGCCCGTCCGAGTTCGGTTTCGCCATGAAGCGCCATCCTCCGTCGAAGAACGCGGCCGCCTACAAGATCCTCGGCGGCGAGATCACCACCGAGATTCGCTTCCGGCTCCCGGGCATCCGGGTCGAGCATATCATCGCCGGCCGCTACCAGCTCTGTAACCTCACCTGCGTGACGCCGATCGGCCCGATGCAGACCGAGGTGCATCACATGGTCTACTGGACCGCGCCCTGGCTGACGCCGCTGAAGCCGCTGCTGATCCCGCTGGTGAAGCGCTTTCTCGGGCAGGACCGGGACGTTGTGGTGAAGCAGCAGCGCGGCCTCGCGTTCAACCCGCAGCTCATGCTGATCAACGACTCGGACATCCAGGCCAAATGGTATTTCCGCCTGAAGAAATCCTTCGAGACCTGGCGCAAGGATGGCGGCGCCTTCGACAATCCGGTGCGCGACACGGTGCTGCGCTGGCGGAGTTGACCTCGGAGCGGTCGCGGCGCAGCATGGCCGCTCTTTAATCACTCCCGGACGAAAATCATGGCGAAGATCGAGACCGTCGAGGCGCTGCGCGCCATCTACAAACCCGTGCATGAGCGGGCGCGGCAGAAGGAAATTCCGGTTCTCGACAAGCACTGCCGCCGTTTCATCGAGCTCTCGCCTTTCCTGCTGCTGGCAACCCACAACGCGGAGGGCGTTGTCGATATCTCGCCGCGCGGCGACGGACCGGGCTTCGTCGCCATGCCGGACGACAGCACCCTGTTGATTCCGGACCGGCCGGGCAACAACCGGCTCGATTCCCTGCAGAACATCCTCGAGAACCCGACGGTTTCGGTGATCTTCCTTGTGCCCGGCGTGGACGAGACCCTGCGGATCCGGGGCCGGGCCGAGGTTCGCGACGACGAGGATCTGCGCGCCGGGTTCGAGGTCCAGAAACGGCTGCCGGCGACCGTGATCCGGATCGCGATCGACACCGCCTTCCTGCATTGCGCCAAGGCGCTGATGCGCTCGCGTCTCTGGGATCCGGCGACGGTGAATGACCGCTCCGTGCTGCCGAGCCTCGGCCAGATGATCAAGGACCAGATCGGCATCGACATGCCGGTCGAGACCCAGGCAGAGATGGTCGCGCGCTACAAGGAAACGCTGTACTGAGCCTTAAGCGCTTCCTTCGCCGCTCATAATCGGTCGTCATCCCCATGCAAATGGGGACCCAGGGAGCGTAGAGCGGTAACCTGGATCCCTGGGTCCCCGCTTTCGCGGGAATGACGACTTTTTTGGCGCGAACTAACTCAGAGAGGCGCTAAGCAACCCCCTCCAGAACCTCTTTTTCCTTCTGAAACAGCCGCGCGAGCTCGTCCATCATCGCGCGGACGCGGGGCAGGGTGCGGAGGTCGCGATGGACCAGCATCCACTGGTCGGCGATCACGTCCTCCAGCACCGGCGTCGCGCGGACGAGGTTCGGGTCCGGATCGCCGATGAAGCAGGGCAGCACGGTCACGCCCGCACCTGACGAAACCGCGTAATGCAGGTTGTTGCCGTTGTTGGTGCGGACCGCCGGGACGCGGTTTCCGAGCAGGCGGCGGATCCAGGCCTGGCCCGGCATGTACTGGTGGGCCTCGTCGAAGCCGACCCACGGCAGGTAGGCGAGGGATATGTTCAGGGGATCGCAGCCCGCGCCTCCGCTCCCAATCTGACCGACGAGCTGCGGCGTGCCGTAGACCGCGTAGCGGAACCGGCCGATCCGCCGTGTCACGAGATCCGCCGCGTCCGGCACCTGCTCGCGGATCGAGATGTCCGCCTCGCGGCGCGAGAGATTCGCCATCAGGTGGGTAACGTGAAACTCGATCTCGATCTCCGGCAAGCGGTCGCGCAGCTCGACGAGGTGCCGGGTCAGGAACTGCATCATGTGCTCGCCGACGGAAACCCGGACCGTGCCGCGCGCCGTGTCGGTGAGGCCGAGGCTGCGCCGCTCGATCGCCTGCGCCGCGTCATCCATCGCTTCCACATCGGCCAGCAGCTGTTCCGCCGCAGGGGTCAGGACATAGCCGTCCGGCAGACGGTCGAACAGTCGGGCGCCGATCGCGTCCTCGAGCGACTTCACCCGCCGCGCAACAGTCGGATGGCTGACATTCAGCGCCTTCGCCGCCGCCGTCAGGCTGCGTTCGCGCGCGAGGGTCAGAAAGACCCGGTAATCGTCCCAGTCGGTCAACATGGCGGCACCTTACTGCGAGTGGTTCGCAAATAGACGGTACAATTTTGTTCGCCGTGATACAAAATTTATCCAGTCCCGGAAAATTATCTTTCCGATAATCTGATCGCGGTTGGATTTCCGGGCGATGGCTCTTGCATGTCCGGACAGTCGCAAGGGGACCACGCGATGCATTTCGAGACCCGGCTCTGGCAATTTACCGAAGGCGTCCGCGGACGCATTTCCTGGGCGATCCTGATCGGCCTGCTCGGGGTCACTCTCGGCGTCGCGCGCCTCGGTCTCCTCGGCTGGCTCATCGGACAGGTCTTCGCCGGGAAGTCGCTGGAGGAACTCTGGCCCGCGATCGCGGGTATCGCGGTGGTGATGATCGCCCGGGGATGGGTCGAACAGTGGCGCAACATGGTGGCGCACGAGACTGCGGCCAAGGTGCAGATCAGCCTCCGTCGCAAGGTCTACGACAAGCTTGCCAGCCTCGGCCCGGCCTATGTCGGTCGTGAGCGCTCCGGCGCCATCTCGCTTGCCCTGACCGATGCAGTCGACCGGCTCGAGGTCTATTTCGGCCAGTATCTGCCGCAGCTTGCGGTCTCGCTGCTGACACCCGTTCTGATCTTCGCCTTCGTCGCCTGGATCGACCTGCCGGTCGCGTTGGTCATGCTCGGCTTCGCGCTTGTCGCTGTCTTCGCCCCCTCGCTCTGGCACAGTTCGAACGAGAAGAGCGCCCGCCGCCGCCAGCAGGCCTATGCCTCCTTCGCCTCGGAGTTCCTGGACAGCCTGCAGGGCCTCGCCACGCTGAAGGCCTTCGGGCAGAGCCGGGCACGCGGCGATGTGCTGGAAGTGAAGGCGCGAGAAGTCTTCCGCAGCACCATGTGGGTGCTGAGCGGCAACGTCCTCGCTCGCGGCATCACCGACAGCTCCATCGCCTGCGGCGCGGCCGCGGCGCTTGCGCTCGGCGCCTTTCGGGTGACCGAGGGGCAGCTCGAACTGACCTCGCTGCTCGTCATCCTGATGCTCGGCGTCGAGGTTTTCCGGCCGATGCGGGAACTGCGCAACGTGCTGCACGAGGGCATGGTCGGGCTTTCGGCGGCCAAAGGCATCTACCGGGTGCTCGACGGCGAACCGGACGTCGAGGACGCGCTCTCGGCCGCCACCGGCAAGCTCGAGCCCTTGATCACATTCGAGCATGTCGGCTTCCGCTATCCGGGCAATCAGCGCACCGTGCATGATGGGCTCGACTTCACCGTGAAGCCGGGCGAACGCATCGGTCTCGTCGGGCCGAGCGGCTGCGGCAAGAGCTCCGTCGTCCGCCTGCTGCTGCGCTTCTTCGACCCGGTCGAGGGCCGCGTCCTGCTCGGCGGCAAGCCGCTGAACGAGCTCTCCTTCGAGCAGATCCGCTCGATGATCTCAGTGGTCAATCAGGACACCTTCCTTTTCCATGGCACGGTCGAGGAGAATATCCGCATGGGCGATCCGGGGGCGGACCATGCCGCCGTCGTCGCGGCCGCCAAGGCGGCGAACATCCACGATTTCATCGAGGGCCTGCCGGATGGGTACCGCACCGTGATCGGCGAGCGCGGGATCAAGCTCTCCGGCGGCCAGCGCCAGCGTGTTGCCATCGCCCGGGCGCTGCTGCGCGACACCCCAATCCTCGTGCTCGACGAGGCGCTCTCGGCGGTGGATGCCGAGAACGAGGCGGTGATCCAGGACGCGCTCAACCGGTTGATGAAGGGCCGCACCACGCTGGTCCTCGCGCACCGGCTTTCCAGCGTGATCGATTGCGACCGCATTCTCGTCCTCGACCATGGCAAGGTGGCCGAGGAGGGGACCCACGCCGCACTCATGAAGGCGGGCGGTCTCTATGCCGGCCTGATGGCGGAGCAGGCGCGCGAGGCCGCCGCCGCGAGGACGGCAGAGCCGGTCGCGCGCGAGGCCGCCGCCGCGAGGACGGCAGAGCCGGTCGCGCGCGAGGAAGCACCGAAGCCGGACGCCGAGACCCTTTCCGACACTCCGGGCGGGGCCGTGCAGGCGCCGACCGAGGGCATCATCAAGGCCGAGGGGCTCAGCTGGTTCCAGGTCGTGGTCGAACTGATGAAGGTGATCATGCCTTGGAAGGGGAGGCTCATCTTCACCTTCCTCTTCGGCGTCCTCCGGGTCGTCGGTTTCATCGGCGTCGGCGTGCTCAGCGCGCTGGTCGTGCTGGCCCTGAAGAACGGCGAGGACTTCACGCCCTGGCTCTGGGGGCTCGCCGCGGTCGCGCCGCTTTCCGGCGTGCTGCACTGGCTGGAGTCCTGGCTCGCCCATGACATGGCCTTCCGGTTGCTCGCGGAGATGCGGGTGGAGGCCTATCGCAAGCTCGACGCGCTCGCGCCTGCCTATCTCGTCCGCCGCCGCACCGGCGACCTGATGACGCTGGTCACCCACGATATCGAGCTGGTGGAGTATTTCTTCGCCCACACTGTGGCGCCCGCCTTCGTCGCCATCCTGGTGCCCGGCTGCGTGCTGCTCTGGCTTGGCGCGGCAAGCCCGGCGCTGGCCCTCGCGCTCACACCGTTCCTGCTCGCGGTCGGGATCAGTCCCTTCCTGATGCGCGGTCGGGTCGACCGGCTCGGCTCGGAAGCGCGGGAAGCCTCGGGCGAACTCGGCGCCTTCGCGGTGGACAGCGTGCAGGGCCTCGGCGAGATCGTGGCCTTCCAGCAGGAAGCGGAGCGTGGCGAAAAGCTGGACCGGCTCGGGCAGCGCCACGTCGATCTTCGCCTGCCGTTCTTCCGGGAACTGACGGCGCAGCAGAGCCTTCTGGAGGCACTGACCGGTCTTGGCGGCCTTGCCATCGTCGTGACCGGCGCCGCGCTTGCCGCAGCGGGAACGATCGATGCCGGTGTCCTGCCGTTGCTGACCATCCTCGCCATGGCGGCTTTCCTGCCGGTCTCCGAGATCGCGCAGATCGGCCGTCAGCTCGCCGACACGCTCGGCTCCACCCGAAGGGTCTACGGGCTCTGGAACGAGCCGGTGCCGGTGAAGGACGGACCGGGTGTGGCCGCCAAAGACGGTCCGGTCTCGCTGGCGCTGGAGAAGGTGGATTTCCGCTATCCCGGGCAGAACCGGCGCGCGATCCGCGATTTCACGCTGGAGATCCCGGCGGGCAAGACAGTGGCACTGGTCGGCACCTCGGGCGCCGGCAAGACCACGCTGGCGCAGATGCTGATGCGGTTCTGGGATCCGGATGCCGGCAAGGTTTTGATGAACGGCACGGACCTCCGCGACTACAGGCTCGACGAGCTGCGCAGCCGGATCGCGCTGGTCGCTCAGGACACCTACCTTTTCAACGACACGCTCCGCGCCAACATCCTGCTGGCGAAGCCGGGGGCGAGCGAGGAGGAGCTAAGGGCGGCGGTGCGCCATGCCTCGCTGGAGGACCTGGTGGCGATGCTGCCGGAGGGACTCGACACCCCTGTCGGGGAGCGCGGGACCAGCCTCTCAGGAGGTCAGCGCCAGCGCGTTGCCATCGCCCGGGCGTTTCTCAAGGACGCGCCGGTGCTGATCCTCGACGAGGCGACCTCGCATCTCGACGCGGTGAACGAGCGTGCGGTCCGCGTCGCCCTCGACCGGCTGCAGTCCGACCGCACCACGGTGGTCATCGCCCACCGCCTCTCGACCATCCGCGACGCCGACCTGATCGCGGTGCTGAGCGAGGGCGCGCTGATGGAGACGGGCACGCACGACGAGCTGGTGGCGAAGGGCGGGCTCTATGCGAAGCTGGTCTCGCACCAGCTCGCGTCGGCGGTGGCGGCGGAGTAATCGCGCTGCACACCCAACAAAGGTCGTCATTCCCGCGAACGCGGGGACCCAGGGAACACATGCTCGCTCTACGATCCCTGGGTCCCCACTTGCGTGGGGATGACGACTGTTTTTCAGTTCAGAACAGATCCGGATAGAGATCGCGCCAGCGCGGGTTCTGCCGCTCGATCAGTTCGAGCTTCCAGCGGCGGCGCCATTTTTTGACTTGCCGCTCGCGCCGAACCGCATTTTCCATGGTCTCATGCGGCTCGAAATAGACGAGCGTCTTGACGCCATACTGTGCCGTGAAGCCGCCGGCCATCCCGTGTTTGTGCTGCGCGACCCGGGCCGTCAGGTCTGACGTGACGCCCGTGTAGAGCGTTCCGTTGCGCTTGCTGGCGAGGATGTAAAGAAATGGCCGCATGTCCGCTCAATGGGACGGATTGGCCATTTATTCCCAACATAACGGTCGTCATCCTCACGCAAGTAGGGACCCAGGGGAACGTAGGGCGGTGACCGTGTTCCCTGGGTCCCCGCGTTCGCGGGAATGACGACCGTTTTTTTGGCTTGAGCTTTGTGGGCTGAAAAAGCTGCCGCTACTCAAGCGTCTCCAAGAGCCGCACCCACATCTTCGCGCGGGGCTCCAGAGAGGAGAAATAGATCTTCTCTTCGAGCGTATGCGCGCCCGCGCCGTCGGCGCCGAGGCCGTCGAGGGTGGGGACGCCGAGAGCCGCCGTGAAGTTGCCGTCGCTGCCGCCGCCGGTCGTGACGGTGGCCTCGAGCGCGAGGCCGGCTTCGGCGGCGCATTTCTTGGCATGTTCGAAGAGCTTCATGCTCTCTTCGCTCGCCTCGAAAGGCGGGCGGTTCATGCCGCCGGTGACCTCGACCATGACGTCCGGATTCTGCGCCTTGAGGGCGAGCATCTTGGCCGTCATCTCCTCGCCGTCCTCCTTGGTGAGGACGCGCAGGTCGATCTCGGCGACCACGTCGCGCGCGACCACGTTCACCGCGGTGCCGCCGCTGATCAGGCCGACATTGGTGGTGATCCCGCGTTCGTAATCGACCATCGCGTCCACCGCCTTGATCTGGTTGGCGAGTTCGCTGATGGCGCTGCGGCCCTTCTCATGGTGTCCACCTGCGTGCGACGGGCGGCCGGTGATCTTCATCACGAAGCGGCCGACGCCCTTGCGCGAGACCACGACCTTGCCGCCGTCGCGCGCGGGCTCGGTGACCAGCACGTATTTCGCCTTGCGGGCCTCTTCCTCGATGATCTCCTGGGAGATCGGGCTGCCGACCTCCTCCTCCGAAACGTAGAGGAAGGTCACCGGCAGTTTCGTCGTCCGGCCGAGGCGCTGCAGATGGCGGTAGGCGTAATAGGGCAGGTAGGCGCCGGACTTCATGTCGTAGATGCCGGGGCCGTAGATCTCGTCGCCCTCGCGGCGGATCTTGAGCTCACCCTCCTTGACGCCGATCGGATGCACCGTGTCGATATGGCTGAGCACCAGAATGCCCTTCTCGCCGGAGCCGTTCTCGGTGCGGGCGCGGACGATGTCGCCATAGCCGTCCCGCCCTGCAGTCCGTTCGATGGCGAGGCCGAGGCCGGCATAGAGACCCTGGACCTTGTCCGCGACCTTGTTGACGGCCGCCGCGTCGGTGGTCGGGCTCTCCGCCTCGACCCAGTCGAGGATGCCGTCCAGGATCTCTTCGGGCTCGATTTTCGGGGTGTTGGATTGGGCGCTGGAGTCCGTGCTCATGGGCGCGCGGCCTTTCGTTCGGATGCTGGTTTTATGCTGCGTCTTCCGGCGGGAGCCGCCGGAAGCTGACGGGATTGCTGAAGCCTCTTATAGCTTGTCGGTCCTGCTCCATCCATTGCGAATTCAGAATGTCCGCCGCCGCCGGATCGGCGGCAATGGTTTCGCTGACGACGATCTCTCCCGGCCGCGCCTCGCCCTGCAGGCGGGCCGCCATGTTCACCGTGCCGCCGAAATAATCGAGCCGTCCGTTGAGGGTGACGGCAATGCAGGGGCCGGCATGGAGCCCGAGCTTGAGGCCGATCGGCGAGCCCCGGTGCTGGCGGTTGAAGTCCCGCACATGGGCGCGGATGTCGAGTGCGGCGGCGAGCGCGCTCTCCGGCTCGGTGAAGGCCGCCATCACCGCATCTCCGATGGTCTTCACCACGCCGCCGTCATGCTCGCGGACGATGCGGGAGAGAAAGTCGAAATGCTCGCGCACAAGGCCGTAGGCCGGAGCGTCGCCGATCCGCTCGTAAAGCGCGGTCGAACCGGAAAGGTCGGTGAACATCAGCGCGATATGGGCAATGCCGACCTCATCGCCGCCGCGCAGCACGTCCTCGGCGAAGAGATGGCGGAAGGCCTGCATGGTGGTCACCCGATGCGCGGTCAGCGCGTCCTCGGCCCAGTCGCGCGCCTCGACAATGACGACCCGTGGACGGGCGCAGCGGTTTCGAAGCGTGACTGTGCCGGTTTCGCCAGCCTCGGCGCCGACGGGGATATCGTCCTCTTCGATCGCTATGGCGGGAAAGCCGCCGCCCGAATAATCGATGATCCGTTCCGGCCCGGGCTCCAGCGTGCGGATGCGGTAGGAGCCGGGTGCGAGCACTGTCTCTACATTTTCGCTGCCGCCGGGCGCGACGCGGACCTGGAGGCGGACATGGGGCGTCGACATCGGGCCGAACAGGCAGAATTCGCCATGCACCACCTTGCGGATGCTGGCGGCCGGCTGGAAGGTCAGTTCGACATTGCGGGCGAAATCCCGGTCGTAGCTGACATTGCAGGAGGCGCAGTGCGCGCCCTGGGGCAGTTCGTCGAGGCTGGCCTCCGAGAGCTTGGCGCCCTTGCAACGCGGGCAGAGCAGGTCCCAGCGGCTTTCCAGTAACCCGTCCTTCACCGCCTCGAGGCACAGCTCGATGACGTGGCGTTCCTCTTCCTGCCACATCCGGGCGAGCTTCAGCGGCCGGATGCTCATCAGGTCGACCTCCTGGGCTGAGAGCAGCCAGTCGGCAAGCTTGCGCCCGAGACCGTGCCCGTAGCGCGAGGCGTCCAGGCGACCAAGCGCGGTCTCGAGGCGCCGGCTGTGGGTCTCGTCGAGTGCCAGCGGTTCGGTCGGGTAGGGCGTTTCGACCTGTTCCTGCGCCCAGGCTTCCACCTGGTCGGCGACGCGGAAGAAATCGCGCTCGCTTGCCGCGAAGACGGCCTTGTGGGCGATCAGGCTGCCGAGCAGCCCGGCCGGCTCGACCTCGATGCGGTAGCGCACCGTGCAGCCGTCTCCTTCGTCGTCGAACCGCACGAAGACATTGAGCTGCTTGAGAGGGCCTTTCAGGAACAGGCGCCGGTGGCGGAACCAGCGCCCCGCGGCCCATTCCTGGGGAATGTCCTCCCAATGCAGCGTGAAGGGTCCGAGCTTCGCCGTGGCGAAGAAACGGACGCTGCTGTCCGGTTGAGGCTCTTCGCGGATCTCGTGTTTCGGTAGCCCGATGGATTCGTTGTACCGCTTGGTGTCGGCGAGCGCTTCCCACACAAGCTCCCGCGGCGCCTCGAAATGCCGCACGAACTCCCGGGACAGCAGAGTGCTCACGCGTCCCGCCCGCTATCCTGCTGCGCCTGGAATTCCTCGCCGAGCGGAACGTAGAAGGCGGCGGCGAAACCGGCGAGTTCGCGGGCCGGGACATTGAAGGGAGGCTTCACGCCGCCGCGGAAATGGGTGCGCACAAGGTGCTGCCAGGTCTCGATCCTGGGTTTGCCCTCGCGGTCGCAGACATGGTCGAACCAGCGCTTGCCGACGGCGACATGGGTGATCTCGTCGTCGAAGATCACCTGCAGGATCTCGGCGCTGGCATCGTCGCCGACTTCCCGCATCTTCTTGATCATCGCCGGCGTCACGTCGAGCCCCCGCGCCTCCAGCACCAGCGGCACGATGGAGAGTCGGGCGAGCAGGTCGGGCGCCGTCTCGGTCGCCGCCTGCCAGAGGCCGTCATGGGCGTTGAGCGCGCCGTAATGCGAGCCGAGCTCCTCCAGCCGGTCGGAGATCATCAGGAAATGTTTCGACTCGTCGTCGGCAACCTTCATCCAATCGATATAGAACCCCTCCGGCAGGCCGTGATCGGTGTAGCGGGCGATCATGTCCCAGGAGAGATCGACGGCGTTCAGCTCGATATGGGCGAGCGCGTGCAGCAGGGCGATCCGGCCCGCGGGGGCTCCGGTGATCTTGCGCTTGGGCACCTCGCGCGGCGGACGCAGGGCGGGTGTTTCCGGCCGGCCCGGGCGTTCCGGAGCCGTGGCGCTGCCGATACCTTGGAAGGCGCCCTCGCGCCAGGCGGCGACGGCGGCCCTGCCGAGCTTCGCTTTTTCGCGCGGATCGGCGGTCTCAAGGACGGCGACCGCCGCCTCGGCCAGTGTGGTGAATTCTTTTGCCTCGGACATGCCGTTGCGGTCCCTATCGCTTTCCCTCTTGATGGTTTTACGCGCTTGGAACCCTTTTGGTCCACTTTCGGCGACGTTGCGGCCGGCGCGTGGCACGGCCTATAACCGGGCCTGATATCTGGAGCATGTGTCATGACAGCACAAAGCCTGTTTGCCGAGCGCGGGAGCAAGGCCGAGATCGAGGAAGGCAGCGCCTTCCAGCCGAAATTCGATGCGGATGGTCTGATCCCCTGTATCACCCAGCATGCCGAGACCGGTGAGGTGCTGATGTTCGCCTTCATGAACCGCGAAGCGCTGGCACGAACGCTCGAACTGGGCGAGGCGGTCTATTGGAGCCGGTCGCGGAACGAGATCTGGCACAAGGGTGCGACCAGCGGCCATGTGCAGAAGGTCGTAGAACTCAGGACCGACTGCGATCAGGACGTGGTGCTGCTCAGGGTGCTCTCGGGCCCCGCCTGCCATGTCGGCTATGACAGCTGCTTCTATCGCGCGGCGACGGTCCAGGACGGCAGGGCGGTGCTGGCGGTGGTGAA
The DNA here is from genome assembly GCF_014904705.1 of Nisaea sediminum. Classification (NCBI taxonomy): domain Bacteria; kingdom Pseudomonadati; phylum Pseudomonadota; class Alphaproteobacteria; order Rhodospirillales; family Thalassobaculaceae; genus Nisaea; species Nisaea sediminum. Next base: position 51,337 of record NZ_JACZCQ010000001.1, read on the forward strand.
GGACGGCAAGGCCTACGATCCGGATGCGGTCTACGGAAAGAAGGGTTGAGCCCATGGCCGCGATCGAGATCGTTCTGCCGGCGGTCGAAGCCGAGGACAGGGTGGTCGAAACGGCCGCCGGACGCTTCCGCGTCGCGGGCGTGAGGATCCCCGAAAAGCGGGTCACCGCCGATCCAGAACTTCTGCGCGACCTGGTGAAGGTGGCGCGCGCGGCGGCGGCAAAGGCCCATGTGCCCTATTCGCATTTCCATGTCGGTGCCGCCGTGATCATGGCGGACGACCCGGAAGGACGGATCATCACCGGCGCCAACATCGAGAACGCCTCCTACGGCGCGACCGTCTGCGGCGAGCGCAACGCGCTGCACGCGGCGGCGGCGAAAGGCTTTCGCAAGATCCGCTTCCTCGCCCTCTCGACGGCGGACAGTCTGGGCGGTCCGCTGCAAGAGCGCTCGCCCTGCGGCATCTGCCGGCAGGTGATGCGCGAGTTCATTGACAGGGACGAGTCCGGCGGAGCGGCTCTGATTCTGATCGATACCGGCGATGCGAATTTCACCGCCGATATTGTCGATATCGACCGGCTGCTGCCTTACGGTTTCCGGCTCTAGGCTGCGGCGATCGCCTCGATCTCGATCATCCAGCCGGGCTCCAGCGTCTCCGCGACGATTGCGGTTGTCGGAATCCTTCTTCCGCCAAGGGCGGCGAGGCGGGCGTCCCTATTGGCTGCCGCATAGTCGGCACGCCTCAGATAGCTTGTCACTCGAATGATATCGTCGAGGGTCATGTCCGCGGCGGCGAGAATGCGGGAGAGATTCTGCCAGACGAGTGTGAGCTGCTCCTCCAGAGTTTCCGGCGGCCGGAAGTCGGGAGTGAGGCCCATCGTTCCGGCGGTGAAGATCAGCTTCCGCATATCTTCGATTTGAATGCCGTGCGCGTAATCTCTCGCCGGATAAATGCCGTCGGTCGGTTCGATCAGTCGTGTTTTCATGATTCGATCTCCATTCAGGAATTTCCTGATATGGTCGAATAATGTTGGGAAAAAGCGGAATTTAACTTGATGAACGAAGAAACAGAAATCATTCAGAAGAAGAATATTCAGCATCGCGATCTTGACGTCCAGGACCGAAAGATCTTAAGCGCCCTGCTTGAGGATGCGCGGCAATCCTACGCCGAGATCGGTAAGGGGATCGGGCTTTCCGCCCCGGCTGTGTTCGAGCGGGTGAAGCGGATGCGGGTGACAGGTGTCCTGACCGGTACCGCGGCGCGGGTGGATCCCGCTGCAGTGGGCAAACCGTTTTTGGCCTATGTGCATGTCGATGCCGACGGCTGGGGCAAGAGCCAGCGGATGATGCGTTTGCGGAAGTTTCCCGAAGTCGAGGAGATGCACTCGGTTGCGGGAGATACCTGCGTGATTCTGAAAGTCCGCACAGCGAGCGCGCAGGCAATGGAGCAGTTTCTCTCCCAGCTCTACGTCCTGCCGGGCGTGCGGGGAACGAGAAGCTTTGTCGTTCTTTCGACCTATCTCGAACGGCCGGTACAGGCGGAGGTGACAGAAGACTGGCCGGATATCCCTTTACCGCCGGAATAACAGCGCCCTTTCGATGCAGGTTCGTTACTGGAACAGCCCGAGGATCGTCTGCGGGCGCTGGTTGGCAAGGCCGAGGGTCTGGACGGCGAGCTGCTCCTGGACCTGAAGGGCGGTCAGCCGGGCGCTTTCGCGAGCCATGTTCGCATCGACGATATTGCCGAGGCCCTCGTCGACGGCATCGCGTGTGCTCTCCAGAAAGGTCGTCTGCAGGTTCAGCGCCCTCGCGTCGGCACCGAGTTCCCCGAGAGCCGTCCCGATATCCGTCATCGCGGTTTCCCAGACGGTGAGCGCGTTCTGGGCGTTCGCAGGTGTGCTGATATCTTCGTTCACGAGCCGGGCATAGCTGACGTCGATGCGCTGACCGCGAACGGTCAGGGTACTGCCGTCGATATTGGAGAGGACGTTGATGTCGTTCACCGTGCCGATCGCGAGATTGAACGGGATCGCGTCCTCGATCAGGATATTCTCGCCGTTGAAGGTGGAGTTCTCCAGGATCTGGCGCATCTGCGCGATCATGTCGCTGTAGTCGTTCTGCAGGATCTGCTGCTGAAGCGTCGTGTTTCCCTCGTTGGCGCCTTCGGTGATCTTCTTGCGGATGTCGATCATCAGGTTGGAGACGGCCGTCGCCCCGGCGATGCCGACCTGTGCCACGCCCTTGGCGTTGTTCAAACCCTTGATGACGGCATCGATCGCGCGGAGGTCCGTCCGTATACCCTGGGCAATGGCAAAATTGGAGGCATCCTCAACCGCGCCGGTGACGCGGAGGCCAGTGGAGACATGGTCTTGCACCCTGTCCTTCGCCATCTGGATGCCGGTCAGGTTTCTGAGCGCCGTCATCGCGGGTGGATTTGTGTGTATCGAAAGCATCGCAGATCCATTGAAGCAAGATGCGTGCCGGTTTGAGGGTGTCTCTTCGGTTGCATCTGGAAACTTAATTTGCCTGAATGGCGCGCGACCGGATTCGGATCATCTTGGGGACTGCACATGCCGGACAATGCCTCGCTGTTGGAAGGCGGCTGTACCTGCGGCGAGATCCGCTACCGTCTTGAGAGTGAGCCGCTTTTCGTCAATTGCTGTCACTGCTCCTGGTGCCAGCGCGAGACCGGGTCGGCCTTCGTGTTGAACGCAATGATCGAGGCCGACCGGGTGACGCTCCTCAGAGGCGTGCCGGTGATGGTTCCGACGCCGTCGCTGAGTGGCAAGGGGCAAAAGATCTGGCGTTGCGAGATCTGCCGCGTCGCCCTCTGGAGCAACTATTCCGGGGCCGGCGACAAGGTACATTTCGTCCGGGTGGGCACCCTCGACGACCCGGGCGCCCTGCCGCCGGACGCGCATATCTTCACAACCACAAAGCTCCCGTGGGTGCGTCTTCCCGATGATGTCCCGGTTTTTCAGGATTTCTACGATCCGGGGGAGACATGGCCGCAGGATACGCTTGATCGCATGCGGGCGCTTCGCCGCCAGGAATGAGGAGACAGGGATGACGGATCGCAAACCGGTCGTGCTCGCCCCGCATGGGGGGCGCGGCTACGAGATGGGGCGCATCAGCGCGCTGTTCAAAGCCGACGGTGCGGAGACCGGAGACCGCTATTCCATATCCGAATGGTGGCTGGAGGCGAACACGACCGGGCCGGGCGCCCATGTCCACGAGGACGGCGATGACGTGTTTTTCGTTCTGGAAGGCACAATGAGCTTTCTCGTCGGCGAGGCTTGGCAGGACGCACCGGCCGGCTCGTTCATCCTCGTTCCGGCCGGTGTGCGGCACGATTTCGAGAACCGTCGCAATGCCCGCGCGGGACTGCTGAACTTCTCGATCCCGGGCGGATTCGAGCCGAACATGCCCTCGATCGTCGACTGGTTCCGCGAGAACCCGCCGGGCGATGCCCGTCCGCCCGAGGTCTGAGCTTCAGAGCGCCTTCGCCGCCGCGAGGACTTCGTCCGCGTGGCCCGGAACCTTCACCTTGCGCCAGACGTGGCGGACCTTGCCGTCGCCATCGATCAGGAAGGTGGCGCGCTCGATGCCCATGTATTTCTTGCCGTACATGTTCTTCTCGACCCAGACGCCATAGCGCTCGCAGACGTCGCTGTCTTCGTCGGATGCCAGGGTGAAGGGCAGGTCGTATTTCGCCTTGAACTTGTCGTGCTTGGCAGCGGAATCCTTGGAGACGCCGATGATCTCGGCATCCACGCCGGAAAAGTCCGGCATCGCATCGCGGAACGCGCAGGCTTCCTTGGTGCAGCCGGGGGTGTCGTCCTTCGGGTAGAAATAGAGGACGACTTTCTTTCCCTTCAGATCGGCGAGCGAGACGGTCCCGCCACCATCCGTGGCCATGTTGAAATCAGGTGCCTTATCGCCGACATCGGCCATGAAACTTCTCCGGATTGTGGATTGCAGTAAGGACAGGAGGCAATCTGGCGCGCTTGGGCCCACCGTCAAGAGAAGGTCAGGCGGAGGTCCCCTCGCTGAGGATCAGATCTATGAACGGGGCGGCGAATTTCTCCAGTTTGGCCTGCCCGACGCCGTGGATCGAGGCGAAGCTTTCCTTGCAGGTCGGGCGCTTGGCCGCCATGTCGGCGAGGCTGCGGTCGGTAAAGACGACATAGGCCGGCACGTTGCCTTCGCGCGCGATTTCGGAGCGGAGCTGTTTCAGCGCCTTGAAGAGCCGCAATTCCGGGCCGCTCATGGATTCGGTCGGCGCGGCGGTCGAGCGCGCGGTCTTCGCTTTGCGCTCGCGGCGCAGACTGTCCTGACGGTAGCGGAATTCCACCTCGCCGCCGAGCAGGGCCTTCCCCTTGGTGCTGACCGAGAGGCCGCCGAAACCCTGGATGTCGAGATCGAGGAAACCGCCCGAGACCAGTTGCCGGATCAGGGACTGCCAGTCCTTCGCCCCGTGCGCGGTGCCGGCGCCGTAGGTCGAGACCTTGTCATGTCCGAACTTGCGGATGCGTTCGGTGTTTCCGCCGCGGAGCACGTCGACGATGTGAACGGTGCCGAAGCGCTCCCCGGTCTCCTGGATCGTCTTCAGGGCCAACTTGGCGTCCTCGGTGCCGTCCGCCGTTTCCGCCGGATTGAGGCAGGCATCGCAATTGCCGCAGGGCTCCGACTCCTCGCCGAAATAGCGTAGCAGCGACTGGCGCCGGCATTCCGCAGCCTCGCAATAGGCGATCAGCGCATCGAGGCGCTTATGCTCGCGCCGCCGGCGGTCGCCCTCCTCATGCTCCTGATCGATGAACATCCGGCGCATGCGGATATCGTCGAGCCCGTAGAGCATCAGCGCGTGCGCGGGCGCCCCGTCGCGCCCGGCGCGGCCGAATTCCTGATAATAAGCCTCGACGCTGCCCGGCATGTCGGTGTGCAGCACGAAGCGCACGTCCGGCTTGTCGATCCCCATGCCGAAGGCGATGGTCGCGACCATGATAACCGCGCTCTCCGACATGAAGAGGTCCTGGTTGCGGTCGCGTTCTTCCTTGTCCATGCCGGCATGGTAGGGAAGGGCATTGTAGCCTTTCGCGCGAAGGAAACCGGCGATTTCCTCGGTCTTCTTGCGGGAGAGACAATAGACAACGCCGCTTTCGCCCGCATGGGCCTCCAGGAAGTCCAGAACCTGTGCCTTCCAGTCGGCGCGCAAAGCGACGTCGAGGCGGATGTTCGGGCGGTCGAAGCCATGCACGAAGATCTCGGCCTTCCCGGCAAACAGTTTCTCCGCGATGTCGAGGCGGGTGACCTGGTCCGCCGTCGCCGTGAAGGCGGCGATCGGGACATTCGGGAAGACGGTCCGCAGGCGGGCGAGATCGTCATATTCCGGGCGGAAGGAGGCGCCCCATTGCGAGATGCAGTGCGCCTCGTCGACCACGAGAAGCGAAAGCGGCAGCTTCGAGATCGCCGCCAGCATGCGGTCCGTCATCAGCCGCTCCGGCGAGAGATAGAGCAGGTCGAGCTCTCCCGAGGCGACCTTGTGCCAGACCGCGACATTCGCCGCCCGGTCCTTGGCCGAATTGATGGTATCGGCGCGCACCCCGGCCAGTTTCAGGGCTGCCACTTGGTCCTGCATCAGCGCGACGAGGGGAGAGACCACTACGGTCAGGCCGCCGCGCACGAGCGCCGGAAGCTGGAAACAGAGCGACTTCCCGGAGCCGGTCGGCATCACCGCGAGGGCGTTGCTGCCGCCAAGGATCGCATCCACCACAGGCTCCTGTCCCGGCCGGAAGCCGTCGAACCCGAAAACATCTTTCAGAATGCGGTATTTTTCGCTTTCCGGGTCCGGGCGGACGGCATGCATCATCGGAGTGTAGGTCCAAGTCTGGTGGGGTTCGGCTTGGCCGACGTCAAGATCTGGTGTTCTTGGTACAGGAGGCACCGTCATCCCGCAACCGTCCCTCCGTTCACTCCGCGGAATCCGCGTCCACCGGCGGAAGAGCGGCGGCGGGCTCCTCGATCACGGTCCTGAAGGCGTCGCGCACCTCGGCCCCGCGCTTCTCGATGATTCTGTCCAGATCCTCGAACGCGTTTACGCCGGCCGACATGGAGAGCCGCGCCTTCAAGGCGGCCGGCGCGGTCTCCGGATCGAAGCTTTCGTCGACGGTCAGCCGGAGAATCCACTGGATCGCACGCCAGAGCCGGGTGGTGCCGGCGAGCTTGTCGGCAAGGTCCCGCTCAAGGAGCTTCGCGTCGCCCAAGCGGTCGAAAACGTCCGCCGTGTTGCCGGTCAGCAGCTCCGGGTGCTCCCGGCAGTGCTTCAGGAGGAGATACTGAGCCATGAATTCGAGGTCCACCAGACCGCCGCGCCAATGCTTGATCTTCCAATGGGAGGCGCTGGAATGTTCCTTTGCGATCCGCTCTCGCATGTCCGCCACGTCACGGAGCAGCTTTTCCTGGTCTCGTTCCTCGGTAAGCAGGTCCGCGAAGAGCCATTCGAGCTTGGCGGTCAGCTCCTGTGAGGCCGAGACCACACGGGCGCGGGTGAGCGCCATGCGTTCCCATGTCCAGGCTTCCTCGCGGTGATATTTCTCGAAACCCTCGAGGCTCGGCACCATTGTGCCCTTGTTGCCGCTCGGGCGTAGACGCAGATCGACCTCGAACAGGCCGCCTTCCGCCGTCTGGGCGGTCAGCGCCGCAAGCAGGCGCTGGCCGAGGCGGGTGAAATATGTGCTGGCAGGTAGCGGTTTCTCTCCGTCCGACTCGGCATCGAAAGGCGCGTCGTAGAGGAACACCAGATCGAGGTCGGAGCCGGCGGAGATCTCCCTCGCCCCGAGCTTGCCGTAGGCGATGACGGCGAGCGCCGGGAGCGTGCAGCCGGGAATGCGTCCGTGTCGGAGCGCGAACTCCGCTTCGACCCGTGGCAGCAGCGCCCGGATCCCCACATCGACGATATCGGAGAGGCATTCGGCCGCGCGGGTTGCAGGTACCCGTCCCTGCAGGACCTGAATGCCGACCAGAAAGCGCTGGTCGTTGATCCAGCGCCGCGCGATGTCTAGCACGTCCTCATAATAGCGGGCGCCCGCGAGATCGCGCTCGAGTTCCGCCTCCAGGCTGTCCCGGTCGCCGAGCTTGGCGGACGGATCGTGGGTCAGCACGCCTTCGAAGAGGGATGGATGATGGCCGAGCTGGCGCGCCAGCGAGGGCGCCATGCCCATGATGTCCGCCAGCATCTCAAGCAGCGGAGGGTTTGCCTGGAAGAGGGAGAAGAGCTGCACGCCCGCGGGCAGGCCCTCCAGAAACCGGTCGAACCGGCGGAATGCGGTGTCCGGCTCGGGCGCCTTTCCGAAGGAGGTGAGCAGCGCCGGGACGATCTCGGTCAGGATCTGACGCGAGCGCTCGCTTCTTGTCGCCCGGTAGCGTCCGTGATGCCAGGTGCGGATCCTGGTGGCGACGAATTCCGGGTCCGCGAAGCCAAGGGATTCAAGGGTTTTCAGCGTCTCGGGATCGCTCTCGACCCCGGTGAAGACCAGGCTGCCCGCATCCTCGACATCGGAGGAGAGAGGAGCGCTTTCCTCGAACAGGTTGCGGTAATGATGCGCCACGGTTGAGAGCTGGTGGATCAGCTCGCGGCGGAAGCGGTCGACCTCCTCGATGCCAAGGAAGCCGGAGATCTTTGTGAGGCCGTCCGTGGTTTCGGGGAGCGAGTGGGTTTGCGCGTCGTTCACCATCTGCAGTCTGTGCTCGACCGTGCGCAGGAAGCGGTAGGCATCCATCATCGCCTTGGCGACATCCGCCTTGACGCGGCCGAGATCGACCAGGGCCTGCATGGCGTCGGCGGTCTTCTTGCCGCGCAGGCGGGCGTCCCGCCCGCCCCATATCAGCTGCTGGGTCTGCACGAAGAACTCGATCTCGCGGATCCCGCCGCGGCCGAGCTTCACGTTGTGACCCTCGACCTTGATCTTGCTGCCGCCCTTATGCGCGGCGATCTGGCGCTTGATCGAGTGGATGTCCTCGATCGCGGCAAAATCGAGATGCTTGCGCCAGACGAAAGGCCGTATCAGCGAGAGAAACATCGCCGCCGCCTTCATGTCGCAGCCAATCGGGCGCGCCTTGATCATGGCTGCGCGTTCCCAGTTCTGGCCGAGGCTTTCGTAATAGATTTCCGCTGCCGCGACCGAGACGGCTATCGGTGTCGCGCTGGCATCCGGCCGCAGGCGCAGGTCGGTGCGGAAGACATAGCCGTCGGGCGTCCGCTCCTCCAGGAGCCGGACAACCAGCCGCGTCATGGTGACGAAATGCTTCTGCAGTTCCTCGACCCCGGCATAGGCCGGCAGCTCGTTGTCGTAGAACACGATCAGGTCGATATCGCTGGAATAGTTGAGCTCCTTCGCGCCGAGCTTGCCCATGCCGAGGCAGATCAGCCCGGAGCCGTCGAGGATGTCGCCCGGCCCGTCCGCGTCGAGCGGCAGCCTCCCGGCACGCGCCTCTATTCCGAGCGCGTGGCGCCAGGCCGCCGCGATGGCGATGTCGGCAAGCTCGCTCAGCGCGCCCGTGACCCGTTCCAGCGGCCAGACCCGGGTGATGTCGGCGATCGCCGTCGTCAGGGAATAATGCCGCTTGAGGACCCGCAGGGCCGACATCAGAGCGGTGGTGTCCATGGCGAGAGGATCCAGTGCCGCCGCACGCTCTTGCAGCCGGACTTCCATCGCATCCGGACCGTTTTCCAGAAGGTCCGCGGCGAATTCGATATCCCGAATCATGAGACGGGTGAGGTAGGGACTGTTTGCGAACAGCCCTTGTAACAGCGGCGTGCCATTCCGATGTTCGGCGAGTGCCGCAATGCGCGTGGCGAGAGCGTCTTCGCCCGTCAGCCCGGGCTGCTCGCACCAGCGCTCAAGCCCTATGCGGGCGGCCTCGCTGTCGGTGACCGTCGGAAAATAAGTGATTTGGTCCAGAAACACCGGTGCCCCCGCTGCAGTATTATCCGACGGAGGGTGCGCACCGGGACCGCCCGCGTCAACCGGGACCAACCGCGCTGTTCCGAGGATGTTCCGGCGTCGCCTCTTTGGCGTCGCGCGGTCCGGCGCCCTATGTTAAGCGGAATGACCCCGAGCCAAGAGTGCCCCGCGTGCTGAGAAGAACCACCAAGATCGCCCTGGAAGTCGTTGCCGCGGTTTTTACGGGCCTCGTCGTCCTCTCGGCTCTGGTGTTCTGGCGTGCCAGCACTCAGCCGATTCCACTCGAATTCTTGAAGGACCGCGTTGCCGCGGCGCTTTCGCCGGCGGATCTCGGGTCGGCGTCGATCGGCGAACTCCGGATGGAATGGCGCGGCTGGAGCCGGCTCTTCGAAGTGAGGGTCACCAGCCTCAAATTCGAGAACGAGGCGGGCGGCGTGATCCTCTTCGCTCCGTCGGCCGATATCGCTCTCTCCGGCCCGCGGCTCCTGCTTGGCGAGATCGCACCCGTGCAGATCGCGGTCGACCAGCCGGTTCTGAATCTCGAGCGCCGCTCCGACGGCACCTACCAGCTCTATGGCGCCGCCCCCGGTGACGGAGGGGCCATCGCAGGCGATCTCTTTTCCATCCTTCAGCAACCGACCGGAGACGGGGCTGCGGGGCTTGCCGGCCTGGAGCGGCTGGAACGGTTCCTGCTCCGGCGCGCGACCGTCCGCATGACGGACCACGCCGGCACGTTCGACAATCTCCGTCTGTCGGGCCTCGACAGTGTGTTTGCGAGGGAGCGCGACGGCTGGCGCGTGGAAGCCCGGGCCGACCTCACGCTCGGAGACGAGACCGTAGAGATCCGCGGTGACGGAAACTATTTCTTCCGCAGTCGGGAGCTCGACGGCTCGGTTCTGTTCCAGGGGTTGACCCCGGATCTGGTGCTGTCGAATCTGCCGCATTCCCCGGCGGATCTGGCCGTATCGAGCCGCCTCAGCGGCAGTATCGCCTTCTCGCTGGCGGACTTCCGCTCGCTTCTCAATGTGGACGTGATCGCCACCACGACAAAGGGAGAGGTTGCTTTCGGATCCGTCCTCCCGGCGCCGATCCCTTACGACAGCCTGCGCTTCCAGGTTGGCTACGACGCTCATGACGACGCTGTCACGCTGCGGAACTTCGTCCTCGAACGGGGCGGGATGACCGCCATGCTGAGTGGTTCCCTGCGCGATCTCGCGGCTCCCAAGCTGGAACTGCGGACCAAGGTCACCGGCATGCCGGTGGATGAGATCGAGGGGCTATGGCCCGCGGATCTCTTCGAACTGGCGCGGGACTGGACGACCGGCAACCTGCTGTCGGGAACCGTCACCGAGATGGTCGCCACGCTCGACGGGGATCTGGAGGTGGGCGAGAAGACCCGGCTGCGCGATGTGTCGCTCGAAGGCTTCATGAGCTTCGACGGCGTGACCGTGCATTACCTCCGGCCGCTTCCTCCCGCCCTGGATGTCGGTGGCCGCGCGACTTTCACGGAAAAACGTATCGATGCGGAGGTGACGAAGGGACATCTCGGCGACATCCAGCTGAAGCGCGCCGATGTTTCGCTGACGGGAATCCACACGGTCAGCGACGATTATGCGAGCATCGAGGCCGAAATCGACGGCCCGATCTCGGAAATTCTCCGCGTTCTCGATACCGAACCCTTCGGCTACGCACGCGCACTCGGTCTGGCCCCCGAGGAAGTCGGCGGGACAGGGCGCGGGATTATGCGGTTCGAGATGCCTTTGCTCAGGAAAATGACCTTCGAGATGGTCGACCTTCAGGCCAGCGGTCAGTTCACCGGGGTCTCGCTGCCTACCCGGACGACCCGGTTGCCGTTCGAGAACGGGACGATGACCCTGGACCTCGACAAGACCGGCATGCTGCTCGACGGAACCGGCGATCTATCCGGGCAGCAGGCACAGATCGCCTTTCTGCAATCCTTCGAGGATGCGGCCGAGATTCGACGGCGCACACATGTCATCGTGCGTCCAGATGTGGATAAAATCGCGCAGCTTGGTCTCGACATGCGGCGGTTCGCCAGGGGCGAGGTCGAGCTCGATGCGACCATCCAGGAGCCGCGCGACGGCGACATGCGGGTCGATCTGGTCATGGGGCTGCAGAAAACCGAGTTCAAGGTCGACGAACTCGGCTGGGAGAAGCCCGCGGGTGCCGCCGGGACATTCAGGGCGCAGATTCGTGCTCGCGACGATGCCGTCGTTGCGATCGATCAGTTCAGCGTCGCGACGGCGGATCTCGCGGCGTCGGGATCGGTGGAGTTCTCCGACGACACATTGCGGCCGACCCGCTTCACGATCGATCAGCTGCAGCTCGGCAGGACCGACCTCTCAGGTGTCATCGCGGCCGACGGGGCGGGCGGCTACACCGCGAATGTGCAAGGTCCCTTCGCCGACCTTCGCAAGCTGGTGGAGAAGTTCGACGAGACGGAGGCGTCCTCCAAGGTTCCGCTGGTTGTGAACGCCCGGATCGATCAGGTCCTTATCGGCAAGCTGGAGCCGATGAAGGACGTGACCCTGCTGATCGAGAACGACGGAAAGGGGAGGTTCTCGCTCGCGGCGAACGGTGTGATCGGAACCGAGCCTGCCGATCTCCTCTACAGCACGGCATCGGGAACTCCGCATTTCGATCTGAGCACTCAGAATGCGGGCAACGTGATGCAGGCTTTCGAGGGCTTCGACTCGATCTCCGGCGGCCGGCTGGTGGCTTCCGGCGAGATGGAGGAGCGCGAAGGTGGCCGGGGTTGGAACGTTTCGCTCACGGTGCTTGATTTCGATCTGGTCGACGCTCCGGTGATGGCGCAGCTGCTGAGCGCGGTCTCCATAACCGGGCTGCCGGCGGTCGTGCAGGGGCGCGGCGTTCATTTCGACAGGCTGGACGTGAACATGTATGTCAGCGACGAGAAACTCGTTCTGGACCGTTTGCTGGCCCAGGGGCGATCGCTCGGAATCTCGGCCTCCGGCGAGATTGATCGTATCATCGACGAGAGCGACCTGACCGGAATGGTGGTTCCCGCCTATGTGTTGAACCAGATCCTCGGCTCGATCCCCATTCTCGGCACACTGCTCACCGGCGGCGAAGGCGAGGGGTTCCTCGCTTCCGAGTTCACGGTCAAGGGACCGCTGCAGCGGCCAGAGGTCACGGTCAATCCGCTGACGGCCCTGACGCCAGGGATCTTCCGCAATCTGTTCCGGCTCGAAGATGCGCGCCCGAAGGATCCGGAGCCGGCCGAACCGCCGGTCCCGGATCGCAGTCCCTGATCCGGGACCGGTCGGGAAGATCCGGTCAGACTTCCAGCAGGACGTGCTTCTTCTTGCCCGAGGAGAGCTTGATCACACCGTCGGCGATGTCGCCGTCGCCGAGCTTCAGGTTCTCGTCTGTCACCTGAACGTCATTCACGCGGGCACCGCCACCCTTGATGAGCCGGCGCGCCTCGCCGCTGGATGCGGCGAAACCGGCGAGACGCAGGGCGTCGACGATCCAGAGGCCCTCGGCGAGCCGGGAGGCTTCGACCGGGACGCGCGGCAGACCTTCACCGAGCGCGCCCTGTTCGAAGGTCTTGCGCGCGGTCTCGGCCGCAGCCTCCGCTTCGTCCTTGCCATGCAGCAGCGTCGTCGCCTCGTTGGCGAGGACCTTCTTCGCCTCGTTCAGCTCAGCGCCTTCCAGCTTTTCCAGCCGGGCAATCTCGTCCAGCGGCATCTCGGTGAAGAGACGCAGGAACTTGCCGACGTCGGCATCCTCGGTATTGCGCCAGAACTGCCAGTAGTCGTAGGGCGAGAGCCGCTCCTTGTTGAGCCAGATGGCGCCTTTCTCCGTCTTGCCCATCTTCTGCCCGGAGGCGGTGGTGAGCAGCGGCGTGGTCAGCCCGAAGACGGTCTGCTGATCAACCCGGCGGGTCAGCTCCACGCCATTGACGATATTGCCCCACTGGTCCGAGCCGCCCATCTGCAGCTGGCAGCCGTAGCGCCGGCGCAGCTCAAGGAAGTCGTAGCCCTGCAGGATCATGTAGTTGAACTCGAGGAAGCTCAGCGACTGCTCGCGGTCGAGGCGCAGCTTGACGCTGTCGAAGCTGAGCATCCGGTTGACCGAGAAATGCTGTCCGATCTTGCGCAGGAACGGGATGTATTCGAGCCCGTCCAGCCATTCCGCGTTGTCGCACATGACGGCATCGCTTGCCTCGTCCCCGAAGGTCAGGAACTTCTGGAAGACCTTCTTGATGCCGTTTTTGTTGTGCTCGATATCGTCGTCGGACAAGAGCTTGCGCGCCTCGTCCTTGAAGGACGGGTCGCCGATCTTGCTGGTGCCGCCACCCATCAGGACGATCGGGCGGTGCCCGGTTTTCTGCAGGTGGCGCAGCATCATGATCTGGATGAGGCTGCCGACATGCAGGCTGTCCGCCGTGCAATCGAAGCCGATATAGGCGGTCACGACCTGATTGGTCAGCAGCTCGTCCAGCGCTTCGGCGTCGGTGCACTGATGCACGAAACCGCGCTCGGTCATGGTCTGCATGAAGCCCGACTTGAACTGGCTCATGGTCGTGTTCCCGGTGAAGATGTGTCAGAATCCAAGGCGCGTGGACTTAGCACATGGCCTGCGGCGTCTCAACCGGAACCGCCGTTCAGGATGCGCACGTGGGCGGCTTTTCGGACGATGAGGCTATCGAGTGGACGGGCAGAAGACTTTCAAGGCAATCGGACTGATGAGCGGAACCTCGATGGACGGGGTCGACGCGGCGCTGATCGAGAGCGACGGCGAAGGCTCCGTGCGACGCTGCGGCTTTTTCAGCCTGCCCTATACGGACGAGTTCCGCTGCCGTCTGAAGGCAATTCTCGGCACCTCCGAGGCGCACCCGGAACTCGCACGGGAGCTGACCGAGCGGCATGCGGAAGCGGTTGCCGGGCTTTTGGATCTCGAAGGCTGTCCCGCCAGCGAAGTTGACGTGATCGGCTTTCACGGCCAGACCATCCTGCACGAGCCGCATCTCCGCCGGACGCTGCAGATCGGGGCGCCGGATCTTCTGGCAAGGGTCACGGGGCGGCCGGTCGTGTTCGGTCTCCGGCTGACGGACGTTGCGGCCGGCGGGGAGGGGGCGCCGCTGGTGCCGGTCTATCACCGCGCGCTCACCCGCTCGCTCGGGGCGACGGTCGCCGTCCTGAACCTCGGCGGCGTCGGCAACGTCACCTGGATAGACGGCAGCGAGAACGCCGGTCCGGAAGCGATGCTGGCCTTCGATACGGGCCCCGCGAACGCGCCGGTCGATGATTTCATGCGTCGGCGTCTCGGCGCGCAATGCGACCTGGGTGGGGCGCTCGCGGCGACGGGCAAGGTCGATGAGGAGCGGTTGTCCGCGCTCCTCGACGATCCCTATTTCAAAAGACGTCCGCCAAAGTCGCTTGATCGCGATCATTTCGCAGCGCGCGCGGCAAAGGCCGTCGAAAACCTCTCCGATGCGGACGGCGCCGCCTTGCTGACCGCATTCTCCGCAGCCGCGGTGGCGGCAGCGCAGCAATGGTTTCCGCATCCGCCCGGACAATGGATCGCCTGCGGTGGCGGCCGCCGGAACGCGACCCTGATGCGGGAGTTGGCCGGTTGGCTAGACGCCCCGATCGTCTCGTCGGACAGCCTTGGCTGGAACGGAGACGCCGTCGAGGCCGAGGCTTTCGCCTATCTGGCGATCCGCAGCCTGCTCGGCCGTCCGCTGACCTTTCCGGGCACAACGGGAGTGCCCGTGCCGCTGAGCGGCGGCACGTTGCACCGGCCGGACTGAACCGGCCCCCTTACTTCGCGTCGACCAGCTGTTCGGCCTCGGGCAGCGACTTGTTGAGATAGTCGGTAACGATCTTGTTCACGTCGTCGAGATGCTTGCCGAAATAGTGGTCGGCGTTTTTCACCAGGACATGGTCGATGGTGATGCCCTTCTGCGTGGAGAGCTTGTCGACCAGCTTCTTCACCGAGTCCGGCGGGACGACATCGTCGGAATCGCCGTGCAGCATCAGCCCCGACGAGGGGCAGGGGGCGAGGAAGCTGAAGTCGAACATGTTGGCCGGCGGGGCGATGGAGATAAAGCCGGTGATCTCCGGCCGGCGCATCAGCAACTGCATGCCGATCCAGGCGCCGAAGGAGAAGCCACCGATCCAGCAATAGGGCGCGTTCGGATTGTAGGTCTGCAGCCAGTCCAGCGCGGACGCGGCATCGCTGAGCTCGCCCTCGCCGCGGTCGAACACGCCCTGGCTTCGTCCGACGCCCCGGAAGTTGAAGCGCAGGGTCGAGAAACCGCGATTCACGAAGTTCTGGAACAGGGAATAGACGACCTTGTTGTTCATGGTTCCGCCATGCTGCGGATGCGGATGCAGCAGCAGGGCGATGGGCGCGTTCTCTTTCTTGCTGTGGACGTAACGTCCTTCGAGACGTCCCTCGGGACCATTCATGATTACTTCAGGCATTCGATCCGTTCCTCAACACCGGCAGGCCGGTTTTCCAGTTCCGGGAAGGGGCTAAGAGTCGCAATAGTCTTCTTTCCGCGACCCGGAAATTAACCGCCGCTATCCCGGTTTACTTTCATTGCGCGATGGCTGTAATCTCATTCTGACAGTCGGAGTCTGGCTTTAGCTCAGTCAGGCTGCCGAATTCAAGTGTAGCATTGCTGCTTTGAAACGGAAGCATGGCGCAACGCTACGGACGGTTCTTTGTTCGACCGTCCAAGGGTACTGAACGGATGGGACCCCGTTCTGCTGAAGAGATCGCCGTTGTTGGGGGCATGGCGATGGGTAACGTGTTCGGCACGGGGGTCATATAAGGTGAAATTCAGTACTAAGGGGCGATATGCCGTTATGGCGGTATGTGATCTTGCGCGACACGACGATGGCCGTCCGGTCTCGTTGGCCGAGATCGCATCGCGACAGAAAATTTCAGTCTCCTATCTCGAACAGATGTTTGCACAGCTCCGCAAGGCGCGGTTCGTGCGCAGTGTCAGAGGGCCGGGGGGCGGCTATCTGCTTGCAATAGAACCGGACCAGATCAAGATCTCCGAGGTGATGACTGCGATCGAGCAGCCGGTGCGGGGAAACAGCGACGACGACGGAATGTTCGCGACGAGGGGATGCGCCGACGATCCGACGAAACCGCTTTGGGAGGAGGTCGGGCGTCAGGTCCTCGGATATCTCGATCAGGTCACGGTCGACGATATTGTGTCGGGGCGAATACCCAATTAACTCCGGAGATTCTTGACGGGATTGCCTCGTCTGCCTATCTCGGCTGTGCGTTTCACCGGGATCCGGATCTCCATGCCCGCGACAGTCTATGCCGATTACAATGCGACCGCGCCGCTTCGGGACGTTGCCGTCGAGGCAATGTCGGGAGCGATGCGCTCGGTCGGCAATCCGTCTTCGGTGCATGGGCCGGGGCGGACCGCGCGGGCCGCGATCGAGAAGGCTCGCGCGCAGGTCGCCGCTCTGATCGGCGCTGCGCCGCAAACCATCGTCTTTACGAGCGGCGGAACAGAGGCCTCTGCGCTGGCACTCAAAGGCGCGGGCCGCCGACGGGTCGTGACCAGCGCCGTCGAGCATGAAGCGGTCCTCGCGGCGGTGCCGGACGCGGTCCGGCTTCCCGTCGACGCGAACGGCATCCTTGATCTCGATGCCCTCCGCTCCGCGCTCGAGGCGGATGGAGGTGAGACACTCGTCTCGGTGCAGTGGGCCAATAACGAAACCGGAGCCCTGCAGCCGATAGAGGAGATCGCCGCCCTCACGCGCACGTTCGGCGCGCTGCTGCACAGCGACGCCGTGCAGGCGGCCGGGAAGCTTCCGCTCGACGTCACCGCCGCCGGCCTCGATCTGCTGTCGCTTTCCGCGCACAAGATTGGCGGGCCCGCGGGAGTGGGAGCGCTCTACGTCCGCGAAGGACTGGATCTTGCGGCGGTGCAGACCGGCGGCGGACAGGAAAAGGGGCGCCGCTCGGGAACCGAGAACAAGATCGGAATCGTCGGGTTCGGCGCGGCAGCCGGAGCCGCCCGTGAAACGCTTGCCGATTGGGATCGCGTCGCCGCCCTGCGTGACCGGTTCGAGGCCGCGGTCCGGGCCGCGGGTCCGGGCGCGCGGATCTTTTCCGCCGCGGCGCCGCGGTTGCCGAACACGAGCTGCGTCTCGCTCTCGGGCGTGCGCGGCGAAACCCAGGTGATTGCGCTCGATCTTGCCGGCATCGCGGTCAGTTCGGGCTCCGCCTGCTCTTCCGGAAAGGTCCGCCGCAGTCACGTGCTCGACGCCATGGACCCGGGTTCCGCCGATGCCGAAACGGCAATCCGCGTTTCCCTTGGCTGGGAAAGCATTGACGAAGATGTCGACAGGCTTGTCGACGCATGGTGCGATTTGTACAACCGCGCGTCAGCCGACACAGAACGATCCGTCTGAGATCGAGAAAGCAACGGAGAGAAACTTGCCCCGCATGACATTCATCGGCCGCGACGGCACCCGGCAGGAAGTCGATGCCCCGCTCGGATACACGCTGCTGCAGATCGCACGCGAGAACGATGTGGATATCGAAGGGGCCTGCGAGGGATGCCTCGCCTGCGCCACCTGTCACGTTCATGTCGCAGCGGAGTGGTTCGACAAGCTGCCGGCGCCGAGCGACGACGAGGAAGACATGCTCGATCTCGCTTTCAATCTCTCCGACACCTCCCGTCTCGGCTGCCAGATCCGCATTACCGAGGAACTCGACGGGCTCGTCGTCACCCTGCCGCCGGACGGCTCGGCATGAGCGCTGCGCTCATTCAGGAGGGAAGTTATCTCGATCGCCTGATCCGTTCCGCCCCCGAGGCCTGGTCGGCCTATACCGGACACCGCTTCGTCGCCGGCATGGCGGACGGCACGCTGCCGGAAGCGGCCTTCCGGCACTATCTCGGCCAAGACTATCTCTTTCTGATCCATTTCGCCCGCGCTTATGGGCTCGCCGTCTACAAGTCCGAGCGGCTCGAGGACATGCGCGCGGCCTCCGCCGTGATCAGCGGCATTCTCGACGTCGAGATGGAGTTGCACGTCAAATACTGCGCCGGCTGGGGGCTCTCCGAGGTGGAGATGGCGGCGCTTCCCGAAGATCCCGCGTGCATGGCCTATACCCGCTACGTGCTGGAGCGCGGCATGGCGGGCGACGTGCTCGATCTGCATGCGGCGCTTGCGCCCTGCGTCGTCGGCTACGGCGTGATCGGGCAGCGGCTTGCCAACGACCCGTTGACGAGGCGGGAAGGCAATCCCTATCTTGCCTGGATCGAGATGTATTCGGATGAGGAGTATCTCGACCTCGCCCGCGGCGCGGCGGCGCATATCGAGGATCTCGCCGCGCGGCGAGGCGGTGAGGCCCGCTTTGCCGAACTGGCGAAGACCTTTGAGGCCGCCACCGTTCTCGAACGCGATTTCTGGCAAATGGGGCTTGATGCGGTAGCGGGTTAACCATTTTCGTTGTATGGAAAATACACGCGCTTTCTGAATGTAATGGCGTCGCTCTACCGTAAAGAGTAGGCTGTATGCTCAAAAATATAATTTAGATCAATAGCTTAAGGCGGGTTTTATGGTGGAAATCCGGATCAAGCATATCGCCTGGCTGGTGATCTGCGGCTTGGTGGCATTCGGAGTGGTTCTCGTCGCGGCAGTGGTTGCTTTGCATGCCGAAATCGGGTCTCTCCAGGACACATGGGCGAGCCTGAAAACCGATTCGGAAGCATCGGCTCTCCTCGGACAGCAGATTTCCGACCTCCGAGAGGTCATTGCGCTCGCCTTCTGGGGGGTGCCGCCGCTGATGGTCTTCGGTGTCGCGGTAACGGTCTGGGTCTATTTCTTCCGGATAACAAATCCCCTGACCTCCCTGACCTCGACGACGTCGGTGCTGGCGGGCGGCGGTACAGATGTCGAGGTCGAACATACTGACCGGAAGGATGAAATCGGCGAGCTGGCGCGTGCCATGCTCGTCTTCAAGCAGAACATCATCCGCGAGAGCGAAGCCCGCGCCGAAAAGGAGCGCCTGCAGCAAGCGGAGCTCGAGAAATATCAGCAGGTATCCAGACTGACCGACGAGTTCGAGGCGGTGATCAAGGCCTTCATGGACGATCTGACGTCTTCTGTCGCCGACCTGAAAGAGACGGCGAAGAGTCTCGACCAAGTGGCGGGAACCAATCAGAGCCAGTCCGGGCAGCTCGAGGCCTCCGCCGGTACGGCGACCCAGAGCGTCGAAATGGTCAGTCAGGCGGCGGATGAACTCTCCCGTTCGATCCAGCGGGTCGTCGAGAGCGTGCAGACCTCAAGCCGGATCGCCGCCCAGGCGGTCGAGAAGGCGCGTAGCGCCGACGAGGCCATCGCGACTCTCGAGCACAATTCCCAGAAGATCGGCGAGGTGGTCGGTCTGATCCGCGATATCGCGGAGCAGACGAACCTCCTGGCGCTGAATGCGACCATCGAGGCGGCACGCGCCGGCGAGGCGGGCAAAGGCTTCGCGGTGGTCGCGAACGAGGTCAAGAACCTGGCAAATCAAACCTCCAGTGCGACCGGCGAGATCGAGAACCACATTCTCGAAAATCAGGACAACACGCGGAATATCGTCGGCATCATCCGGGAACTCAGCGACACCATCGACCGGATGGAGCAGAACAGCCGCGAAGTCTCCGACACGATGAGCGAGCAGCACGATCACACGAGACAGGTCGCGATGAACACGCGGCAAGCGACGGACAGTGCCCACGAGGTCAACAATGTCGCAGCGAGCCTCGGAAAATCGTCGTCCGAAACGCTTCAGGTCGCGGACCGGATGGCTGCGGCTTCGGAGAAGTTGGACGAGCGCGCCCGGATGCTGTTCGAAAAGGTTCAGGCCTTCCTGTCCAACATCAACCGCATCTGAGCGGATGAAGAAAGCCGCCCCATATTGGAACGGGCGCCATGAATCGGACGGGTTGACGGTTCGCGATTGTGGGTATGTATTCTCCGGCCTGCGTCGCCTGTGCTACGCTTGTTTTCCCTGACAAGACTGATTCGGAGGGGGCTGTCGATCCGTGGGCTTGAATGTATGGGAAATCGGCCAGATCGCGTGGCTTATCGAGAATCTGAAAAAGCGGTCTCAAGGCGGAACTTTCAGAACGCTTAGCCTCGGATATCCGGACCTTCTGATCAGCCGTCCGCAACTGGTTGCCCTGATCGGCGAGGAAGCGACGTCCCGGGTATCGCTCCGGGAAAACGCGGAGCATATCGCGCGGGCCCACAAGCAACATCATCTGCAGGGATATGTCCCCGATGCCAAGGATCTGTTCGCAGAGTTTGGATCAGATTTTCTGGCGATCGATATCCAGCAGTTCCCCACGACCGATATGGTGGTCGACCTCAACGAGCCGCTTCCGGAGTCACTTGTCGGTCAATTTGATCTGGTGATCGATCCCGGGACGACAGAGCATTGCTTCAACGTGGCGCAATGCATGAAGAATTCCTCCAGCGCTCTCAAGGTCGGCGGCGGAATCTTCCATCTGGTGCCCGGGAGCTATATCAATCACGGATTCTATTCGTTCTCCCCGACCTTCTTCCTCGATTACTATGAGCGAAACGGGTTCCTGACCCTGAAGATAGTGCAGGTCAGTTTTGACGATGACTGGAATGCGACCGAGCACGACCGGATGACGTTCGACGTGCTGGACGATCTGCCTGCCGGTCCGGTCCTTCTGGATGTTATTGCCCTGAAGGTCGAGGAGAAGGAGATCACCTGGCCGCGGCAGCGAATGTATGGTGGTCCCTAGATATGTGACGGGGAGCCATGCATCGAGATTTCTTGTCTCCGGCGTGGCTTTTCCTATATTGCGCCCATCATGACCGCCACGAAGCTCAACTCGCTCGGTATTGCCAAGGCCCCGAAGGACACACGGGTCGTCGTCGCCATGTCCGGCGGTGTCGACAGTTCCGTGACCGCGGCGCTGATGGCCGAGCAGGGCTATGACGTGGTCGGCATTACCCTGCAGCTCTACGACCATGGTGCGGCGCTCGCCAAGAAGGGCGCCTGCTGCGCCGGGCTCGACATCCACGATGCCCGCAACGTGGCTGACAAGCTCGGCTTTCCGCATTACGTGCTCGATTACGAGAGCCGGTTCCGGCAGGAAGTGATCGACGACTTCGCCGACAGCTATCTGCGCGGCGAGACGCCGATCCCCTGCGTGCGCTGCAATCAGACGGTCAAGTTCCGCGATCTTCTGGCGACCGCGAAGGATCTGCAGGCGGACGTGCTCTGCACCGGCCATTACGTGCGCCGGGAAGAGGGGCCGGAAGGCGCGGAACTGCACCGGGCGATCGATCCGCAGAAGGATCAGAGCTACTTCCTCTTCGCTACCACGCGCGCGCAGCTCGATTTTCTCCGTTTCCCACTCGGCGGGATGGAGAAGGAGGAGACCCGCGAGCATGCGCGGCGCTTCGGTCTCGCCATCGCCGACAAGCCGGACAGCCAGGACATCTGCTTCGTGCCGAACGGCCGCTATGCCGAACTGGTCGAGAAGCTGCGTCCCGGCGCGGCGGAGCCGGGCGAGATCGTGCATGTCGACGGCACCGTGCTCGGACGGCATGACGGGATCATTCATTACACGGTCGGCCAGCGCAAAGGCCTCGGCATCGGCGGGCGCCGGGACGAGGACGGCAATGCGGATACCGAGGCGCTCTATGTCGTGCGGCTCGACCCCTCGGCACGGAAAGTCATCGTCGGCCCGCGCGCTGCGCTGGGACGGGACACGGTCTTCGTCGGCGAGCTGAACTGGCTCGGCGACGCATTGCCCGGTGACGAGGGCGTGTCCATCGAGGTCAAGCTGCGTTCGGCCTCCAGGCCGGCGGGAGCCACGCTCTACAGCAATCCGGACGGATCGGGGCGGGTGGTGCTCGATACCCCGCAGCACGGGATCGCGCGCGGCCAGGCAGCGGTGTTCTACGCGCCGGGCGACTCGACGCGAGTGCTTGGCGGCGGCTGGATCACCGGCACGGAAGAACGCGCCGAAGCGGCCTGATCCCGCCTATCCGAGAAACTTCACCAGTGCGAAACCGCCGATCAGCAGCAGGAAGGCCGCGGTGGTCCAGAGACCCAGGTTCTTCTCGATCGTCTTCTGCACCGCCGGCCCGAAGCGCCAGCAGAGCGCCGCGACGAGATAGAAGCGGATGCCGCGCGCCAGGACGGAGGCGATGACAAAGATCGCGAGATCGAGATGGGTGACTCCGCTGGCGATTGTGATCACCTTGTAAGGGAACGGCGTGATCCCCGCGCCAAAGACGATCCAGGCGCCCCATTCGTTGTACTGCGCGGTGAAGGCGGCGAACTTTTCCGCATAGCCGTAGAACTCCAGCAGCGGCAGGCCGACGGTTTCGTAGAGCAGCGCGCCGATGGCGTAGCCGGCCAATCCGCCGATCACAGAAGCGGCGGTACAGATTCCGGCGGCGCGCCAGGCGTTCCTTCGGTCCGCCAGCACCATCGGGATCAGCATGGTGTCCGGCGGGATCGGGAAGACCGAGCTTTCGATGAAGGAAATCAGCGCCAGCCAGTAATTGGCGTGCCGGTGGGCGGCGGCCCGCATCAGCCGGTCGTAGGTCGCTTGCAGCATGTCGTCCTGCCTGTCCTGAAGCCTGATCGGGCGCGTCACCGCTCCGCTTTATCAGCCGCCGGCGGCAGCGCGCAAGGCCGCCGCTTGGCGATTGACCGGGCAAGCTGTTTGGCTATGATGCGCGCTCCTCGCCGAGGCGGGGCCCCTGTGGCGGAATCGGTAGACGCGGCAGACTCAAAATCTGTTTCCGGCAACGGAGTGGGAGTTCAAGTCTCCCCGGGGGCACCAAATATCCCATCAGAGCAAATCGGAATACTGGCTCCCCCGGAGGGGGCGACGTTCGTGGGCGGGAACGCCGCTTCTGGATAAGCGCTTCTCTCGTGCGTAAGGCTCAAGAATCTGTTGCGGTCGTCTGGGTCACTTCATAACCGACGACCCAGGGTTTCTGTTTGCTAAGGACTGCCGGCAAGATCTGCAGTGTCGGGGTCTGGTTTCCGAAGCCAAAAAGCAATACGTTCTCGTTCACCTGAGCAAACGCGGTTTGCCCGTCAGGAACTTCGGACCCTTCGTGAATTTGCGTGAAATTGCCGAGTTGAGCGCTCCATTGCCAGCCCAGATCCTGCGTCTGAGTGATCGAATGCTCGATCTCAAAAGTGCTTTTCTCGCTTGAGTGGAACACGCCGATACTGACCTTACCGCCGACTGAGACCGTATTCGTGGTCGATTTCGTGCCGGTCTTGGAATAGCTGAACAATGTGGAAGCGGAACTTGGCGGGTTATCGATTAATCCGGTAAGTCCACCAATAATATTCGAGCTTGACTGATTGCCCAGATCGGCCGGAACAAGGTTGCACTCCGTGGTCCTCGCTCCGGCGAAGGCGCTGTACCAGTTCAGCTCAGGGCTGCTTCCGCAATTCGAGCTTTGTGGCCAGGTCGCGATTTCGGTCGGATCGGAAAAAACATAGAGAGCGGGAGGTCCTGCGGCGATGCTCGGATTGGTGGGGGCTGTTGACGGGTCCGTTATATAAAACGCACAAGTGCTGCTGATTGGATCGTCGAGCGGACTATCGAGAAAGATGGAAATGAGTGTTATTGGATCCTGGCCATTGTAGCTGATCTGTTTGTTTCCATCGAATGTGTACAGCTGGTAGTCGTACCGCGTGTAGGTGGGTTCGAGAAAAATATACCATCCGACGGTGTTTCCGTCAGAGGCGAGTTGATTTATTTCCGCACTCAGAGACTCGGAAGAAAGCTTACTGACGTTGTAATTAACTTCACTGCCGGTGCTGACGGAATTCGAGTAGGTCGCGTCGACTGAAAAGACCTGGCCGATACCTGGTCCGGCGCTGACGCTCACTCCGGCCGTGGTTTTGTAGGACAATGTCTGGCCGCCGGAATCCTGAGTCTGCAAGCCGAACACCGAGGTGCTGGAACCGTAGTCGAAATTCGTGGGGTAGGGTGGGGGGCCGAGGATAATGCCTTGCAGAATCCAGGCTGAAACCGCTGCGTCCCATTCGTCCGGATCGCCGGAGCTCGCCGTTGTCGGAGCTGTTTCCGGCGACCCAATCTGCTTCAACTGATATTTCTGAAAAGTGATTGACGTCACGAATGGGGCTGTCTTGTCTTCGGGTTGGTTCCTGTAAATGCAGCAAAAAAGTTGGAGGAACGAATATGCGACCTCAGGCGAGCTGTTCGGTTTCCTAACTGTTACGCTGCAGGCACCGAGGTTTGCCGGCACGACAGTCGGCCATGTCTGTTCGATCAATTCAAACGAGGTTATGTCGGAAGGATCTCCCGTCCCATCGAGGGTCCCGCAACCGACAAATACTCTCCCATATCCGTAAGCTAGATTTGACTTTGGAGGCTCCTCTTCTTCCAGAATCAGCATCAGGGTATATCCGGGCGTCGTGGACTGCGGCATAGAAGCATCCGGGGCCAGGCAACCCGATCCGAGGCGGAGCGCCGGTTCCGCA
Source organism: Nisaea sediminum (assembly GCF_014904705.1). NCBI lineage: Bacteria > Pseudomonadati > Pseudomonadota > Alphaproteobacteria > Rhodospirillales > Thalassobaculaceae > Nisaea > Nisaea sediminum. The sequence continues at coordinate 75,839 of NZ_JACZCQ010000001.1, forward strand.
TACTGCGTATGGTTCGGGACGGTAATATTCGCTTGGTATTCCGAGAGCTCCGGAGCGTCGTTGAGGAGGTCAAGGCCGTACAATTTGACTGCAACTTGGCGGGTCCCGGCCGATGCTCCCATGACCGCCACCATGACCTGGCCTCCGCCGTGCCCGGAGGCCGGCAGCAACATGCTTTCTGCATCGATGCTCGAAATTGAAGAGAAGAATGAAAGCGGAATGAGCGTCGGCGCCGATAGTCGGATGCCGTCAAAAGTAGAGATCGAAAGCGCTGTATCCGTTGCGATGATCAGAAAGGCAATGCGGCCTGCCGAGGCAAGTTTGACGTCACGAATCGCTCCGGTTGGTGCTTTAAATTCCGTCTGATCGATTGCCGGTGTCGGGAGAGCGAAATTGAGGCTCCCGTCCGATGTCGGCTGTTCCGTAAAAAATGAGAGGCTGACAAATTCGCAGGTGCCAGGGTCGATAACGGTTTCGCAGAGGAAAAGTACGTCGGAATTAAAGGCACAGAATGAGAAGAGGAACGTTTGGACAGGGGCGCTGTAATCAAAATTGAATTCAAGGAATCCCTGGCTTGTTTGATTGAACGATTCACTGCAGAAGATGCCGTTGCTGTCGTCGTACGCGACGCTGCCTTTATAGATGAAACTTCCTTTAGGGCCGCCGCCTGGTGGATAGGGATTACCTTTATTCGACCATTCGTAACCAAACTGATATGCGAGATAGATTGAATCGTTCCAATTAATGGTGCCCATTCGCGGACGGGCGTTCCAGCCGAACTGAAGGTAGTTGGCTGGTAACCCGACACTAGGCTGCAACCATTGATATGGGTATGTCATTTCTTGCGGCCTTTCTTCTGAGCTACGCGATGCGGCGCGAGGCGGTGCGAAGCTATGCCGTCGTAGGCATCCTATAGGCGCAAAAAAAATACATGCAAAGATTGCATATTTTGTCAAGGACGGAGCTTTTTATGAGTCGGTGGCTCGGTAACGGTGCACCGCTGAAACGCCTTGAAATGTCGCGCGACGTCAAGGCCGCGGAAGACTCAAAATCCGTTCCCGACAACGGAGTGGGAGTTCAAGTCTCCCCGGGAGCAGCATTTCATCAGGAACGGGGCATTTCACCCCGATGTGTCCGCCCCATCGGCGTGAGCGATCGGCGGGATGCGACGGGCGCCGGTTTTGCGGTGAACTGCGTTCATCGCCCGGTACATGCGGGCGAGAAACTCCTGCAGTTCATCGCGGGCTTCGTCGAAGCAGGACCATTCCTCGAGGCCGGCCCAGATCATCTCTGCCGTGACGTCGCTATCGGCGACGGGCGCCCGGTCGTGCCCCGGCGGGCACTCCGGCGCGGCGGATTTGGTTTCGATTTTTTGCATGTTGTCGTCCAGCCGGACTAGAAGCGGTAGCCGACGAATATCCCGGTCATGAAGGCGTCGGCGGAACCCTGTCCGTCCACGATCGGACTGTCCGCAACGTCGCCGAGGAGCCGGCTGTATCCGACCATTCCGGTGACATTCCAGTTCTCGGTCAAAGCGTAATTGACACCGATTGACAGGCTGACATCCTTGAACCCGGCGTCAGGGCTGTATTCCCGGTAGCCGCTGCGGAGCGACTGGCCGGCATCGATGCCGAAAAAGGACTGCGTATAGTCCTCGTCAGCCCAGGTTGTTGCGATTCCGGCCTGCACGGACCAGGTTTCGTCAAAACGATGCCTGTATCCGCCTTCAAGCTCGACGGTCATGCCCTCATGCCCGTCTCCGACATCCTGAAATGCTTTGAGTCCGGCGGAGAACGGCCCGTTGTCATAGCTTATGAAGCCGCCGATCTCGGCGGAACCGTCAACACTGCCGAGCCCGTTCAGCGCATCATTGTCGTCGTCGTCTCGTCCCATCTGATAGCGCACAAGCGGACCGATCTTGAGCTGATCGCCCGGCCGGGTGCCGTTCCAGACGAAAAGGTTGGCCCCAAGCGACGGACCGTCCAGAAAGACAAGATCCTTGTAGCTGATATTTACCAAGGGCAGCGGGCTGGCTTCATAGTCGTCGCTGCCTTCATAGTCAGGTTTGACCATGGCGCCGGCGCCGATCTGGATATCCCAGTCGGACGCAGGTTCTTCTGCCAATACACTGCAGGAACTGCCCAGGATCGCCAACGCGCTGATCATCAGGATCTGGGCTGTCATCCGGGCGCCGATCACTTTGGCAATTTGGCATCTCATATCTAAAATCCGTTCGCTGTATGCGTTGCGAAGGCAAACTACCGAGAGCGACGGCGTGATGCGTGTCGGTAGCGTATCAATATGTTTCAGAATGTTGCTGTGCCGTGCCGGCCGCGAGCGAAAGAGCTACCATCCCATTCAGTCGGAGAGACCCAATGGACCAGAGCGGCAGCCTGAATGGCGGCGGGACGCATGTCCTTGTCGTCGATGACGATCAACGGATCCGCACGATGCTGGCGCGGTTTCTGGTGGATCACGGTCTTCGTGTCAGCCAGGCGAGCAACGGAGTGGAGATGTTTCAGGTAAGCGCCGATGCGCGGATAGACGTCATCGTTCTCGACATCATGATGCCCGGCGAAGACGGCCTTTCGCTGTGCCGCCGGATGCGGGCGGAAAGCCCGGTGCCGATTATCCTGCTGACCGCGATGAATGCCGAGACCGATCGTATCATCGGGCTGGAGATCGGTGCCGACGATTACGTGGTGAAACCTTTCAATCCGCGCGAGCTGCTGGCTCGTATCCGTGCCGTTACACGGCGGATGATGGCGAACAGCACGGTTCCGAAAGGCCGTGGGAGTGCCACATACACGTTCGAGGGCTGGGTGCTGGACGCCAACCGCCGGACGCTGATCTCGCCCGACGGTGCTTTGACGGATCTCACAAGCGGCGAGTTCGACTTGTTGACGGTTTTCCTTGAGCATCCGCAGCGCGTTCTGAACCGCGACCAGTTGCTCGATCTCGCTCATGGCCGGTCGAGCCAGGCTTACGATCGCAGCATAGACGTCCAGATCAGCCGTCTTCGCCGCAAGATCGAAGCCAATCCACAGGCCCCCGTTCTCATCAAGACGGTCAGGAACGAGGGATATTTTTTCACGGCTACAGTCACCGACTTGCCCAAGGCAGGAGGGTGAGCGGTGGCCAGTCATGGAAGCAGTTCGCTCATGCGCATACCGGTTTGGTCCCGCCTGCGCCTCGCCCCGCGGATCGGAATTGTCATCGTCGTGACGTTCGTCGCGACAACCGTGACGGACAAGCTTCTCGGAATGCTGGTCGGCATGCCGGACATCCTGTTTTTTGAGCAGAATTGGCTGGTCGACACGGTGGTCGAAACGGTGCAGCGCGCCGAGCAAGCAGGCTCTGGGGAGCGGGCCGGGGAGTTGGAGGCCTTGCCGGGCGCCCAATGGCTTGAATTCGAAGAGACGGTCGAGCAACCGATAACCAATCATTGGGAGCAGCATGCATTCGGAATCCTCCGGGAGGAACTGGCCGGGCGCCTGGGTCTGCAGGTTGATGACGTGCTTGTGCGGACTGGCGATACAGAAGGACCCGAGCGTGCTCTGACTCCGATCGTGATCATTCTCGAGAGCATCCCGATGCTGATCTCCGATCTGATAGAAGACGATACCGACAAGATGGTCGTGGAGCATCTGCGGATTGCCGTCCGCCTATCGTCCGGGGGATGGCTTACGATCTCGCCCAAGAGCGATGGGCTGGAAACGGCCCGCCTCGTTCGTAACCTCCTGGTGCCAATCGCGGCCATTCTGCTGATTTGCAGCCTGTCGGTCTGGGTCGCGCGCAGCATCGTACGGCCATTGACCGACCTTTCCGCCGCTGCGGAGCGTCTCGGACGGGATCGTGAGCCGACGCCGATCGGCAATTATGGAAGCCCAGAGCTGCAGGCGATCTCCGACTCTTTCAATCAGATGCAGCATGAGCTGAAACGTTTCGTCGACGAACGCCTTCAGTTGGTCGCCGCCATTTCCCACGATCTGCGCACGCCGCTGACGCGGCTACGGCTCTTTGCCGAGTACCTTCCGGATGCGGAACAGCGTCGCACGGTCCTGGCCGATATTGCTGAAATGGAGGCTATCGTCAGCTCGACACTGACTTTTGCCAGTCATCAGCTCAGCAAGGAAACTCCGGAAACGGTCGATCTCGCCGCCCTCCTGATCAGCATTTGTGACACGGCATCCGATGCTGGCTGCGCTGTCTCTTATGACGGCCCGGACCATGCTCTCATTGCCTGCCAGCCGGTAGCCATCCGCCGTGCTTTCGCGAATTTGATCGATAACGGCTGCAAATATGCGAAATCGGTCAAGGTGGCGCTCGACGTTACGGCGGAGGCAGTCCGGGTCATGGTGTCGGACGACGGCCCGGGAATCCCGGCGGATCAGGTCGAGGTGGCCCTCCGCCCCTTTGTTCGGCTGGAGACTTCGCGTAACCGCGATACCGGCGGGAGCGGTCTCGGCCTTGCCATTACCGACGAAGTGATCCGGGCGCACCGTGGAATTCTTGCTTTTGCACCCGCGCCGCCGCATGGCCTGGAAGTGTCCGTTACACTGCCGAGAGTGCGGGATCGCTGATCAGCCGATGATCGCCATGAGCCGGGGGTAAACGCCGAGGCAGGGCCCCCCGTGGCGGAACCGGTAGACGCGGCAGACTCAAAATCTGTTTCCGGCTACGGAGTGGGAGTTCGAGTCTCCCGGGGGTACCGATCGGACTTTCCCGCGAATGTTACCGTTCGATAATCCTGCGTCGGCCGCTTCCCTTTTCTCGGATCGCAACGGGTTTGCCGGTTTTGAGCATCCAGCTAACGATCCGATAACGGCCGTTTTGCAATTCCTAGCCTGCAGAAAGCAGCGAACGTACATCGAGCCGGATGGTGCGACGCTGCGGTTCACGAATGCAATTTGTGCGCTGACGCCATGCCTCGGGGCAGGATTCCGGGGTTGCGTTTTCGCGGGTGCGGTAACCAATCGTTAACGTAATCGTGGTGACATAGCCCTAAATTCTTGCAAAATCAGAGAATTTTTGCCGTAATCACGGCTCACACAGATGCTTGGGACGCCGCCTGATGGCGAATAATATCAGTGTCGCGCAGACCTTTGAACGGCGTGGGACGACGGTGCCTTTTACGGCAAACGAGTCGTTGCGCCACACTCGCGCGCGCATCTACAAGCACGGCAATGACCGCATACTCGAAGCCGTGATCCCGAGCCTTGGCGGCGGACGGCGCGGCGAGCTGATGGTCGTGCCGTGGAAGGATCTGCCCAATTTTGTCCCGCTCAACGACAGGGACCGCGAGCTTCATGACGGCATCCCGGGGATCGTCGGCAAGAACGGCATCGATCCGCTGCAGGTCCGCGAACTGGTGAACAAGATCAACGCCGCCCATTCGGACGATCCGGAGGTTCGCGCCAGGGCCCAGGCCCAGGCGAAGCAGGACAGCGAGGACAAGGAGGTTGTCCGCATGTCCTGTATCGCGCAGTTGATGAAGGAATGCGGGATTGAACGCGGCGACCCGGTGATGGCGAGCGCCAACACCAAAACCCTCGTCGAATTGATGACGGCGGAGGAATCAAAGGCTCATTTCGATCTCGAGATGCTGATCGACCGGGTATTTCTGTTTGCCTCCCAGCGCAGCGGGGTCAGCGTCGACAATGTCCGTGAATGGCTGGAGCCGCTGGTCGGGCTGATCACACCGTTCGGCACGGTGAAGGGCACGCAAAAGGACCGCACCAACGGGCACCTGTTTCTCGAGCATGTAAACCTGATGGAGTTTCGCAAGTCCGTTGCCGCCTATCTGGCGCAGAAGCCGGACGAGTACGGTGCCACCGCCGAGATCCTGCTGCAGGTGATCGACCAGACCATCATGTATGTCGACGAGCGCATCGTGACGCTGGACTCCCTCTTGGGCAGTTTCGCGAACGTCTTCGGCAAGCAGGACGCGAACGTCTCCTACCTGATCAAGCTGCGCCGGGATGTGGCCTATGCGCTCGATGGCTGGGCAAGCCTGATCGAACGCTGGACGGAGGCGGACGCGGAGGACTGCAAGGTCGCGGGCAACGTTGAACACCGCGACAAGGCGGTTGCCTACGTGATGAATTTCCTGCCGATCATCCCGCACAAGGAACTCTATCCGGACGACGGATTCGATACGCAGGCGAGCATCGAGCGCGCCCGGGTCAAGATCGTCGCGGCCATGCATTCCTGGTCGACCGAGGAACTCGATATCGAACTGGCGCGCCGGGTCGAAAAGGGTCAGAAACAGGTCGAGACCGAGGACGCCGGACGGCTGATTTCCTGACCGCCGGGGGAGTTCAGGCGCGTTTCGCCTGCGGCAACACCACCATTGCCACGCCGCCTGCCGTGACCAGAATGCCGATGCCGGCAAGGATGCTGATCTCCTCCCCGAACGCGATATAGGCCATCACTGCCGCCGTCGGCGGCACGAGATAGAACAGGCTCGCCACCTTGGTCGCCTGCCCGTGTTTGATCAGCATCATCAGCAGGGAGAAGGCGCCGAGTGAAACCGCGAGCGAAAGCCAGAGAAAGGCGCCGATAAAGGCTGGCTCCCAGACCAGCTTCATAGTCTCGAAAAGGGCGGCGCCGGCAAGCGTGACGAGGCAGCCGGTGGCGGCCATGACGGCATTTCCTGTCAGCAGGTTCATCTCGGCGGCGTTCCGCTTCTGGTAGAGCGTGCCGAAGCTGATCGAAATGAGGGCCAGCACGGAAAAGCCGATGCCGAGCATTGTGACGCCCTCGACACTGATCCGGTCCGAGAGCACGAGCACCATGCCTGCGAAGCCGACGAAGCATCCGGCCCATTGCCGCGCGCTCGGCGGTTCGCCGAGGAAGAGCCCGGCGGCGACCGCCGTCAGCACCGGCTGTAGCCCCGAAACCAGCGCGACCAGTCCGGACGGCATCCCGCTCCGGATGGCGATGAAGACGCTGGAGAGATAGAAGGCGTGCAGGAACAGCCCGACCACGGCGATGTCGAAATAGGCCCGGGGGGAGCGGGGCCAGGGAGCTCTCGCCGCCAGCGCCATGGCGGCGAAGATCACTGTGACGAAACCGAAACGGGTGGTCAGGAAGGTGAAAGGCTCGACATGAGCGACGCCGAATTTGGCGGCGATAAAGGCAGAGCTCCAGAGGATCACGAAGATCATCGGAGCCACAACCTGCGACAGGAATGTCATTCAAGAAAATCCGGGTTGGCACTCTGATTGGCGACGGAGAGCCGCGTCCAAGGGAGAGCATAGGCGAACTGTGTGAGGGCGGCTGTCAGGCTCCGAGCGTCTCGCGGATGACCCGTCTCGTCCAGGAAGAGTTGGTACTCTCTGCCGATCTCCAGAAAGCGTCCAGCATCGCAAGATGGCGTCGCGGTCTCGGCGACCCCCACCAAAGCGTCCATTTCCTCCACGCTTGCAAGGATCTCGGCGGCGCTGTTGTCCTCGACGACGAAACCGCACTGTTTCACCGCTTCGGCATCCGCATGAAGTGCGACACCACCTTCCAGCATGGCGGTCAGCCGGGCCGGCTTGCCGTCCTCGACGGTGCGGTAGGACTTGAAAAGTAGCCGGTCGCCGGGATTGGTCCACATCTCGCATTGCAGGATACAGTTGACTATGATCTGCGGGATGCCAAGAACGCGGAACACAGCTTCCGGTCCCGATGAGCAGGTGATCCCGAAGCACGCCCGTGCGATCAGTCCCGGATCGAGCAGGGTGGTGTAATCCGGCTCCCGCCAGACCTCGACATAGCGCGGATCGTCGATCGGACCGGGGACCGAGCCGTCGACGCCGAGGCGCATTACCCAGTAGCCCTTGTCGAGCAAATGCCGGATTGCCGGGACATATGTCGAGATATCGGCGGTCCGGTAGAAATGCATCTCCTGGTCGGCGAGAAAATTCCGGTCCCTGACATTGAGCACGACCAATCGGTCGCTATCCGTCATTCCACGGCTCGCACAGAAGTCGCGGGCGGCATCCCGCACCTGGGGTGGCACTTCGAAGTGGCGCGGCCGTGCACCGGTTTCGATCAGACGCTTGATGTAATTGTCCAGGAGTCCGCTCGGCCCTCTCTGAAACCAGGTGAGGTTCTGCTGCTCGAGGATTCCGGCATCCACATGACCCATGATCATGATCCCGGGTTCGTCAGTCTCCTGGATCCGGAAATAGGGATCGATGACGGCGCGCATGCCGAGGCTGTGGGGGGCCACGCGGCTGTCGGGAAAGAGCAGGACCATGCGATCATGGGACTCTCCGTAGAGTTCCCATAGCGCGTGCGGCTCCATGGCGATATGGCCGATGCGCCAGGCCAGCGGCATGATATGCAGCACGCAGCGGCGCCCTCCAACGAGATGCGGGCCGACGATCTGGATCAGCCGGGCGACGCGCTCCGGGTCAAAGATGCGCCGAAGCTGTGTTGCTCCGAGCCGGTTGATGGATTGCGATTCCGCCAAAACCTCTCCCTAGGACAGCAGCGGCTGGAGACTTTCCCGCTTGGCCTCCAGCCAATCGAAGATCTCGTCGAGCAGTATGTCGAGAGGACGTTTCGGCGCCCAGCCGAAAGCAGCCATGGCACGCCGCGCATCGGTTACGAACCAAGGGATGTCCGCCGGGTTTGTGTCCGGATGAGATACGATATCGAGTTCCCGGCGAGCGCGGGCAGCACAAGCCGCACTCAACTGGCGAAGCGAAGTGGCGTTCGCTTTGCCGCCGCCGACATTCCACACGCCCTTGGCCGAGATCTCCATGTCGGCGAGCTGACGGACCAGGAGATCGTAGAGGTCCGCGACATGCAGCACGTCGCGGACCTGATGCCCGAAACCGCCGAAGCCGTTGTAGCTGAGTTTGCCGCCGTAAAGATGACGCGCGGCCCAAAGACACATGAAGCCCTGATCCACCTTTCCCATCTGCCACGGACCGGCGAGCACACCGCAACGGTTGATGATGGCTTTCAGGCCGAAGGCGGCACGGTATTCCTCGATGAACTGCTCCGAGGCGAGTTTCGTCGTGCCGTAGAGCGAGCGGTGACCGTCGAGAGGAAAACCCTCTGCGATGCCATGCTCCGACCACCCCGGGCCGGTCGCTCCGGACGGGATCGATAGGGCGTGGTTCTCCGTCTCCAGCGGCAATGCACACAGAGGATCGATCGGGTAGATCCGGCTGGTGGAAAGGAAGACCATGATGGCATCGTGGTGCCGCGCGGCTTCCAGGCAATTCAGCGTGCCGCGCAGGTTCGTGTCGAGCAGGTAGGCCGGGCTGCCGGAATAACCGGCCTGAACCGAGGGTTCGGCCGAGCATTCCAGCAGCAGATCCATCGGTCCCAGTGCCGCGATGTCGTCCGGCTCGCGAATGTCGGCATGCTCGAAACGGATTCCTGCCTCCCTGAGGCGCGGCAGGTTGAGCTCGCTTCCGCGCCGCTTCAGGTTATCGGCGGCGATGATCTCGGCGGACGGATTGTCGTTTTTGAAGGCAAGGGCAAGGCTTGAGCCGACGAAGCCGGCGCCACCGGTTACGAGAATGCGCATAGGTCTTTCGTCAGCTCCCGGGCTCTGTCTGACTCGACTTAGCGCAGCCCCGTCAGCGGGGCAAACTCAAATGAGAACCATTCATTCCAAAAATGCAATTGTATCCCACCATGCGGAAACTTAGAATGAATCAAAACCGGACGTTGGCAGTAAAGTCGCGCCAATAGAAATTGTATACAAAGCTAAGGGAAACATACGAGCACATGACCGCATCTCCCAAGCGATCGGATGCAGAACGGTCAGGCCAGATCCAATCTGTCGCACGCGCTATAAGCGTTCTGAACGCGCTCGCGGCGGACGAGGACGGCATGACCCTGACAGAGATTGCCCACACCGTCACACTGCCACCCTCAACGGTGCACCGGCTGCTCACGACGTTGCAGCAGGAGCGCTATGTCCGTTTCGATACCGAACGCGGCGCCTGGCAGATCGGCGTGCAGTGTTTCGCCGTCGGCAATGCCTTTCTGCGCACCCGGGATCTCGTCGCGATCACCCGTCCCTATATGCGCCGCCTGATGGAGGAGAGCGGGGAGACCGTCAACCTGGCGGTCCGCGACCATGACGAAATGGTCTATCTGGCCCAGGTTGAATGCCGCGAGATGATGCGGGCCTTTGCCAAGCCGGGCGCGCGTGTGCCCATCGCCGGCTCCGCCGTCGGCAAGACCTTGCTGGCGCGGATGAAGACCGACGAGGTGTCGAAACTGCTGGCCCGGGTCAGTGCGGAATACAAGACGCGCCGCACCATCGACGCTCTGCCGAGGATGGAAGCGGAACTCCAGCGTGTTCGCGACGTCGAATTCGCTGTCGACAACGAGGAACACTCGGTCGGGCTGCGCTGTGTCGCCTCGGCTGTCTTCGGGCATCACAGCGAACCGCTGGCGGCGATCTCGATCTCGGGGCCGACCGCACGTATCACCGACGAGCGGATCGACAAGCTCGGAAAGATCGTCTGCTCGGTCGCACGCGAGGCGACCGCCGCGCTCGGAGGAATCTGGCCGCAGAAGGCAGCCTGAGCGCATCCGCGCTCAGGTTCGCCCGCAGGTCAGTCGTAATCTTCCTCGAGAAACTGCTGGTTCATGGAGAGGGCCGGCTGCTCGCAGCCGGCCGTGCCCACTTCTTTCGCCGGCACGCCGGCGACGGTGGGGGTCGGCGGCACGGTCTTCTCCACCACGGACCCCGCGCCGCCGCGGGAGCATTCTCCGACTTCGATATTGCCGAGGATTTTTGCGCCGGCACCGATCATGGTGCCGCGGCGGACCTTCGGGTGACGGTCGCCGGTTTCCTTGCCGGTACCGCCGAGGGTCACCGCGTGGAGCAGGGAGACGCCGTCCTCGACCACCGCGGTCTCGCCGATGACAAGGCCGGTGCCATGGTCGACCATGATGCCCTTGCCGATGCGGGCGGCCGGGTGGATGTCGACGCCGAACACGCTGGCAATCCGGCTCTGGAAATACTTGGCGAGATATTCGCGCCCGTGGCCCCAGAGCCAGTGGGAGATGCGGTAGGCCTGCAGGGCGTGGAAACCCTTGAAGTAAAGGAACGGCTCCAGATAGCTGGTGCAGGCGGGGTCGCGCTCGTAAGTGGCGGAGAGATCGGCCCGGGCCGCCTCGCCGATCCTCGGATCGGACAGCACGGCGCTGTGCACGACCTGGTAGACCGAGAGATCGCTCATTTCCGGCCCGCCGATTTTTTGCGAGATCAGATAGGAGAGCGCGTCTTCGAATGTCTGCTGATCGAGGACACTTGCATGCATCCAGCTCGCAAGCGCGGATTCCTGGTCAGCCCAAGCCGCCGCATCCCTCAACATGTCGTTCCAGACCGGATCGAGGACCGCTTTAGGTCTCGGATTTATGTCCACCATTCAGTCCTCCCCGCTGCATCCGCGGCGTCGTTGGCTGCAGGGCCCGTCAGAGGCCCGGCGGTGTCAGCTTAAGTAAGCACGTCGCTTGCTGAAGCAATAACCGGCTAGATGCAAGGATATCATGCCGAAATCGCAAGATAGAGGGCAAATCCGTACGCCGTGGCGAGCGACCCGAGCAGACCGAGCGCCAGGTACCAGGCGAAGACACCACCGCGTACCAAGGCGAATACGGCCATGGACGCGGGAATGCTGGTGATCCCGCCCGCGATCATGAAGGCGAGGCCTGCCGCCGGCATCATACCGAGATCCATCAGGCCGCCGACCAGCGGGATTGCCGCGTAGCCGTTGAGATAAGTCGGCACGCCGACCAGAATGGCCGCCGGAATGGTCCACCACTCGCCGCCGCCGAGATAGGTCGCGATCTTGTCCGCGGGCACGTAGGCGACCATCAGGCTCTCGAGCAGGAAGGCGAGGGTCAGCCATTTCAGCAGAAAGAGGCCTGTGGTCCTGGCTTCGCCTGCAAAGGCCGAGCGCCGCTCGGGCTCCGACCAGAAGGACCAGACGATCTTTTCCGTTCTAAGGGCGCTGGAGCCGCCGCAGCCGCTGCCGCATCCTTTGGTCAGTTGCGGCCGCAAGGCGTCGCTGAAGGCGCCTCCCTTGATCATGACATGGGTGGCGAAACCGGCGACCGCGCCGATCCCGAAGGCGGCGAGCATTTTGGCGACGGTGAATTCAACGCCCATCACCGGCAGCATCAGGATGAACATCTCCGGATCCATCAGCGGCGAGGCGAGCCAGAAGGCCATGACCGGAGCCAGGGGAACGCCGGCGCCGAGCAATCCGGCGATGATCGGTACCACGCCGCAGGAACAGAAGGGCGACAGCGCGCCGAAGGCGGCGGCTAGCATGATCGCCCGTGGGGCATTGCCGGAAAAGGCGCGCCCGATCTGGTGGTCGAGACCGCTCGCCCGGGCGAAGGCGGCAACGGCCACGGAAACGGCGAGGAAGGGGGCGATGTTGATCAGGGCGTTGATCGTGAAGCGGGCGCTGGTCGGCATTTGCGGGGGCGCCAGAAGCGCGAGTGCGCCGAAGAGCAGGGCGATGACGATCCAGACCCGGTCGATGCGGCCGAACCTGAGCGAGAGGGAGCGTGTCAGTTCTGCGGTGGTCATGATCTTGTCCCGTGATTCCAGAATTGTCGAATTATTTTCGCAAATAAAAAGGCTCAGGCGCCTTCCTGTTCTTCCATCGGCACGACATCGAGACCGCTGCAGCACTCGGCACAGAGATAAGCGACGAGCTGGTTGGCCAGTTCGAAATTCGCCGTGCAGCGCAGCACCCTTCCTTCCCGTTCCTGGCGGGCGAGACCGGCCCAGACCAGATGCGAGATGTGATGGGAGAGGGTCGATTTCGGGATGTTCAGATGCCTCTGAATATCCCCGACAGACACCCCCTCGGGCCCCGCCTTGATCAGCAGGCGGAACGCCTCAAGCCGATGCGGGTTGCCGAGTTCGGAAAGGCACTTCGATGCGGTTTCGATATCCATGGGCCCAATCTAATCGCGTTGAGGAACCGAGTCAACGATTGTTCTAGACTTATCGAACTGAAATAAATTTGCAGCCATCCTGTCGCATTCCGTAACGCAGCTTTCACGCGGAGGCATCTTGCCCGGCGTTCTTCGCGGGAGGAGAATGCCGGGTCTTTTGCCCATGTCTCGTGAGGTTATTCCATGCCGCGGCCGCGTTTTCTCTTCGTGCTTTTCGACGGCCTCCGCCGGGACATGGTGCGTGCCGACACCGCGCCGGCCATCCATGGTTTCCGCCAGACCTGGACCGATTTTCCGAACAGCGCCTCGGTCTTCCCCGTAGAGACCCGGGTGCAAGTGTCCAGCTTCGTCACCGGGTCCTTTCCGGGGCATGCCGCGCTGCATCCGGCGGGCGACAACCAGCGCCCGGGACACGGGATCATGGGCAACAGCTTCTACGATCCTGATCTCGGCTTCGACGGGCCGATGGATACTTCGGACGATGCCAAGATGACAGCGGCGGCGAAGCATTACGGTCGCCTGCAGGGCTCGCGCAATATCGGCGAGATCCTGCACGAGGCGGGACGGAAATATGCCGTGGTCACGACCGGCAAGATCGGGAATGCCCGTCTGCTCAATCTCGGCGCCGCCTCTCAGGGCCAACCGGTGTTCTCGATCTGGGGCGCGGATATCTCCAGCCCGGCGGCGGAATTCGACGCGGTTGTCGAACGCTTCGGTCCGGTTCCGGAACAGCAATTGCCCAATGTCGCGGTGATGGACTATGCGGCGAGCGTGCTGCTCGAGGAGTTCATTCCGAAGCACGACGCCGACGTTCAGGTGGTCTGGTTCAACGAGCCGGACCTCAGTTTCCATTACCGGGAGATCGGCTCGCCGGAGAGCCTCAGGGCGATCAAGGCGGTGGACGATGCTTTCCGCCGCATTCTCGATTGGTGGGAAGCCGTGGGCCGGGAGGAAGGCTGGCAGATCGTCGCCGCCTCCGATCACGGCCAGATCACCGTCACCGGGCAGATCAATGTCGCAGACGAACTGGCGAAGGCCGGGTTCCGGGTCGGCCGGGCGATCGGTCCGGACGTGGACGTGGTCGTCAAGCGGAGCTACGCGGGCGGCATCAGCATCCGGGATCGCGACCCGGAGATCACGGAGAAGGTCTTCGACTGGCTGATCCGGCAGGACTGGTGCGGTCTCGTCTTCAGCCGCGAGGAGCGGCAGGGCGCGCTGCCGATGAGCGCGATCAACGTCGCGGGCAGCCGGGCGCCCGATCTCTACATGGTGCTGCGCACCTCGGACGGCGCCAACGCGCATGGTTATCCGGGGCTGGCCTATGCCGATAACGGCGACATCTCGGTCGGCGGTGGCATGCATGGCGGGCTGCACCAGCACGAGCTGAACAACCTGCTCACCGCCGGAGGCGACCTGTTCCGCGAGGCACATGTGGTCGAAACGCCGACGGGGCTGGTCGACATCGTGCCGACCATGCTGGCCGCGCTGGAGGTCGAGGCGCCGGAGAGCATGACCGGGCGGGTGCTGGCCGAGGCCTTCCGCATCGAGACCCGTCCGCCGTTCTGGCAGGAAATGCTGCTGCGCGCGGAGCGCGGCGACTATGCCCAGGAACTCCGCGTCGCGCAGGTCGAGGGCGCGCCGAACCACTATCTGCGCGGGGGCCGGCGCACCGCCTGACGGTTAGGCCGGTGCGTCGTGCCGGGCGATCGCCCGGCGCATCAGCACCTCGAAGCGGATCATCAGCGCGAAGCAGGCGGCGGTCAGCCCGACCGCGAGCCCGCTCCAGACGCCCGCGCCCTTCAGATCGAACTCGAAGGCGAGCAGGGCGCCCGCCGAGAAACCGAAGACCCAATATCCGAGGAACGCCAGAACCGCCGGGATCGTCGTGTCTTTCAACCCGCGCAGACTGCCCGCTGCCACGGCTTGCCCCGCATCGACGAGCTGGAAGACCGCGCTGATCCAGAGGAACAGGACGGCAAACCTGACGGCGTCCGCATTCTCCGGATCGTCGAGGTGCAGATAGAAGCCGACGAGGATCTCGCTCCCGAACCAGAAGATCAGGGCGGCGATCACCGCGAATCCCACCCCGACAAAGGCCGATATCCGGCCCGCGAGCAGGGCGTCGTGCAGCCGCTTGCGGCCCATGGCGAGGCCGACCCGGATGGTCGCCGCCTGGCTGACGCCGAGCGGGACCATGAAGGTGACCGACGAACATTGCAGCGCAACGGCGTGCGCGGCGAGCTGGTCGGGACCGAACAGGCCGACCATGAAGGAGCTTGCCGCGAACAGCCCGGCCTCTGCGAGAACGGTCAGACCGATCGGCACACCGATCTTCATGATCTCGAAATAGCGGTGCCAGTCCGGGCGCCAAAAGCGGCCGAACAGGTTGTAGCGCCGGAACTTGCGGTCGGTCAGCACGAAGGCGGTCTGGGCCAGGAACATGAAGCACTGCACGGCGACCGTTGCGATGGCGGCACCGACGAGCCCCATTTCCGGAAAGCCGAACCTGCCGAAGATCAGGCCATAATCCAGCACGGCGTTGAGGCCGATGGAGACGATCAGGATCACCATCGAGGACCGCGGCCGGGAATGGGCGGTGACGAAATTGCGCAGCACCGTGAAGCACATCAGCGGCAGCAGTCCCCATTTGGCATGTGCGACATAGGTGTCGGCGGTCGCCGCGAGCCACGGATCCTGGCCCATCAGGAGCATCAGTGCCTCGGCATTCGAGAGCAGCGCTATGCAGGGGATGCAAAGGGTGATCGCGACCCAGAAGCCCTGGCGCAATGTCCGCCTGACGCCGCGCAGATGGATGCCGCCGATCTCATGGCTGAACATCGCGGCGGTCGCGGCAAGCAGGCCGATGCCGAAGAATACCAGCGGGAAGATCGTGGAGGTCGCCAGCGTGGCGGCGGCCAGTTCTTCCGGGCCGAGCCAGCCTATCATGATGACGTCGATGGTGTTCAGCGCGATGGTGGCGAGCTGTGTCAGAACCAGCGGCCAAGCGAGTTTCAGGGTCGCCGAAAGTTCATGGCGCCACGGCGTGCGGACAGGAGTGATCGTGGAAAAATCGGTCATGGAAAAAGCTCAGGCGAAAATGGACGAAAGTCGGCGGGCGGTCACCGCGCAGCGCGGCCGCTTATTCGGACATTCGTGGCGGTAGGGCCTGGAGCTTGATTTCCATGGAGCTGTCTTTACGCCTCCCGACAGGGGTGGTCAACCCGCCGGGAGGCAATGCGGGATATCTCTTCAGACATTGAGGAAGTTGAGCGGCAGTCCGGGGCGGGGCCAGTCCATCTCGAGCAGCTGCCCGGCCCAGGAGAGCGTGATGTAGGCGGTCTTCAGATCCGGACCGCCGAAGCAGATGTTCGTCGTGTAGGGATCGCCGGTCTCGATGAACTCGACCAGACCGCCCTCCGGCCTGGCGACGGTGATGCCGCCGCTCATCAGCGTGGCGACGCAGATATTGCCGTTCGCTTCGACAGCGAGCGAGTCGTAGCGCCGCCACCCGCCGTCCGCGCCGACCAGCCGGCCGCCGTTGATTGAAGGCGGAAAGCCCAGCTTCGAGACCTCGCCCTGGCCGGTGATAGGATAGGCCCAGAGCTGACCGCTTTCGGTCTCGGCGACATAGAGGGTTTTCTCGTCAGGGCTGAGACCGATGCCGTTCGGGGTCAGGATCGGCTGGATCGCCTCCTTGATCAGGCTGCCGTCCGCTTTCGCGTAGTAGACCGCACCCCGATCCATCTCCCGGTCGCGCACCTTGCCGAGATCGGTGAACCAGAAGCCGCCGTCGCGGTCGAAGACGATGTCGTTCGGACCTTTGAGCGGCCGGCCGTCGCAGCTGTCATAGAGCCGTTCGACCTTCCCGGTTTCCAGGTCGATACGTTCTATGCGCCCGCCACTGTAATCGTCCGCCTGACCGACCACCCGCATGTTGCCGGGCGCGTTGCCCCCGAGGAACTTGAAGCCGCCATTGTTGCAGACATAGCACTTGCCGTCGGGGCCGATGGCAGCGCCGTTCGGGCCGCCGCCGGGCTCGGCGATAATCTCCTTGCGCCCGTCCGGGAAGACGCGCGTCAGCGTGCGGCGCCCGATCTCGACCAGAACAACCGTGCCGTCCGGCATCGCGATCGGTCCTTCCGGGAACATCAGGCCGTCGGTGATGATCCTGTCGTTTGCCACTGGTCTTTCCTCCCCGGAGCGCCTGTTATGGTTTTGTAGGGAGTATCGGCCGGCGCCGTTTGGCCGTGCAATCGGTCAATTACCCGCTTCTCCCTTTGCCTTTCGGAGTTGATCCCATGACACTGGAAACCGCGCTTGCCTTCGCGCTCGGCATGGTCATCCTGACCCTGACGCCCGGCCCCTCAATGCTGACCACGATCGCCAAATCCCTGGCGAACGGGTTCTGGAGCGGGTTCCAGTACAATATCGGCGTCTGCATCGGCGATCTGATCTTCCTCATGCTCGCCATCTCCGGCCTGCAGATCGTCGCCGAATTGCTGGGCGATGTGTTCTTCGTCGTGAAGTGGATGTAGGGCCTATCTGCTCTGGCTCGGGGCGAAGCTCTGGCTGGCGAAACCGGTTCCGCTCGAGGCGCGCCCGGTCGGCTCCAAGTGTTCGCTCAGCCCGCGCCGTTCAGGTGCTGAACCGCAGCGCCGGAGGCGTGATGATCGGTGCGGGGCTCTTCATCGCCACGCGCTGATGCATCGGATGGCCGTGCCTCGATCGTCCGCGAGGGCGGAAGCAGAACGGATACCGCGAGGCCGCCCCCCGCGAGGTTGGTGATCTCGATGGCGCCGCCGTGCAGTTCCGCGAGGATCTTGCAGATCGGCAGGCCGAGGCCGGAGCCTTGGGAACTGCGATCCTCGAAATCGCGCGAGGCCGCAAAAGGAATAAGCAGTCTCTGCGCCTCTTCCTCGGGCATTCCAGGGCCCGGGTCCGTCACGGTAAAGCAAGCGGTACCGCTCGGTCTGACCTCGTAGGACAGCTCGACATTGCCCCCTTCGGGCGTGTGGCGCAGCGCGTTTTCGAGCAGTTTCCCGAGTAGGGAAACCATGAGCTCTCCGTCGACATGCAACGCTTGGTCTGCTTTGCCGCCCGCCACCCGCAGACGCACATCGCGGTTGCGCGGGAGAGACGCGGCGTTTGTCTCGGCGCGGCGCAGGATCGAGATCACCGGCGTCGGAGCGAAGGTCGGCTCGACTTCGCCGCCTTCGAGCCGGGTAAGCTCCAGAACGTTCTCGATCAGAAACAGAAGGTGGCGGGCCGCCTGGTTGATGTTGCCCGCATAGTTTATGTAACGCTGGATCGTGTCCGGTCCGAAGCGCCGGGTGCTGACGATCTCCGAGAACCCGACGATCGAGTTGAGAGGCGTCCGGATCTCGTCGATCACGCGGGCGACGAAATCGGATTTCGACTGGTGCGCCCGCTCCGCCTTGTCTCGCAGCCGGGTCAGGTCAGCTTCGGTCTTCGTCTGACGGCCCTGCAGCGCGTTGTAGGCCGCCACCACCTGGCCGATCTGGTCCTGGCTTTCCCAATCGATCGGGATCCGGGCGCCGCTGTCGCGCTGGATATGGATCGCGTTCAGCATCATGTCGAGCGGCTGGCTAACGGTCGCACGGAGCACGAGATGCGCCGCGACCGCGGCCGACGCGATCAGGGCGAGCCCGAGCAGAGAAATATAGATCAGCGAATTGACCAGCTGCGCGATCGCCGGCCCGTCGCTCATGCTGACGATGAGGGTCCCGACACGCTCATAGCTGTCCGCGCTCATGTGATTGATCGCGATCCGCCCCACGAGGGCGTCGGTCCGATCCGGAACGGAGCCGTATTTGTTCAGTACGGCGCCATCGCTGTCGAGCACGGCGATGGTTGCAAGGTCCCGGTCGGCGATGGTCTGTGCAACCAGCAGGCCGATGCGGTCGTCGCGCCTGTTTGCGACCGCTTCTCCGAGCAGCAGCGACTGCCGGGCGAGGAGCGTATCGAGCTTCGCGGCCAGATTCACCTTCGATTCGCGGTAGGTGATGGTGCCGTAGATGGCAATCAGGACGGCGAACACCACGACGATGATCGGCACGAACCGTGTGAGGTACCGGGCGCTGATCGATTTGAGGGCGGGTTGGTCCACGGGGCTCGGGGTGGTGGGATTAGTCATTCAGGACCGCCGCGGGAATCTTTGCGATCACCGGCCATGTCCGGTCGGCGATCGCGATGTTCTTGTCGAGGTCGGCTTTCCAGAGCGTCTGGGTCGCGCGATCGAGCTGCAGATACAGCTTGCCCTCCACCAGGGCGAACACTTCCGGATCGCCGTCGAATTTCTGGCCGACAGCGACGCCGTAGGCGCAGAACCCGCCATAGCTCGGTACATAGAGGCGCGGTTCCGCGAGAAAGGCCTCGCGGCGCTCTGCCGAGGCAAAATGGTAGGTCGCGCCCTCATAGGCCGCCGCAAAGGAAGCGTCGCCGCGCTCGGCTCGGCCGACGACGAAATAAGCGACGGGATCGTATCCCCGGAGCGCCAGACCATCCTGATTCAGGTTGCGCGCCGGCGAGGCTCCGAATGCCTGGGCGCACCAGAAAAGCACCGCAATCAGGGCGGCGAGCGCCAGCGGTCTAGGGTCAATTGGTTGAAGGGCCTTGCTCTTCTTGCTCTTCATGGCGAAGTTCCGCGAATCGTTTGCAAAAACAATATCGGCGCATTTCGTTACCAATTCCTAAATTCGAGCGCCTCTCATCCGTCGCTCGGAACGGCAATTGTTCCCGAGCGGCGACTGGATCGGGCGGCGGAATCCGCTAGGATGCGGGCCGAAACCGGGAACCGGTGCGACACAGGCGACAGGAGTCAGGAAAATGGCAAGGCCGACCAGGGTGGAAATTACGGAAGTCGGGCCGCGTGACGGCCTTCAGGCGGAGCCGAAATTCGTGCCGACGGAACTCAAGATCAAATTGATCAACGAGCTGATCGACGCGGGTGTGAAGCGTATGGAGTTCTCCTCTTTCGTCTCGCCGCGGGCGGTGCCGCAGCTGGCCGATGTGCTCGATGTCCTCGCGGGCGTCGACCGCAGCAAGGGCGCCGTGCTGGCGGCTCTCGTCCCGAACGTGAAGGGCGCGATCCGCGCCGCCGAGGCCGGAGTGGACGAGATGATCGTCTTCGTCTCCGCCTCCGAGAGCCACAATCAAAAGAACGTGAACCGCTCCACGGACGAGTCGCTCGCCGGCTTCGCCCAGGTCGCGAAGATCGCCGAGGAGGCGAAAATTCCTGTGTCCGCCGCGATCGCGACCGCTTTTGGCTGTCCGTTCGAGGGCAATGTCCCGGCGGAGCGGCTCGGCTATATCGCCAAGCATTTCGTCGATTTCGGCTTCCAGAGCGTGGCGCTGGGCGACACCACCGGGATGGCGACGCCGCCGCTGGTCTCCCGCAACGTGCGCTATCTGAAGGAGCACGTGCCGAGCCTGCCGATTCATCTGCATTTCCACAACACGCGTGGCATCGGCCTCGTGAACGTTGTGGCCGGCCTCGACGAGGGCGTGACCCATTACGACAGTTCCTTCGGCGGTGCCGGCGGCTGTCCCTTTGCGCCGAAGGCGACGGGCAATATCTGCACCGAGGATCTGGTCTATCTGATGCACGAGATGGGCATCGAAACCGGCATCGATCTCGAGAAGCTGATGCATATCGCGAACGAGGTCGAGGAGGCGCTCGATCATCCGCTGCCGGGACAGGTGATGAAGGCGGGCCCGCGCCTGCAGCTTCATGGCATGGGGGATGTGCAGACGGCGGTGGGCTGATCCAGATGCCGCTTTCCGATATCCGGGTCGTCGATCTGACCCGCATTCTGGCCGGACCGTTCTGTACCCAGCTGCTCGCCGACATGGGCGCCGAAGTGATCAAGGTCGAGACGCCGTCCGGCGACCCGGTCCGCGATCAGGGCGTCATCAAGCATGGCGTCAGCTGGTATTTCGCCCAGTTCAACCGCAACAAGCGCTCGGTCGTGCTCGACCTCTACACGGAGGAGGGCAAGGAGACGCTTGGGCGGCTGATCGAGACCGCGGATGTTCTGGTGGAGAACTACCGGCCGGGCGTGCTTGCCAAGATGGGGTTCACCCAGGCGCGGCTCGACGATCTGAACCCGAACCTGATCGTCACCAGCGTCAACGGCTACGGTTCGACCGGACCCTATGTCGACCGGCCGTCCTTCGACTTTATCGCCCAGGCGATGAGCGGCTTCATGAGCGTGAACGGGGCGGACGGCGAAGATCCGATGCGGGCGGCGCCGCCGATGAGCGACCTGATCGCGGGACTCTATGCCGCTTTCGGGACGCTCGCGGCGCTGCATGCGCGAGGCCGGATCGGGAAGGGACAGCGCGTCGAATCCTCGCTGACCGGCGGGTTGATCAGCATGATGGGGTATCTCTCGGCGGAGTATTTTGCGACGGGTAACGTTCCGAAGCGCACCGGTAACGATCACCCGATCGTGGCGCCTTACGGTCTCTTCCGGGCTTCGGACGGGATGGTCGCGGTGGCGCCCTCCAACGACGCCTTCGTCGTCCGCTTCCTGAACTGCATCGGTCTCGGGCATCTGCTGGAGCAGCCGGATTACGCCACCAACGAGCGCCGGATGCGGAACCGGCCGGCGCTCAACGCGGCGATCAACGAGACGATGGAGAAACAGTCCGTCGATCACTGGATCGGGGCGATCAACAAGGCGGGCTGTCCCTGCGGCCGGGTGATGAACCTCGAGGAGGTTTTCAGCGATCCGCAGGTACTGGCGCAGGATCTTGTCTTGGATGTCGAGCAGCCGGATGGTAGCACGATCCGGATGACCGGTTTCCCGGTCAAGCTATCCGATACACCGGCGAGGCTCCGCCGACCCGTTCCGGCCCTCGGAGCGGATACGGAGGCCGTCCTGGCATCACTCCGCCCGGTGCCCGAAGACAGAGGAGACACCGCATGAGCGACCGCAAGGGTCTGTTCAACACGTCCGCCTATGGTGGCCCCGGCTGGTCCGGGCGTGAGCGTACACACAGGGAAGAGATCGGCGATCTCTGGGCGCCTTCAGGGATCGATACCGAATGGGCGCCGCTCAAGAGCGTGCTGATGCATCGTCCAGGCGCCGAGCTCGATATCTCGCACAACGATCCGGACGCGGTGCAAATGCTGGCGCCGGTGGATCTCGGGCTCGCCCGGGCCCAGCACGATGCGATCGCCGAGGCCTACAGGGCGAACGGCGTCGAGGTGCACTATGTCGATCCGCCGGCGACGCCCTCGCCGAACCAGATGTTCTGCGCCGACCTCTTCGTCATGACCCCGGAGGGCGCGATCCTGGCCCGCCCGGCCTCGACCGTGCGCGCGGGCGAGGAGCGGCTGGTCGCCCGTCGGCTCGCGGATATCGGGGTGCCGATCCTCAGGACCCTGCGCGGCGATGCGCTGTTCGAGGGCGCGGACCTGATGTGGCTCGATCCCGAGACCGTCATGATCGGTCTCGGCCAGCGCACCAACGCCGAGGCCGCGATGCAGATCGACGATCTGATGGCGGACATGGAGATCGAGACCATCCCGGTCGACATGCCGTTCGGCTGCATGCATTTCATGGGCCTGCTCCGGATCATCGACAAGGATCTGGCGGTCTGCTGGTGGCGCCGTACGCCGCACGCGACGGTGAGGACGCTGGAAGAGCGCGGCTACAAGGTGATCTGGCTGCCGGAAGGCCCGGATCTGGAGCTGAACCGGGCGATGAACATCGTCACTCTCGGCCCCCGCAAGATCCTGATGTGTGCCGGGTACGAGGCCGCGCAGAAGGTCTATGAAGATGCGGGTGTGGAATGCATCACGGTCGACTGCTCGGAACTCGTGAAGGCGGCGGGCGCGATGGGATGCCTGACCGGCGTCATTCACCGCGAGCCGGTCGCCTGATCTGACGTAAGAGGCCGCGCGGCTCAGAAGTCCGTCGTGCGGCCCTTGTGCTCCCAGTCGCCAAAACGGGTCGGCTCCGGCCCGTCATAGCCGCCGATCTCGTCCGCGTTCGGCGCGCCTTTCGTCTCCGGTTTCAACTGGGCCGGGACGACGAACTCGGCGGCGTCGAGCACCTTGCGTGTCGTGCCGGCGCCCTTGACCGTGACTTCGGTGAAGCTTCGTTTCTTGTCGCTCATGTGCCCCTATATGCGCTCTCGCGTGTTCCTCGCCAAGTCTTGATCGGGCGGTGGCCGTTCCCACCTATTCAACGTTCCGGGGCTTCCCGGGCGAATTGGCGAACGAGCAGAGGAAAAAATGGGGTACGCGCGCACTGCTTTACTTCTGGCCGGGATGACGGCGCTGTTTCTCGGCGTCGGCTATCTGCTCGGCGGCGAGGCGGGCATGCTGATGGCGCTGGTCTTCGCGGCCGGCATGAATCTCTTCACCTACTGGAATGCCGACAAGATGGTGCTCGGCATGTATGGCGCGCGGGAAATCCAACGCGGCGATCTGCCGTGGTTTCACGACTTGGTGCGGGACCTCGCGGCCCGCGCCGAGTTGCCGATGCCGAAGGTCTACCTGATCGACCAGGCCCAGCCGAATGCCTTCGCGACCGGGCGCAATCCCGAGAACGCGGCCGTCGCGGCGACCCGCGGTCTGCTGGAACGGATGAGCCGCGAGGAGGTCGCGGGGGTTATGGCGCACGAACTCGCCCACGTGAAGAATCGCGACACTCTGATCATGACCATCACCGCGACCATTGCCGGCGCGATCTCCATGCTGGCGAATTTCGCGCTCTTCTTCGGAAACAACCGGAACAATCCGCTCGGCCTCATCGGCACGCTTGCGATGATGTTTCTTGCGCCGATGGCCGCCATGCTGGTGCAGATGGCGATCAGCCGCTCTCGGGAATACGAAGCGGACCGGATCGGCGCGGAGATCTGTGGCCGTCCGCTCTGGCTCGCCTCGGCGCTCGCCAAGCTGGAGAAAGGCGCGCAGACGATTGATAACCACGCCGCCGAGCGGAACCCGGCGACGGCACACATGTTCATCATCAATCCGCTGCATGCCCACGCGGTGGACAATCTCTTCTCCACCCATCCGAACACGCGGAACCGGATCGCAGCGCTCGAAAAGATGGCCGGTACGCGCGGCGCGGTGCAGGGGCCGTGGGGCTAGCCGCCCCCTCTCCCTATGCCGCGAGATGCTCGGAGAGGTCGTCCAGGAGGCGCATCACCTCGTCCGAAGCCTTGCTGGCCTCGTAGACCAATTTGATCGCGCCATCCAGGTCGCCTGAATTGAAGGTTTCCGCCGCCGCGATCCCGGCGCGGTGAACTTCCTTATGCGGCGCGACCAGAGCCTTCCAGGCCGGATGGCCGGTCAGCTCGGCGTCGTTCTGCGCGTCGTACCACTTGCCAAGGCGGCAGCTGTGGTGGTCTGCAAGTTCCGTAGGGTTGAGCACCTGACGTCCAGCCAGCATCTGGGACAGCCGGCGCATCCAGATCATGTGATCCGATTTCGCCGCGTGAATGGTGGCGTTGGGCACTCCCTGCTTCACGAACGCGTCGATCGACTTGGCGACGATCGGCGCGCTTCGTTCGAGCGAGGTAATCGCGCCGTTGATAAGTTCGACGTTCTCGGCGCTCATCCGGGCGATGACGGAAACGCCGCTCGCGATTTCGGAGGTGGCGGCTTCCTGTTCGATGAGGATGCCGGCGACCTGTTCCATCCGGTCGGTGACCGAAGTAATGCCGGCGGCCAGCCGCTCCATTTCGGTACCGGCTGTGTCGATCGATCCGCGGCCGTGCTCGACCTTCTCGGCGCCGTCGCGCATCACCGTGACGATTTGGTCCATCTCGCTCCGCAGTTCGGAGATCCGGGCCCGGATATCGTCGGTCGCGCCGGCGGTCTGGTTCGCAAGGCCCTTCACTTCGCCGGCGACGACTGCGAAACCCTTGCCGGCCTCGCCGGCACGTGCCGCCTCGATGGTCGCGTTGAGGGCGAGCAGATTGGTCTGCTTGGCGATGGCCTCGATGGTGGAGACGATCTCGCCGATGGTTTTCGAGGCCTCCGCCAGAGACTCGACCTTTTCCACCGCCGACTGCACGACCTCGAAAACCGCTTCCATCGCCGCGACGGCATCGGTCGTCGCGCGCCGTCCGGACTCGGAGACTTCCACGGCGTCGCGCGCCTCGGACGCCGCGGCCTCGGACGTGGAACTGATGCTCTGCACCGTCGCCGAGAGTTCTTCCACGGCCGAGGCGATCGACTGGGTGCGGTGATCGACCTCCTGGACGGAGCGGGTCATCTCCGCCACCTGCCGGACGCTGCTGTTGGCCGTGATCGACATCTCGACCCACTGTTTCAGTTGCTCTTCCGCAGCGGAAGAGCCATTGAGCGCGGCGACGACTTCGGCAGTGCGGGCGCCGAGATAGGGTTCGATCAGGTCGGCGCGCCGGCTGAGAAGCGCGTCCACGAACGCGTCCGGGATCACCTCGATTTTCTCGTCGCTTTCGGTATCGGTGGTCATGTCCTCGCCCTTTCTGTCCCTGAGGCCCACTAAAGGCAGTCTCGGTTAATTTTCCTTAAAGATCTGCCGGTCGGTGCACTCGCGTCTCTCCCGCTCGGGCGAAAACGCAGCCGCATGGCCGCCTTGCAGCGAATCTTCTGGCCTGCCGGCTGCAATCTGCATTATCCGACGCTGATGGAAACCGAACGTAAACAGGATGTCTCCGCAGCGAGAAGCGTCGCCTTCGATCTGCTCCGTGCGGTTCTGAGCAAGAATACGCCGCTGGACGAAGCGATCGCCGTGCATGACGGGCTGAACAAGTTGCCCCGGCGGGACCGAGGCTTTGCCCGCAGCATCGTCGGCGTGGCGTTGCGCCGCCTCGGCCAGATCGACGCGCTGATCGAGACTTTCATCGAAAAACCGCTGCCGCGTCAGGCCGGCACCGTGCGCGACATTCTCCGTCTCGCGGTGGGCGAATTGCTGTTCCTCGACGTTGCGCCCCATGCCGCTGTCGACAGCGCCGTGACGCTGGCGGAGAGCCGTGGTCATCCGAAGTTCAAGGGGCTGGTCAATGCCGTCCTCCGCCGGGTGGCGAAGGAGGGACGGGAGCGGCTTGCCGACTTCCCGGCCGAGACGAATTACCAGCCCTGGATGATCGAGAGCTGGCAGGCCGCCTACGGCGCCGAGATTGCGCATGCCATCGCCGAGGCCTCGCTGAGCGCGCCGACGCTCGATATCTCGGTGAAGGCGGACCCGGAACTCTGGGCGGAGAAACTGGAAGCGACCCTGCTGCCGACCGGCTCGCTCCGGCGGGAATTCGACGGTGCGATCACCGGCCTGCCGGGCTTCGAGGAGGGGGCCTGGTGGGTGCAGGACGCCGCGGCGGCCCTGCCGGCGAAACTGCTCGGCGACATCAAGGGCAAGCGGGTCTTCGATCTCTGTGCCGCACCGGGCGGCAAGACGCTGCAGCTCGCGGCCATGGGCGCGAACGTGCTTGCCGTCGACCGCTCGCCGAAACGCCTGAAGCGGCTCGAACGCAATCTCGACCGGCTCGGCCTCAGGGCCGGAGTCGCGGCGGCCGACATCACGGAATGGAAACCGCCCTATCAGCCGGACGCGATCCTGCTCGATCCGCCCTGCACGGCGACCGGCACGATCCGGCGCCATCCGGACATTCTCCATGCCAAGGGGATCGGCGATCTCGCCAAGCTCACGACCCTGCAGTTCCGGCTGCTGGCCAAGGCGGCGGACATGTTGCAGCCGGGCGGGCGGCTGGTTTATTGCACCTGCTCGATGCAGGCGGAGGAAGGCGAGGCCCAGGTCGCCCGTGCGTTGAAGGAGCTGCCGCTGGAGCGCGATCCGGTAACGCCGGAGGAACTCGGCGGGCTCGGGGATCTGATCACGCCGGACGGCGATGTCCGGACAGGCCCGCATCTCTACAAGGAGCTTGGCGGGTTCGACGGGTTCTTCATCGCGCGGTTCCGGAAGAGATAGCCGCCCTTGTCCCCCGTCAGGCAACCTGTTAGGTGAAAGCCATGCAGCAGAAAACGCGAATCGCACCCTCGATCCTGGCGGCGGATTTCGCCCGGCTCGGGGCGGAAATCGAGGCCATCGACAAGGCCGGCGCCGACTATATCCATGTCGATGTGATGGACGGCCATTTCGTGCCGAACATCTCCTTCGGCCCGGCGGTGACCAGGGCGGTGCGCGGGGTGACGAAGAAGACCTTCGACGTCCACCTCATGATCTCGCCGGTCGATCCCTTCATCGAGGCCTTCGTCGATGCGGGCGCCGACATCATCACCGTGCATCCGGAGGCGGGCGCGCATACCCACCGCACGCTGCAGCTGATCAAGTCCTTCGGCAAGAAGGCGGGCATCTCCCTCAATCCGGGCACGCCGGTGGAGGTCGTGGACAACCTGATCGACCTCTGCGACCTGATCCTCGTCATGTCGGTCAACCCGGGTTTCGGCGGGCAGAAATTCATCGACAGCCAGCTCTCCAAGATCGAGGCGATTCGCAAGCGCATCGACGCGACCGGCCGCACCATCGATCTCGAGGTCGATGGCGGGGTGACGGCGGAAACCGCGCCGCGCTGCATCGCCGCGGGGGCCGACCTGCTCGTCGCCGGGACCGCCGTTTTCAAGGGTGGGCCGGAAGCCTATGCTGCGAACATCGCGGCGATCCGGGGGGCGGGCTGACGATCGGCCGGGCCTTTTGGGGGCTGTGATGCGCACATTGAAGGAACTCTATTTCGCCTCGCCGATCTATCGCTGGCGTCTCGGGACGAAATCCCTCATCGGGTTCAGGGACCGGCTCTCCGACGATCTTCCGGGCGACGCCGACGGCGGCCGGGCGATCCTCGAAGGACGGATGCCCTATACCCAGGGCACGATCGCGCTCGGCGAGGATGCCTGGGCGCGGGAGCCGGGCGAGCCGGGGGCGCTCGAACATCTGCACGGTTTTTCCTGGCTGCGCGACCTGCGGGATCTCGGCGGCGAGGCGGCGCGTCTGCGGGCGCGCGAGCTGGTCGACGGCTGGCTCGAACGCCATGACGAGTGGGACGCGCTGATCTGGCGTCCGGACATCCTCGGCGCGCGGCTGGCGGCCTGGATCGGCAATTACGACTTCTTCGGCGCGTCTGGCGACGATGCCTTCCGGGCGGACTTTTTCGACTCGGTCGGGCGTCAGTACCGTCATCTCTCCGGTGACATCGAGGCCTCCGCGCCGGGCGCCCGCCGGCTGCTTGCTGCCAAGGGGCTGTTCGCCGCGATGGCGGTGGTCGGGGAGGGCGAGGGCAAGTTCGCGCAGGCGTTGCACTGGCTGCACCGGGAGCTCGGCCGGCAGGTCCGTGGCGACGGCGGCCATATCTCCCGCTCGCCCGCCCAGCAGGTCTCCGTGCTGGCCGATCTGGTCGAGATTCGCCGCGCGCTCCGCCTTGCCGGACTGGAAGACGAGACGCTGGACGAGCGGATCTCCTCGATGACCGCAATGCTGCGGATGTTGCGCCATGGAGACGGCGGGCTCGCGGTGTTCAATCACGCGACCGAGGGGCCTGTCTGGTTCATCGACAGCCTGATCGCGCAGGCCGAGACCAAGCGGAAGTCGCAGCTTTCCGCGCCGGAGAGCGGCTACGAGAGGCTGATCGCCGGGCGCACCTGCCTGATCATGGATACCGGCAAACCGTCCTCGGCCGATCATGCCGCGCATGCGGGGCTGCTCTCCTTCGAACTCAGCGTCGGCAAGCAGCGCATGATCGTGAATTGCGGCGCCAGCCCTGCGGATCCGAAATGGGACAATGTGCTGCGCGCCACCGCGGCGCACTCGACCCTCGTGGTCGACGACCGGAACGCGGCCGAGATCGAGAGCGACGGGACGGTCGGCAAGCGGCCGGGCAAGGTCGCGGCGCGGCGCATGGACCAGGACGGGGACATGCTGGTCGAGGCAGAGCATGACGGTTACTTGCCGACCCACGGCCTGAAGCATTTCCGCCGGGTCTATCTTGCGCGCAGCGGCGACGACATCCGGGTCGAGGACCGGCTGCTCTATACCGGCGATCCGGGCGACATTCCGGCGGAGGCGTGCATTCGCCTGCATCTGCATCCGAAAGTCCGCGCCTCGATCATCCAGAGCGGGACGGCGGCGCTGATCCGGCTTGCCAGCGGCTCCGGCTGGCGGTTGCGCTGCGACCGCGGGCTGGCGCTCAACGAGAGCGTCTATTTCGGCCAGGACGGCAAGTTCCAGCGCTGCGAGCAACTCGTCATCCGCGAGCCGCTTGCCGATATCCGCGCGAGCGGAGAGGTGACGATGCGCTGGGCCCTGCAGCGGGAAGACGGCAAGGCGGCCGGCTGATGCGGCTGGCGCTGGCAACCGGCGGAAAGGTATAAGGGCGCCCATGCAACCGCTTTCAGCCATTGTCTTTTTCGCGATCCTGTTTCTCGCCGCCCTGATCGGGACACGGCTCTTGATCTCCCTGCTGACGCGTCGCCGCGTCGTCGACGTGCCGAACGAGCGCAGCAGCCACGACGTGCCGAAGCCGCGTGGCGGTGGCATCGCCGTGGTCGCGGTGATGCTGGCGGGCTGGATCGGGTGGGCCGGTATTTCCGGCAGTCTGGGCGGCAAAGCGCTGGTCATCGCGGGTCTGACGCTGGCGCTCGCGGCGCTCTCCTTCGTCGACGATATGAAGAACCTGCCGGCGCGCCTGCGGCTTGTCGTGCAGGCGCTCTGCGTCGCGGGCGGGCTCTGGGTAACTGTCCCGGAAAGTGGCTTCACGGGCGGTCTGCTCCCGATCTGGCTTGAGCTGCCCATAGCGGGATTCGGCTGGCTCTGGTTCGTCAACCTGTTCAACTTCATGGACGGGATCGACGGGATTACCGGGGTGGAGACGATCAGCATCGGCGGCGGCATTCTGGCGCTTGTCCTGATCGGCGGCACCTCTGCCGCGCTGCAGTTACCGGCCCTCGCCATGGTGGCGGCGATCTCCGGTTTCCTGGTGTGGAACTGGCAGCCCTCGAAGATCTTCATCGGCGACGTCGCCTCGATCCCGCTCGGCTTCCTGATCGGCTGGATGTTGCTGGAAACGGCCGCAGCCTCGGACGGGCTCGGCGGGTGGACAGCGGCCTTGCTGCTGCCCGGTTATTACCTGTTCGACGCGACCTTCACGCTCGGCAAGAGGCTGCTGCGGCGGGAGAACGTCTTCGAGGCGCACAGACAGCATTTCTATCAGCAGGCGACGCAGAAAGGCTTCAGCCATGCGGGCGCCTGCCTCGCGATCGCCGGGCTGAACGCGGTCCTGGTCCTGCTCGCGCTGTTCGTGGCGCCGGACGCTCCGCTGCCGGCGCTGCTGGCCGGATATGCCGCTGTGGCCGCGCTCTGCCTGCTGTTCCGCCGCGGGCTGACGAAAACGGAAGCGGCAGAGTGACCCGACGGTCGGCTAACCGGGGCAAGACGGATCGCTCCATCTGGTTTAGGTTTGCGGATGATTGCGTCCGGCAACGGGCGCGAGATTGGATGAGCGAGTACGATGTTCGGGTCTAAACGCGGTCTTCTGACTTACCTGCACGATGTCGGGATGGCGGCGCTCTCCTTCCTGATTTCGCTGACGCTCCGGCTGGGCCAGGACATTCTGGTCTGGCCGCGCGAGGTCGTCGTCTTCGGCCTTCTCGCCTTCACCGGTGTTTCCGCGCTCGTTTTCCTTTCCATGCGACTCGACCGCACGGTCTGGCGCTATTCCTCGATGAGCGATCTCAGCCGGATCGTGCGCGCCGTCGTGCTCTGCATCACGCTCTTTCTTGCGGTGCAGTTCCTCGCCACCCGGCTCGACGATTTCCCGCGCTCCTTCCTCGTCATCGAATTCTTCGTCCTGACCCTGCTGCTCGCCGGGCCGCGCTTCGCCTACCGGCTGGTCAAGGACGGTGCGTTCTCGAGCCTGTTCGAGCGCAATGCGGCGAACCGGGTGCCGGTGCTGCTGATCGGGGCTGGCGACGGGTCCGATGCCTTTATCCGCGAGATGGCCCGTGAGAAGGACGCACCCTACCGCGCGGTCGGGATCGTCGACGACCGCGGCGGCCGGGTCGGCCGGGCGATCCGCGGTGTGCCGGTTCTCGGGACCCTGAAGGATCTCGACGAGGTCGTCGCCGGCCTGCGTAAACGGGATACCGCTCCGCAGCGCCTGGTGATCACCCGGCAGTCGATCGACGGTGCGGTGGTGCGCGAGCTGCTCGACAAGGCGAACGAGCTCGGGCTCGCGGTTGGGCGGATGCCGAAGCTCGGCACGCTCGAGGGCGCCGACGGCGAGGCGGAGACGGTGCGCTCGGTCAGCGTCGAGGACCTGCTCGGACGCCCTCAGAAAGTGCTCGACCGCAAGGGCGTTTCCGACCTGATCGAGGGCCGGCGGGTGCTGGTGACCGGCGCCGGCGGCACCATCGGCGGCGAGCTGTCGCGCCAGATCGCCGCGCTCGGCCCGGCGGAGTTGGCGCTGATGGATATGGGCGAGTTTCCGCTCTACCAGATCGATCTTGAGATCTCCGAGAGCTTCCCAGACCTGCCGCGCCGGGCGCTGCTGACCGATGTCCGCGATGTCGAGGCGCTGAATGCCTGTTTCGCGGATTTCGCGCCGGACATCGTCTTCCATGCGGCGGCGCTGAAGCACGTGCCGCTGGTCGAGGCGAACCCGGTCGACGGCGTCATGACCAATGTGATCGGCACCCGTAACGTCGCCGACGCGGTGGCGCGGCACGGCGTCAAAGCGATGGTGCTGATCTCGACCGACAAGGCGGTCAATCCGACGAATGTCATGGGCGCAACCAAGCGCTCGGCCGAGGCCTATTGCCAGGCGAAGGACCGAGAGCAGGCGGAGAAGGGCGGGCCGCGCTACGTCACCGTCCGGTTCGGCAACGTGCTCGGCTCGACCGGATCGGTGATCCCGCTGTTCCGCCGCCAGATCGCCCGCGGCGGTCCGGTGACCGTGACCCATCCGGATATGACCCGCTATTTCATGACCGTCCGCGAGGCGGTGGAGCTGGTGCTTCAGGCCGCCGCGATCGATGGCGGGCTCGACGGCAATGCGCGGGAAAGCGGCGCGATCTGCGTGCTCGACATGGGCGAGCCGGTGAAGATCGTCGATCTCGCGCGCCAGATGATCCGGCTCTCGGGCTTCGTGCCGGACAAGGATATCGCCATCGCCTTTACCGGCCCGCGTCCGGGCGAGAAGCTCTACGAGGAGCTGTTCCACGACGCGGAGTCGCTGCGGCCGACCGCAATCGAGGGTATCCGCACGGCGTCGCCGCGCACCGCCGATCTGGCCGTGTTGTCGCGGGCGCTGGACGAGATCGAGAGCGCGGGTGGCCAGCGCAACGCAGAGCAGGTGCTCACGCTTTTGGCGAGGCTCGTGCCCGAGTTTTCCGGCAAGGCCGAGGGCGCGGCCGGTCCTGTGGCCGAAGGAGCCGCGCGGCCCGCCTAGTCCGCGACGGTTCCGGCCCAGCCGCTCTTGTGGGTCGCGCGGAATCGGCTCGGGCTCTGCCCGGTGGCCGCGGCGAAGAAACGCGAGAAGTAGGCCTGATCCTCGAAGCCGAGGCCGTAGGCGATCTCGGAAACCGACATTGCGGAATAGAGCAGGTCGCGCTGCGCCTCGAGCAAGATCCGCTGATGCAGAATGTCGAGCGGCGTCTCCCCCGAGCGCGCCTTTACCGCACGTCGAAGGGTGCGTTCCGACGTTGCGAGGGCGGCGGCATACTCCCGGATCGACATCTGATCCCGGAACCGTTCCTCGACCAGCAGCCGGAACCTGTCGAATAGCACGGCATCGGCGCCGCGCTCCGTCGAGGTCGTGCCCCGCCCGTCCGGACCGAGTTCGGCCAGCAAGCCGAAGATAAGCATCAGGTCGCTGCCGATCCGCGCCTGGCGGCCGGTGCGCGCACTCTGGCTTTCGACGGCAACGCGCTCGCAGGCGGCCCGGATGTTCTCCGCGGCCTCGTTCCAGCCTGAGAGAGGGATGATTGACGAGGTTGCGGCGGCGTCGATGGCGTCCTGATCGCCCGTGGCACGCAACAGGTCCCGCAGATAGGCGTCCGACACGCTGAGCACGAACCCTTCGGCATCGGTCTGGAAAGCGTAGCCGTGCACGGCGTTCGGCGCGATCGCCGTCAGGGTGGGCGCCTCCAGGCGGGTCGAATTGCTCTCCAGCCGCATTTCCGCTCCGCCGCGTGTCAGAAGCAGGATCTGGAAGAGCTCCGGATGCCGATGTGGCCGGATTATCCAATCATTGACCCGGCTGCGAACCGGAATGGTCTCGATATGAATGAACTGCGGCGGAACGTTCGATCTGCTGTCCGCATAGAGTGTGAAGGACGGAACGAGGTTCATTCGCAGTGCCTGTCGGTGCCGCAACCATCGTGCAAGAGCATCGATAAAGTCCCCTTTGGCCGGAAAATGCAAGAATTTGTCCCGTCCTGCTCTTCTGGCGCTTCCCTGGCCCCTCTAGATTACTGACAAACGTCAAAATGCAGGGGGAAACGACCATGAAGACTCAAGTCGGGATCATCGGCGCCGGGCCCGCCGGTCTCATGCTGGCCCAGGTTCTCCGGCTGCACGGGATCGACTCCGTCATCCTCGAGCAGCGTTCGGAAGATTACGTGCTCAGCCGGATCCGCGCCGGCGTACTGGAGCACCCGGCGGTCGAATTCCTTCACGCGATGGGCGCCGGCGAGCGCCTCGCGAAGGAGGGCATGCCGCACGAGGGCATCGACATGCTGTTCCGCGGCGAGAAAAGGCGCATCGATTTCCCGAGCCTCACCGGCGGCAAGAAGGTCACGGTCTACGGCCAGCAGGAGGTCGTGAAGGACCTGATCAGGCTGAAGAAGGACTTCGACGGCCAGATCTTCTTCGAGTCGGAAGACGTCGCGATCCACGGCGCCGAGAGCGACAGCCCGTCGCTTTCCTTCACACATGGTGGCGAGAAGAAGGCGCTCTCCTGCGATTTCATTGCCGGATGCGACGGCTTTCACGGCGTCGCCCGCCAGTCCATTCCGGACGCGAAGCTGAAGCTGTTCGAGAAAATCTATCCCTTCGCCTGGCTCGGTATCCTTGCGGATGCGGCGCCGGCGCAGGACGAACTGATCTATTCCCGGCACGAGAACGGCTTCGCGCTGTTCAGCATGCGCTCGCCCGAGGTCACCCGCCTCTACCTGCAGTGCGATCCGGAAGAGAATCTGGGCGAATGGCCGGACAGCCGGGTCTGGGACGAGCTGCACCGACGTCTTGAGGCGAAGGACGGTTTTCGCGTCAACGAGGGCCGGATCACCCGCAAGGACGTCACCCCGATGCGGAGCTTCGTCTGCGAGACCATGCGCCACGGCCGGCTGTTCCTTGCCGGTGACGCCGCGCATATCGTGCCGCCGACCGGTGCGAAAGGGCTCAATCTCGCGGCCGGCGACGTGAAGCTGCTGAGCGATGCGCTTGCTGCCTATTTCAAGTCCGGCGACACCGCGCAGCTCGACGGATATGAGGCGCTGGCCCTCAAGCGGATCTGGGCGGCGCAGCGCTTTTCCTGGTTCATGACGCGGCTGCTGCACAAGGATCCGGGCGCCAACGCGTTCGACGAGGAAGTGCAGTTCGCGGATCTCGACTACTTCACGGGAACCGAGGCCGGACGCAGGACCATCGCGGAGAACTATGTCGGGCTTCCGTTCGGCTGGACCGGAGCTGCCTGAGGCTGCGCACTTTCGCCGGTTGGCGCCCGGCCGCATCCGCGCTAAGAACCGGTTATGAGCGAAGATCTCAATGCGCTGATGAAAATGGTCGAGGCGGGTCGGACCGACGCCGCCGAGCCCGGTCTCGTGGCCTTTGTCGAGGCGAACCCGCGGCAGCCCGCGGCGCAGTTTTATCTCGGGATCATCCGCCTGAAACAGGGGCGAAACGCGGAGGCTGCGGCAGCATACAGGGCCGCGGCCCGCGGCCTGCCTGGCGTTGCGGCGGTTCATTCGAACCTGGCGCTCGCGTCGCACCGCGCGGGGGAGCCGGAGGTGGCGCGCCTTGCATCGCGGCGGGCGGCGCTTCTCGCTCCGGAGGGCGGCGGCCCCTATGTCGTGACATCGGAGGCTGCCGCTGCTGGAGCCGATGCGGCTGCCGCGCTGCGCGCGGCAAAGCGGGCCTTTTACCTAGATCCGAAAAGCCAGTGTGGTCTTTTGCTGGAAGCTGCCCGCAAGGCGGGCGACACGATGCGTGTGGAGGCTGCGGTTGCGAGGCTGCTGGCGACAGATCCGAGGGATCGCGCGGCCTCGATCAACAGCGCCCACCAATTGCTGAAAAACGGCTACGGCGCTGACGCCGAGCGGCTCTACCGCAACATCCTGGAGAAAAGCCCGAACGATCCGGACCTCTGGTTCAATCTCGGTGTGACGCTGATCGAGTCCGACCGTTTCGAGGACGCGGCAGAGCCCTATGCGCGGCGCGCGCGACTCGTGCATGGCCGGCCGCTGAACGATGCACCGGCCTATGCGGAGATGCCCGCGGATCCGGTGGTCCCCGTCGACCGGACCTGCGCCCGCCATCGCCTGAAACACGATGCCGAACAGTACCATTACCTGACGGAGCAGGGCGTTCTGCCGCCCGAGTATCAGGACGAATGGAAGACCTATCAGGAGCTCCTCGACGGGCTCGATCCCGAGGAGCGGGACGCGATCTCCTTCAAGCTCGACGATGCGCGCTATGGACGGATCGCGCGCTCCTACAACCGCTTCGTCCATATTGCCGCGACAGGCTGGGCAGATGCGGATCCAATGAACCCCGATCTCGACTGGTCCGCGATCGAGGAAAGCTATCTCGATGCCGACCCGCAGGCGGTGGCGATCGATGCGCTGCTCAACGGCGAAGCGCTCGCCGCCATCCGGCGTTTCTGCTTCGAGTCGACGATCTGGCACCAACTGAAGGGCGCCGGCTATCTCGGCGCCTATTACCGCTCCGGTTTCAACGATCCCCTGCTCTTCGCCATCGGACGTGGGCTCAGGGAACGCATGTCGCGCGTTCTGGGGCCGCACGGGCTGAAGCTGATGTGGGCCTACAAGTACGACCAGCACATGTCCGGCATCAATCCGCATGCCGACTTCGCGGCCGTGAACGTGAATTTCTGGATCAATCACGCCGAATCCAACCTGGATCCTGAGTCCGGTGGGTTGCTGGTGTTCCGCAAGCCGGCGCCGAAGGACTGGACTTTCCAGCGTTACAACACGGCTCCGGCGGAGGAGATCTACGCGGCGCTCGGTGAGGACAGGAACAACCCGATCCGGGTTCCGAACCGCGAGAACCGCGCGCTCCTGTTCGACTCCCGCCTGTTCCACGAGACCGACCGCTTCAGCTTCAAGGACGGCTATATCCACCGGCGGATCAATATCACCATGCTGTTCGGGCATGGCGGAACCTGAGACCCCGCCGGCGGACGAATGGCGCCGGTCTGCCTCGGAGCAAGCGGTCGCGGGTAACTGGAGTGCCTGCCGCGCCGTTGCCCGGAAGCTTCTCCTCGTCAGCCCGCGGGACCCGATTGGGGGCTATTTCTTCAGTCTCGCGACCGGTCGCCTCGGCGATGCCGCCTCGTCTGGACGCTCTGCGGACTGGGCGTGCGCAGCCATCCCACGTCCTGTTGTCGTTCCGTTGCACAAGGAACTCTTCACGCTGCAGGGGCTTGCGGCGGGCCATCGGGATGCGCTCCGGCGGGCGGTTCTGGTCTCGCCCGATCAGGGGGCGGGCCTGTTCAATCTGGCCAATATGGAGGTCCGCAGGGAGAATTACCGGGCCGCATTGACCCAGCTCCGGCGCGCAAATGCCGCAAGACCGCTCGATCCGGGAACGTTGGGCGAAATTGCCCGGATCCTGGGCCTGCTGACGGATGGCGCGCATCCGGGCGCCGCGTTCCTGCGGGCGCTCGCCCTCAGTCCGTCCGATTTCAACGCGCTCCGCAACATGGGGCTCTGGCAGCGCAAGCAGGACCGCTCGGCCGAGGGCGCGCGCTGGTTTCGCCGCGCCGTCGCGGTCAACCCGACCAGCCGGGAGGCGCAGGGGGAACTTGGCCGGGCGCTGCTCAGCGACGGCCATCTGGCCGAGGGCTGGGACCGGCTGGAACGCTTCCGGCTGCCTGAATGGGAGCCGCCGATCGATGGGCTCCCGCGCTGGGACGGCGGTCCGGTCCGGAACGGCGCCCTGTTGCTCTGGAGTGTCGACAAGGTCGGGGACGAACTGCTGTTCTCGGTCTTTCTGGAACGCGCCCGGCAGGCGGCAGGGAGGGTGATCGCCGTCGTCGACCGGCGCAACGTCGCCTTGCTCTCCCGTCTGCATCCCCAAGTCCGGGTAATTGCCACCCTGCCGGAAGAGGATCCGGCCGATCCGGACTGGAGACCTGTGACCGGCTATCCGCTGGAATTCGCCGGACGGTTCTTTTCTGCACAGCCGGCAGACCTTGCCTGCCCGGGCGGACACCGGTCGCTCCCTCGAAAAGCCGGAAGCGGCGGCGGATCTCTCAAGATCGGGATATCCTGGAAGTCTGACGCCTCGCTGGTCGGCGCGCTCAAATCGACGCGGCTCGCCGACTGGTCGCCGGTCCTGAGACAGCCGGGCTGCCGGTTCTTCTCGCTGCAATACGGTGACGTCGCAAGGGAACTCGATGCCTTTCCGGAGGTCGAGCGCATTCCCGGCTTCGAGCCCTTCGGGTCGACACTGGCGTTCGCGGAAATCATCGCGGATCTCGACCTCGTGATCACGGTCGCCAATACGACGGCACATGTCGCCGGATGCACCAAGACCCCGTTCTGGGTCCTGCTGCCGACCGGTTTCGGCTCCAGCTGGTTCTGGTTCCGCGAGCGGGCGGACAGTCCGCTCTATTCCCGCGCGAGACTATTCCGTCAGCCGGTCCCGGGTGATTGGGAACCGGTATTCGGAGACCTCGCGGCTGTACTTGCGGAATTGGCTGCGGGTCGGTGAGCCTTGCATATTCAATTTCGGGAGGCGCCGCATTTCCGCCATGCTGAGCACGGCATTTGTGATCGCGCACCTTGAAAGGGTCGCCATTCCAACGGGATTATACGTTCCGGGCTCCTAGGCCGGGGCTGAGGACGACAGCTGGAGGCAATCAATTGATCTCGTCCCGCACGAACTGGATGCATGACGTCTTCGCCGGGCTGATCGAGCAGTTGCGCTGGTCCTATCTGCCGCCGCTGATGGTCTATCTCGCCTACGGCATTTCGGGGCTGACCTCGATCGTCGGCACCTTCTTCGTGAAGGAATATCTCGATCTCTCGGCGGCCTTTCTGGCCGGGCTCGGCTTCTGGGCCGGTATTCCCTGGGCGCTCAAGATGCCGGTCGGCCATCTGGTCGATATCATCTGGAAGTGGAAAGGCGCGCTGGTTTATCTCGGCGCCGCGCTGATCGGGGCCAGCCTGCTGATCATGTACGGGCTGATCGCGCATACCACGGCAATGACCGCGATCATGCCGGCGACCGCCTGGTTCGTGCTGAGCGTGCTGCTGTCACCCCTCGGATATGTCCTGCAGGACGCCGTCGCCGACGCCATGACCGTCGAGGCTGTTCCAGTCCTCGACGAGAACGGCGAGGCTTTTTCCGACGAAGCGATCAAGACCATGCACACGACGATGCAGATGCTCGGCCGCTTCGCCCTGATCGGCGGTCTCGCGCTCGTCGCGATCGTCAACATCACCATGTTCGACGGCGTCGAGGCGATGAGCCAGGCGGAGAAGGCGGTGATCTATGCCGATATCCACCTGATCGCACTAGCCGTGCCGGCGATCTCGGTGGCCGGGGTGATTCTCGGCGGCATGATGCTGCGCCGCCGGGCGAAAGACCTGATCGCCGCCGGCGTCGGCCGGGCGGAGGTCGACAAGATGCTGTTCCGTCCGGATGGCGAAGCGACGCCGAACTGGTGGATCTTCGGCGGCAGTCTGGCATTCGGTGCCTTCACCATTACGGTCGGCCTCAGCGATCTCGCCTTCTCGCAGGAGATCGTCTTTACAGGCTCGATGGCGATCGTCTGTTTCCTGATCGCGCGACTCTTGCCTGAGCTGGCGCCGCATCAGCGCCTTGCCCTGATCGGGACCTCGACCATCGTGTTTTTCTTCCGTGCTGTTCCCGGACCGGGCCCCGGGGCGGCATGGTTCGAGATCGACCTGCTGGGTTTCGATCAGCAGTTCATCTCCGTCCTGACCCTCATCAGCGCCCTTCTTGCGCTTGCCGGGATGGTGGTGCTCCGGCCGCTGATGGCATCGCGCTCGATCGCCTATATCGTCGCCCTGCTGACGGTCTTCGCGGGGATCCTGTCTCTGCCGAATATTGGGCTCTATTACGGCATCCACGAATGGACCGGGCCGCTCACCGGCGGAGTGGTGGATGCGCGTTTCATCGCCATTCTCGACACCGCGATCGAGTCGCCGCTCGCACAGGTCTCGATGATCCCGATGCTCGCCTGGATTGCCCGGAACGCACCGCCGCAACTGAAAGCAACCTTCTTCGCGGTGATGGCGTCCTTCGTGAACCTCGCGCTCTCGGCCAGGGCGATGGGGACGAAATACATGAACGAGATTTTCCTCGTCACGCGGGAGGTGAAGGACCGCACGACCGGCGAGATCCAGGTACCGGCGGATTACAGCGAACTCGGATATCTGCTGATCGCCGTCGCCGTCCTGACGGTGGCCATCCCGTTGACAGCGATTGCTATCGTGCAGGCGAGCCGGTTCCGCACGCGGGACTGAACGCGGCGGCCTTTCAGGTCGGCTGGAACAGCAGTTTGACGTAGGAACGGAGCAGCAGGATCTGTTCCGCCAGGACCTTCGGCTCGTTCAGCGCCTTCGACATGATGATCGCGCCTTCCACCGTGTTGGACACCATGTCGGCCAGCGCCTCGTTGCTGACCGCATCGCGCGGCGGATAGCGTTCGCTGATGGCATCGAACGCCTCGGTGAAGCGTCGGCGCCAGCTGAGCACGGCCTGCCGGTTCAGTTCCTTGACGTCCTTGTCGAACTGCCTCTCGTGATAGCAGTAGGCTGCGATCAGGCAGCCCGGATGGGCGTTCGGCATGTCGGCCAGCATGTCCGCCAGCAGTTTCAGGCCGATCAGAAAGATGTGCAGCGGATCGTCATGCAGGTCGGCGGCGCGGGCGAAGAGGTCGTCGAACAGGACGTCCTCGCGCTGGATATAGCGCTTCAGAAGAGCCCGGGCGAGCTCGTTCTTGTCCTTGAAGTGGTAGAAGAATCCGCTCTTTGTGATCTCGGCCTCGGCGATGATCTCCTCGATGGAGGTCGCGGCGAAACCTTTCGCCAGGATCGATCCCTCGGCGATGTCCATCAGCCTTTCGCGTGTCGCTTCGCCCTTGCGCATTGCAATTGTCCCCAAGATTTCTTGACCGAAAGTAC
Organism: Nisaea sediminum; assembly: GCF_014904705.1. NCBI lineage: Bacteria > Pseudomonadati > Pseudomonadota > Alphaproteobacteria > Rhodospirillales > Thalassobaculaceae > Nisaea > Nisaea sediminum. The sequence goes on from NZ_JACZCQ010000001.1 coordinate 116,148, forward strand.
GGTTTTGCTGCGGCGGGGAGCAAATACTCTCGCGGCGTCGCTGTAAGTGATTGATCTCACAAGGCCGAATTTTTCGCTTCAACCGTACCGCGCGTTCACTATCGGCAGCTTCCGGCATCGACGATGCTCCGCGCCTTCATCCATGAATGCATCGAAAACGGAGTCGGGATCATGAAAGAGCAGATCCGATATTTGCGGCGCGCGGAGAAAGACGACGCGCTGGCCCTCGCGCAGCTGATCAATCTCGCCGGCGAGGGGTTGCCGCTCCATATCTGGAGCGGGATGGCGGAAGAGGGGGAGAGCGTCTGGGACGTCGGGTGCCGCCGGGCCCGGCGCGAAGACGGAAGTTTCTCCTACCGCAATGCGACTATCGCGATGTCCGGCCGCGAGATTGCGGCGGCGCTCGTCGGCTATCCGATCGGCGCCGAGCCGGCCGGGATCGGCAGGGACACACCGCCGCTCTTCGTGCCGCTGATCGAGCTTGAAAACGAGGCGCTCTGCACTTGGTATGTGAACGTTCTAGCGACCTACGACCGGTTTCAGAGGCGGGGTTTCGGCACCGCCCTGATGCAGGAAGCGGAACGTCAGGCGCGGGCCGCCGGTCTGCGCCGCATGAGCATCATCGTCACCGACGGCAACGAGCGGGCGGCGCGGCTCTATCGCACGCTCGGCTTCTGCGAGATCGAACACCGGCCAATCGTGAAAGACGGCTGGGACATCGATGCCGAGCATTACTGCCTGATGATCAAGAACATTTAACCGGGGGAAGGGTGTAAGAGCGGACGCCGGGCGGGCCGGCTAGCGTTTCAGCAGCCGGTGGCTTTCCGGTGCTTCCTCTTCCCAGCCGAGTTGCTCCAGCTTCGGCCGGTCGTCTTCCCGTTCCGGATATCCGACGCAGAGATAGGCGGTGAGGGACCAGTCGGCCGGCACCTCGAGTTCGTCGCGGACCTCTTCCGGGTCGAGGATGGAGAGCCAGCCGACGCCGATGCCCTCGGCGCGGGCGGTGAGCCAGAAGGTGTGGATCGCGGTGACGGTCGAATAGTCCAGCATCTCGGGCATGGTCTGGCGCCCGAGCCCGTGGCCGCGCTCCGAACCGTGATCGGTGAAGACCGCAAGCTGGACGGGGGCCCGGTCGAGCCCGGCGAGCTTCAGGCTGGCATAGAGCTGCTTGCGTTCCCCCTCGTAGCCCTCGAGGGCCTTCCGGTTCGCAGCCTCGAAGGAGCTTCGGACCGCCGCCCGTCGGGCCGGGTGGACCACGGAAACGAAGCGCCAGGGCTGGCTGTAGCCGACCGAGGGCGCGAGGGCGGCGAGGCCGACGAGCCGTTCGAGCGCTCCCTCGGGCAGGGGCGTGGTGCGGAATTCGCGCACATCCCGGCGCCAGCGCAGCAGGTCCTCGAGCCGATTGCGGAACGTGGCGTCGAATTCGGGCGATGCGGTGCCGCGCGTCATCGTCCGTACTGGTCGTCGAAGCGTTCGATATCGTCCTCGCCGAGATAGGCGCCGGACTGGACCTCGACGATGATGAGCGGGTCCGCGCCCGGGTTCTCCAAACGGTGGATCCATCCGAGCGGAATGTCGACCGACTGGTCCGCATCGAGATGCGTGACGTCCAGGCGGTCCATCGAGGGGCCCCGGGTGATCCGGGCCTTGCCGGAAATCACGGTCCAGTGCTCCGCCCGGTGCTTGTGGCTCTGCAGCGACAGGCGGCCGCCGGGAGAAACGGTAATGCGTTTCACCTGATATCCGTCGCCGCTGTCGATATTGCGGTAGCTGCCCCAGGGACGGTGCGTGGTGGCGTGGCTGATCGCCTCGGGGCGGCCGGCTTCCTTCAGTGCCTCGACGGCGAGCTTCACGTCCTGGTCGGCGCCCATGGCGGCGACGAGCACGGCATCGGGGGATTCGATGACGACCAGATCCTCGGCGCCGATCACGGTGACGAGACGGGATTCCGCGCGCACCAGATTGTTCCTGCTCTTGTGCAGCCAGACGTCGCCCTGAACGGCATTGCCGTCGGCATCCTTCTCCTGCACGGCCCAGAGCGCACTCCAGGAGCCGACGTCGGACCAGCCGGCATCGAGCGGAACCATGGCGCCGAGCGCGGTCTTCTCCATCACCGCATAGTCGATCGAGATCGAGGGCGCCTTGCCGAAGGCGTCCGCGTCGAGACGGCGGAAGTCGAGGTCGGAGACGCCCTGGTCGAGAGCCGCCTTTGCGGCGTCGAGAATCTCCGGCGCCAGCCTCGCGAGCTCGGCGAGGAAGTCTCGGGCCCGGAAGAGGAAGGTGCCGCTGTTCCAGAAATAGTCCCCGGCGGCGAGATATTTCTCGGCTGTCGGAAGATCGGGTTTCTCGACGAAGCGTTCGATCCCGAAGCAACCGTCCATGTGGTCGAGCGGACCGTTACGGTGGATATATCCATAGCCGGTCTCGGGGCGGTCCGGTGTGATGCCGAACGTGACCAGGCGCCCGGCACGCGCCGCAATGGCCCCGGTCTCGACCGCGGCACGGAAGGCGTCGGGCCGTTCGATCCGGTGATCGGAGGCGAGCAGCAGGACGAGGCCCTCGGGATCGACGCTCGCGACATGCAGTGCCGCGACGGCGGCGGCCGGGGCCGAGTTCCGGCCGACCGGCTCCAGCAATATGGCGGACGGCTTGGCGCCGATACCCTGCATCTGTTCGGCGACGGCGAAGCGGTGTTCGGCGTTGCAGATCACCGAAGGTGCCCCGTAGCTAGCGCTTTCGGGGAAACGCAGCGCGGTTTCCTGCAGCATGGTCCGCTCGCTCAGCATCGGCAGCAGCTGCTTCGGATAGAGCGCGCGGGAGACCGGCCAGAGCCGGGTGCCGGAACCGCCGGAGAGGATCACGGGATAAATCATGCTTGGACCGCGCTAATTCTGTATCAAGAATGGCTTAGTAACACAGAGCGCTGGACGAAAGCAGATCATGATCGTCGTCTTCGGATCGATAAACGCCGACCTGTTCTTTTCCTTCGCCAAATTGCCCCGCCGGGGTGAGACGGTGCTGACCGACGGCTATACCTTCTGTCCCGGGGGGAAGGGGGCGAATCAGGCCGCCGCCGCAGCACGGGACGGCGCCGAGGTCCGTTTCGTCGGAGCTGTCGGCCGCGACCCCAATGCGGCGCCCTGCCTCGACGCATTGACGGCGGCGGGAGTCGACGTGCGCCATGTCCATGCGGTCGATGGTGTGACCGGCACGGCGGTGATCTCGGTCGAGGCGAGCGGCGAGAACCAGATCCTCGTCGCCAGCGGGGCCAACATGAAAGCATCGGCCGATTGGCTCGCGGAAGAACTTCTGGGGCCGGACACCACTTTGCTGATGCAGATGGAGTTGCCGCAGGCGGATACCGAGGCCGCCATCCGACGGGCACGGGCATGCGGGTGCCGGATCATCCTGAACGACGCACCGCTCGGACCGCTTTCCCGCGAAGCGCTGGCGGAGGTCGATATCCTGATCGCCAACGAAGAGGAGGCGATGGGCCTGCTCGGCAACAGCGCCGGGCTGGAGAATGCCGACCTGGCGCGCGGCCTCGCGGCGTTTTGCCGGGGCACGGGAATCGTGACAATCGGCGCGGCCGGCGTGGTCGTCGCGCATGAAGGCGGCACATTCCAGGTGCCGGCCCTGCCGATCGTTCCGGTAGATACGGTCGGCGCCGGTGATGCGTTCTGCGGCACGCTGACCGCCGCTCTGGACAGGGGGGAGAGCCTCATCGAGGCCGTTCGCCGTGCCACAACCGCCAGCGGGATCATTTGCACCTTGCCAGGCGCCCAGTCTCCGGAGTTGACTGGGGCACGGATCAACGCGGCTCTGGCCGACCTGCCTTCCGTGGTTCATATTTAAATACGACGCAGCAACGCGGGCTCAGAACGGCCCGGTAAGGGATATCGATGGTCAAGGAAACGCTCTACGAAGGCGGAACCGTGCTCGACGGAACCGGAGCCCGGCTCGAGAAGCATGGGGTCATGGTTCGGGACGGGAGGATCGCCGAACTGGCGCCGCTCGACCGCTTCCAGGGATTTGCGGGCTTCCGGGTCGATTTCACCGGAGGAACCTTGCTGCCGGGGCTGGTCGACTGCCATGTCCATCTGACCATGGGCGGCGAGGGCAATCCGGTCGCGGTGCAGGCGGCGATGACACCGGGTCAGATCACCATGGCGACCTACAAGCACGCCCAGCAGTCCCTGATGAGCGGCATCACCGCAGTGCGCGACTGCGGCGGCAAGGACTATCTGGAGCTTGCCGTGCGCGATGCCTGCAACAGCGGCACGCAGATCGGGCCGAGCATTCTCTGTTCCGGCCGGGTGATTTGCATGACCGGCGGGCACGGCAACCGGAACGGCCGCATCGCCGACGGTGCCGACGAGGTGATCAAGGCGGTGCGCGAGCAGATTCATGCGGGCGCCGACCTGATCAAGCTGATGGCGACCGGCGGGGTGATGACCCCGGGCGTCAGCCCGGAGGATGCGCATTTCACCGCCGAGGAGATGGCGGCCGGGGTCGCGGAGGGCAAACGATTCCACAAGAGGTCGGCGAGCCACGCCCAGGGCAGCCTCGGCATCCTGAATGCGGTGCGCGCGGGTGTCGCCTCGATCGAGCATGGGATCTTCATGACCGACGAGTGTCTGAGGGAAATGCTGGAGGCCGGGACCTATCTCGTGCCGACGCTCGCGGCGGTTCGCAATATTGTCGCCAACAAGGATAACGGGATTCCTCCGCATGTGGTGGAAAAGGCCATGCGGGTCCAGGAACGGCACATCCAGTCCATCAAGATGTTCTACGATGCCGGCGGCAAGATCGCGATGGGTACGGACGCCGGCACGCCTTTCAACCGGCATGGCGAGAACGCGCTGGAACTGCGCTACATGACTGAGATCGGCATCGCGCCGACGGACGCGATTGTCTTCTCCACCCGAAACGGTATCGACCTGATGGGGCTCGAGGACCGCGGCACGGTCGCGGAAGGCAAACATGCCGACCTGCTGATCGTCGACGGCGATCCGCTCGCCGATATCGACCGGGTTGCGGATCGGGCCAACCATCGTATGGTGATCAAGAACGGTGTCCCGGCCCGCATCAAGACCGACGATGCGGTGCATGAGACCCGTAGCCCCGCGGACAATGTCCTCCGCTTCACTTCGGCCGCCAACGCGGCCTTCTGATCAGGTTCCCGAGCAGGAAGTCTTCCGATGCCCGTCAACAACCGCATTGCTGAATTTCATGAGGAAATGACCGAATGGCGGCGCGAGCTGCACCGCCATCCGGAAACCGCCTACGAGGAGCACTGGACCAGCGCCTTCATCGCCAAGAAGCTTGAGAGCTTCGGTATCGAGGTGCATCGGGGGCTCGCCGGAACCGGCGTGGTCGGCACGCTGAAGGGCAACGGGGATGGCGGCGCCATCGGGCTGCGGGCCGATATCGACGCGCTCGATATTACCGAGCAGACTGGCCTCGACTACGCGTCCGAAAATCCGGGAAAGATGCATGCTTGCGGCCATGACGGCCACACCACGATGCTGCTCGGCGCGGCAAAGTACCTCGCCGAGACCCGGAACTTCTCCGGCACCGTGCAGTTCATCTTCCAGCCGGCCGAGGAGAACGAGGGCGGCGGCAAGCGGATGGTCGAGGAGGGCCTCTTCGACAATTTCCCGGTCGACAGCGTCTGGGGCATGCATAACTGGCCGGGCATGCCGGTCGGCACCGTCGCGGTAAAGGCCGGGCCGATGATGGCCGCCTACGACATGTTCGAACTCGACATCAAAGGGGTCGGCGGCCATGGCGCGATGCCGCATCTCGGGATCGATCCGATCCTGGTCTCGGCCCAGGTCGTGACGGCGCTGCAGAGCATCGCCAGCCGCAATGTCGATCCGATGGACGCGATCGTGGTCTCGGTCACCAAGATCCATGGCGGCGACGCCTACAACGTCATTCCGGGCATGGTGCAACTCGCCGGTACGACGCGTTCCTTCCGCCCGGAAGTGCGCGACATGATCGAGCCGCGGATGCAGCAGATCATCGACGGCGTCTGCGCCGGCTTCGGCGCGACGGCCGAACTGCGCTACGAGAAGCGCTATCCGCCGACCGTCAATTCCGATGCCGAGAGCGAGATGGCGGCCGTGGTCGCCGAACGGCTGGTCGGCGGCGAGAAGGTCGTCCGCGACCCGACCCCGAGCATGGGCGGCGAGGATTTCGCCTTCATGCTGGAGAAGAAGCCGGGCTGCTACATCTGGATGGGCAACGGCGGCGGCGGCGAGGGCAAGATGCTGCACAATGCCGGTTACGACTTCAACGACGAGGCCCTGCCGTGGGGTGCCAGCTACTGGAGTCAACTCGTCGAGGACAGGCTGCCGCGGACGGGGTGAGCGCTCCCGTCAGGCCTGGCGGCGGAGAGCGAACTCCCTGAGCTTCGCGCGGTACTCCGCGATGTCGTGATAGCGGTCGATCCGTTTCTGGGTCGAAGCCTCGCCCCTTAGCAGACGCCGCGTGTAACGATAGATCCGTTCCAGAGAGCTGATGCCGAACTCGTTCTTGAGGTCCGGATAGGTGCCGTCCGCCGCAGGATCGCAGATGCTGAGATAGCGCTGGTAGCCGTAATGGCGGAAATGCTGGCTGCGTACCAAGAGATTGGCCAGCCAGTTCGCCGGAGCAAAGAACACGCCGATCCCCCTGAACAAAGCCTTGGCGATATCGATGCTGATGCTGGACGGCGGGACGAAAGGAACCGGGTCGGCGCCGTTCACAATGCGGTAGATCGGTGTGCGGAATTCGCTGACCAGGCCGTCATCCCCGCAGCGCGGCGCACCGAAACTGTAGCAGGCCGCTAGCTTGTCGCCGCTCGTATACCAGGTGGCGAGGGTCGCGAGCGCGCCGCCGAGGGAATGACCGGTGATATAGAGCGGCAGGTCGGCGACCTGTTCGACATAGCTCCTGATCTGCTCTTGGACTGACTTGAAGGCCGCATCAAAGCCTTTGTGGACATTGCCAACCTTCACCTCGCGGCCGTTTTTCAAGTGCATCACGCCGGTGGCGGACGCGCTGAGATTGGTCATCCAGTCCTTGGTCTGCTGGGTGCCTCGGAAGGCGATAACGGCCATTCCGACATCGTTCTCGGGCCGGCGCGCTGCGACGAAACCCTGGGTGTCGGTCTCCCGGCTGTAGATGATCCCGACAAGTTCGAAACCGCCGACCTGCAACACCGATCGAAGGATCTCGTTTTTGGTTTCCCGCTGCGGGTGGAAGGACAAGGCAAGACCGCGCAATTTTTCCGCGATGCTGTTCTGATCGGTCAGCTTAGCCAGTTCGACGGCGAGGCTCATGATCGTGTCCTCGTCCTCCTCATCGAAACGTAGATAGGCAAGTTCAGAAAGCACGGCCATCAGCCAGGCGGTACGGTCGCTATAGGCGGCACGCCGAACGGGCGGTTTCATATCGGTAAATCTGAGAAGATCGCTCTTGAGCGTTTCGTGAGCCATAAAATCGCTCCTCGTTTGAAATGACGTGAATAAAATCAAAAGTAATAATGCGTCCTATAATATTCCCCTGATGGGGGATTGCAAATCTTCCCCGGAAAGACTTTTTTCAAAACTGAAAAGCGCGTTTCTCACCGCGGCTGGGCGTGGACTTCGAAGTAATCAGGCATGGAGAGAAGGTCAGCGTTGGCCTGAAGGTTTCGGAATGTGCCAATGTGACTCCAATGCGGGTCGGAAAACCGGAGGGAGGCCTGTGCGCTGCTTACTCTACGGGGATTGAGGAGCCTGCATGTTGGGCCGGTCGATCTGGATGTGCCGTCCGGGACGTCCATTGTCTTGCGCGGCCGGTCGGGCTCCGGAAAGTCCCTGCTGCTGCGCGCCATTGCCGACCTCGATCCCGCCGAAGGAGCGGTCTCCCTCGACGGGCGCGACCGCGAGGCCATGTCAGCACCGGATTGGCGCCGGCAGGTCGCCTATCTGCCGGCCGAGCCCGGCTGGTGGGCGGACCGGGTCGCCGCGCATTTCGCCGACTGGGACGCCTGCCGGGATCTCGCGGAGCGTCTCGGTATAGATCCCGTTGCCGGCGATTGGTCCATCTCGCGGCTCTCGACCGGCGAGAGGCAGCGGCTCGGTCTGATGCGCCTGCTCGAGAACAAACCTCTCTGCCTCCTGCTGGACGAACCGACGTCAGCGCTCGACGAGACTGCGACAGCCGCGGTCGAGGCGTTGGTCGCGGAACATTGCGCCGCCGGTGGTTGCTGTCTCTTCGTCACCCATGACAAGGCGCAGTTCGCACGCGTCGGAACTCGGGGCTACAGGCTTGAGGATGGCCGCCTCGTCGAGGAGCGGGTGGCATGAATTACGAGGTGCTGTCCTACGCCGATCTCGCTTTTGCGGCCCTGCTCCTGCTGATCAACGGTGCGGTCTCCGTCGCCTTTGAGCTTGGGATGGCGCGCAGCCTTCTGATCGCGTCGGTTCGCATGGTTGTGCAGCTGCTGCTCATCGGCGTGATTCTGGATTTCCTCCTGAGTACGGTGTCGCCGCTCTGGACCGGCCTCGCGGTGCTCACCATGCTCGGTTTTGCCGGGTACGAGGCGATGGCGCGTCAGGATCGGCGACTGAAGGGTTTCTGGGGCTATGGGCTCGGCGCGGGCGCCATGTGCTTTGCGGCTCTCTTGATGATGGGTTTTGCTCTGACGACCCAGGTGGCGGCGGACCCCTGGTATCATCCGCGCTATCTCCTGCCATTGCTCGGTATGGTGCTCGGCAATTGCATGACCGGTGTGGCGCTGGCGATCCGCGCGATCACCGCCGCTCTCAGCGACGGCCGCGCCGCTGTCGAGGCACAGCTCGTTCTCGGGCGCAGTTTCCGTCGGGCGGTCCTTCCGATGACCCGCGCGGCGCTGCGGACCGCGCTGACGCCGACGATCAATGCAATGGCGGCAACCGGCCTCGTCTCCCTTCCGGGGATGATGACCGGGCAGATTCTCGCCGGCATCGATCCGGTCGAGGCGGTGAAATATCAATTACTGGTAATGTTTCTGATTTCCGGTGCGACAGGAATCGGCGTGACTATTGCCGTTTTCTCCGTGCTTCGACGCCTCACGGATACGCGCCATCGGTTGCGTCTCGACCGGCTTTCCGAATAAACCTTTCCTCGGAATGTGCTTCTGTTGATCATCTGTGAAGATGAGTGCAGAAGTACATGTCTTTAAACAAAAATCTCTCTAATTTTAACCAAGCTAAATCGACTAAAATACTGCTGAAGTGCCATGTATTATTCGCTTTTCAAATAGCATTTTACGCCGGTAGTATGAAATTAAATCTAAATCTGACTGAACGGCGAAAGCGCCAAAACAGGCAGAATGGCACCTGGGAGAGAACTCCGTGCGCATGAGTTGGCTAGGGATCTTGAGACATGGAAACAACCAGTAATATATCCGGCAAGGAAGGCCGGGCGCAGGGCCGGTTTCACCGCGACAAGGAACGCAAAGACCTGACGCCGGTCGCCGTGCGGACGATCGCGAGTCTGTTCGATCTCTGGCAGGTGCCGCCTCGTGCCGCCGCGAAACTGATGAATGTCGACGAGGGAACCTGGGCCGCCATGAGCGACGGGAACTGGCAGGGGATCCTCTCCGTCGACCAGCTCGAGCGGACGTCGAATCTGGTCGCGCTTTATCGCGACCTGAAGGAAAAGATGGACGAGCAGGCCGCCGACACCTGGCCGACCACGGGCAACAGCAACGCGCCATTCCGCGGCAAGACGCCGGTCGACATCATGGCTCTCGGCGGTCTTCCGGTGATCCAGGCCATGCGCCGGCACGTGAAGGCGCTGCAGCCCGAACTGGTGTCCTGACCCTGCTGTCCTGACCCTGCTGTCCTGACTGGGACGGCTTGGCCGCGTCAGGCGCAGGGCGCGTTGTAGAGCCAACCTCCCTCCGGATGCGGACGGGCATAAATGTCGATCGACTGATCGAAACGGACATAGCAGGAAAACAGCGGCACGGTGAGGAAGTTGGTCACCACCAGCGAAACCGTGTCCTGGCCATAAAGAGTTCCCACGAGACAGATCTTCGTCCGCCCGTTGCGCGCCAGCCTGAAGCTGGTGCGTTCGCGGGTCTTCAGCTGTACCCGTCCGGTGATGGTGAAGGGGGTGCGGTTGCGCACCAGCACGCAGACTTCGCCGGTCTGCCCGTCGCCCGGCGGCGGCTTCGCGTCGCGCCGGTTGACCACGCTCGGCGGCTCTTCCTCGCAGGCGGCGAGGCCGAGGGAGGCTACGAAAAGCAGCGTGAAGGCGAGCGCGCGGAAACGGGTCATGGATCCAAGCTAGTGAGCGGTCGGCGGGGCGTCAATGAACAGCGCTCCTCATTTCCGGCGCCTTGAGTTGGCGCGGGGATCGAGCGCGTCCTGCAGTCCGTCGCCGAGGAAGTTGAAGGCGATCACGGCGGCGAAGATCAGCAGGCCGGGCCAGACCGCGAGCATGGGAGCCGTCGCGATCAGGTCCTGTGCACCGGTCAGCATGTTGCCCCAGCTCGGGATCGGCGGTTGCACGCCGAGGCCGAGGAAGCTCAGCACGCTCTCGAACAGGATGACGTTGCCGATCGTGAGGGTCGCGGCCACCAGGACCGGCGAAGCGGCATTGGGCAAAAGGTGACGCAAGAGGATGCGCATCGGCGGCAGACCCTGCGCCCGGGCGGCTTCGATGAACTCGCGTTCGCGCAGGCTGAGGACGGCGCCCCGCACCAACCGCGCCGTCGTGGTCCAGCCGACCAGCGCGATGATGATCACGATCCGGTAGATGCTGAAACTCTCGGACTGCACGACGGCCGCCGGCAGTCCGGCTTTCGCCGGATCGATCGCGGCGAGCACGATGAGCAGGGGCAGCAGCGGGAGCGAGATCACGCCGTCCGCGAGCCGCATCAGGACGGCATCCAATACACCGCCGCGCCAGCCGGCGAGAAGGCCGAGCATCGTGCCGATAGCGCTCGCGCTGAGCGCCGCGGCGAGCCCGACTGTAAGCGAGACCCGGCCGCCTTCGAGCAGGCGCATCAGGAGGTCCCGCCCGATTTCGTCGGTGCCGAGCGGATGGGCCATGGATGGCGGAGCGGCGATGCTGAAAAGGTCCGGTGTGGTGGCGTCGAGCCCGAGCATCGCACCTACAAGAGGTGCGGCGAAACAGGCGAGCATCATCGTTGCGAGGATTGCAAGACTCAGCGCGGCGGTGCCGTTTGCGAGAAGTCGCCCGAGGGCACCGCGTCGGCCGTGAAGCGCGAGCCCGGCCGTCACGTCCCCGTCCTCGCGGTAAGACGGATTCGCGGGTCGATCAGCCCGTAGGCGACATCGGCGGCGATGTTGGCGGCGAGTGTAACGGTCGTCGCCAGCAGCAGCCCGACGAGGGCGAGGTTGAAATCGTTGCCCATCACTGCGTCGTAGATCGTCTTCCCCATGCCGAGATAAGCGAACATGGTCTCGGTGATGAGCGCACCGGAAAAGAGCGCGCCGAAATCGAGCGCCATGATCGTGACCAGCGGGATCAGCGCGTTGCGGAACCCGTGACGCCAAAGGATCGCGCGTTCCGGTGCGCCCTTGGCCCGGGCGGTGCGGATATAGTCCTCGCGCAGCACCTCGACCATCGCCGCCCGGCCGTGACGGGTATATTGCGCGATGCTGGCCGCGGCGAGCGTCACAACCGGAAGGACGAGATGCGCCGCACGGTCGGCGATGCCGCCGTCACCGATGGTCGTCATACCGCTCGCCGGGAACAGTCCGAGCGTGACCGCGAAGAGCAGGATCAGCAGCAGGGCGAGCCAGAAGGGCGGAACGGAGATTCCCGCGAAGCAAAGGAGATTGATAGCCCGGTCGGCCAGACTGCCCGGGTTCCGCGCCGCGAGCACGCTTGCCGGAAGGGCGATCGCGACGGCGAGAGCGAAGGCCAGTCCCATCAGCAGCATTGAGTTCAAGAGCCGCGGCGCCAGCACCTCGGTGACCGGCGCGGCGAACAGGCGGGAATAGCCGAAATCCCCCTGGAGCGCGGCGGAGAGCCAGGTGCCGTAACGCTCTAGGAAGGGTCGGTCGAGGCCGTAGAGCGTCTTCAGCCGCACGACGTCGGCGGCAGTCATGTCCGGATCGCCCGCCATCATCAGATCGACAGGATCGCCCGGCATCAGCACCAGCAGGCCGTAAGTGACGAACGACATCAGCCAGAGCACCAGCAGTGCCTGCCCGAGGCGCCGGACGAGGAAGGCGCTCATGCGGAGGTCAATTGGCGTCCGAACTGTCGCGCCATTGCTCGATCCAGTAGGTGGAGCTGTATTTGTGGCCGGTCGGACGCAGCCCCTTCAGCCATTTCGGCAGGATATAGGCGTCCGACCGGAAATAGAGCGGCAGGACGGGCAGGTCCGTGGCGTAGAGGGTCTGCTGCTCGGCCCAGAGTGCGCGCCGCTTTTCCTGGTCCAGCTCGACCTCGATGGCGTCGATCAGCCGGTCCATCTCGGCGCTTCTGTAGCCGGTCGCGTTCTGGCCGGACCAGTTGTTCGCCTCGGTAGGGATGGAGGTCGAATAGAGCGTGGTCTTGGGCAGCGCTTCCGGCGCGGAGAGCCAGGCGAACATAGCCATGGCCGGGAACTTGCGCTTGCGCACGGTCTCGCCGAAGAAAACCCGGGCCGGCTCGTTTCGGATCGTCACCTCGACACCGACCTGCTTCCAGTAATTCTGCAGCACCTGCTCGACCAGTTCGCGGATCCGGTTGCCCGAAGTGGTCATGATCTCCAGGCTGAGCTTCGTGCCATCGGGCTTGTGGCGGACGCCGCTCTTCATCTCCGTCCAGCCGGCTTCCTCGAGCAGTGCCTTCGCACGCTCCGGGTCGAAGTCATATTTCGGCAGGCCCTTGTGGTAGGCCCAGTCGAGTGGGTTCACGGCGCCGTGCGCGACCGGCTGGTTGCCGGCAAAGAGCCGGTCGGAAAGTGCCTGCCGGTCGATCGCATGCAGCAGCGCGCGGCGGACCCGGATGTCGGCGAGGACCGGATTGTCGAGATTGAGTTCGATATGCTCGTAGATCAGGCCGGGCTTGTAGATCACGTCGAAGGCGTCGCCGTGCCTTTTGGCGAAGCCGAGCGCCTGGTCGAGCGTCAGACCGGCCTCGCCGGCAATATAGTCGATGGCACCGGAGAGCAGGTTGGCTTCGAGCGCGGCGGTCTTCTCTATGGTCTTGACCACGACGCGATCGAAGACCGGTCTCTTGCCCTGCCAGTGCTCGTTGCGCTCGAGCACGATGTAGGCGCCTTCGCTCACCTCCGAAACCCGGTACGGGCCGTTATAGAGACCGGGTGTCGCCGGCGCTGTCTTGTACAGGGTGCGGTTCTTGTACTCCCGCGGCACGGCGAAGGCGTCACGCTCGAGATGGGCCGGCAGCAGGTCGAAATCGCCGGGCGTGTTGTAGCGATAGTCGATCTTGTTGCGCACGAAGGTGAAGGTGCGCTCGTCCTCGATCTCGATCTCGGCGATGTCCTGGTAGGTACTGATGTCGGAGACGCCGGTCTCGGGATGCTTGCCGACCTCCCAGCTGAACAGAACGTCCTTTGTCGTGATCGGCGTGCCGTCGCCCCAGAAAGCGCCGGGCTTGATTGTGTAGGTCGTGCGCACGCCCTCGCGCCCGGTCGGGTTGCCCGCCGCATCGAGTATGGGGAAGCGTTTCGCCCGCTTGTTCTCGAAGGTTGGCAGTTCGGTGCACCAGAGGCAGACCGGTTCCCAGTCATGGCCGAATATGGCGATCTGCCGCTGCGCCATGCCGAGCACATAGGTCTTCACCAGCATGGCGTCGATCATCGGGTTCAGCGTCGTCGGGAACTGGGTCATCCCGATGACCAGCTGTTCGCGGGCCTCGGCGGGTCGTGTCGGAGGAAGAGATGCCGCGAGCAAAATCAGGCAGAGGGCGAACAGTTTGATCGGACGCCGCATCGGGCCGCCTCCATCTCTCGGTCAGGTCTCCATTGAGGATAGGAAGCGGCGCCGGTTATTTCCAGCGCCGCGGATGCTGCCGCTTCAGGTCAGCGGAATATCGAGCACATGCTGCCTGAAGGCGGGCCGCGCGGCGATACGGGCGTACCAAGCTTCGAGCGCCGGCATCGGCGGGCGGTCTTCGACCAGGGTCAGCCAGCGGTAAATGTTCATGCCGAGCGGAATGTCCGCCATGGTCAGCCGGTCGCCCATCATGTAGTCGCGGCCGGTCAGGCGCTTTTCCAGGATCCAGAGTACGTCGATCATGCCCTTGCGCGCGGTGTCGATCGCGGCATGGTCGCGCTCGGCCTCCGGAGTCCTGACGAGGCCCCAGAAGATCGGCGTGATGAGGGGCAGGAGCGTGGTGTGTTTCCAGTCCATCCAGCGGTCCGCATCGGCATAGTCGCGCGGATCTGCGGGCGCCATCTCGCCTTTCGAATGCTTGTTGCAGAGATAGCGGACGATGGCGTTCGACTCCCAGAGAACGAAATCATCCTCGATGATCGTCGGGACGCGGGAGTTCGGGTTGAGCGACAGGTAATAATCGTCCTTCGTGTTGGCGAAGGCGCCGCCGTAATCCTCGCGCTCGTTCGGGATCCCGAGCTCGCCGCAGAGCCAGGTCACCTTCTGCACATTGCTCGAATTGTTGCGTCCCAGAATCTTCAGCATCTCGGCCCTCCCGGCGCCTCGCTCGTCCTTGTCTTTCTCAGGTTTCGACAGTCTCGCGGGATGCGGCCCAGCCGTCCGGGTCGCGCAGGAACTGGCGCACTTCGGCGAGCTGGGCGGCCGTATAGCCGCGCTTCTCGGCCGCGGCGAGCACGTCCCACCAGGTGCAGAGCCCGTGCAGATCGACGCCCCTTTCTTTCATCGAGGTCGTGCTCTCCGGGAAGTTGCCGTAGTGGAACACGACGAAGCAGTGCGCGACCTCTCCGCCGGCTTCCCGGATCGCGTCGATGAAGGAAAGCTTGGAGCCGCCGTCGGTCGCGAGATCCTCTACCAGCAGGATGCGCGCACCCTCGGGGAAGGTGCCTTCGATCCGCGCGTTGCGGCCGAAGCCTTTCGGCTTCTTTCGGATGTAGAGCATCGGCAGGCCGAGCAGATCGGCGATCCAGGCGGCAAACGGAATGCCTGCCGTCTCGCCGCCGGCCACCGCGTCGAACTGTTCGAACCCGGCCTTCTGGGCCAGCAGTTCGACGCCCATCTCCATCAGCTTCTTCCGCGCGCGGGGGAAGGAGATGATCTTCCGGCAATCGACATAGACCGGGCTGAGACGGCCCGAGGTGAAGGTGAAGGGCTCTTCCGGGCGGATATGCACGGCCTCGATCTCGAGCAGGATATTGGCTGCGGTCTCGGCGATGCTCTGGCGGAAATCGGGGGTCTGGCTCTCGTCCATCGACGGGGGGCTCCCAAGGCAGGCGATTTGAAACGCCCGGAGCATAGACGAAGCCTCAGCCGTGTTCACCCTCGGAAAGCAGCAGATGTTTCAAGCGATCGTGAGAGACGTCGCCCACCGGTGCGTCGAGCACCAGCCGGCCTCTGTGCAGCACGGCAACGCGGTCGGCGACGGACAGTGCATGGGTGAGGCTCTGTTCCGCCAGCAAGACGCCGTTCCCCCTATCTGCCAAGCGCCGAATCGTGGGGAACAATTCCTGGCAGATCACAGGCGCAAGACCCAGGGAAGGCTCGTCGAGCAGCAGGACATCCGGGTCGGACATCAGCGCGCGGGCGATGGCGACCACCTGCTGCTGGCCGCCGCTGAGGCGCCAGCATTCCTGCTCCAGGATGTGATCGAGCAATGGGAAGAGGCGCGTGATCTCTTCAATCCGTCTGTCACGCTCTCTGGCGGTGGCTCTGGAGGCGGCGTGCAGGGTGTCCAAGACACTCATGCCCGGGAAGAGGCGCCGGCCCTCGGGGCAATAGCCGATGCCGAGCCGGGCCCGTCCGGCCGTCTCGAGCGGGCCGAGATCGCGGTCCCGGAACCGGATCGAGCCAGCCTCAAGCGGCTCGAGGCCCATGATGGAGCGTAGCAGGCTCGACTTTCCGGCGCCGTTCAGCCCGAGCAGGGCGACGATCTCTCCGGCGGAGACAGAAAGATCGAGGTTGTCGACGGCGAGACCGCCTCCGCGCAGGATGGAGACGTTGCGAAGCTCAAGCAGCGCGACGCTCATAACGGGCTCTCCCCGAAATACGCCCGGACGGCATGCGGATTTTGCACGACCTCCTGCGGCGTTCCTTCGGCGACGATCCGGCCGGCGCTGAGGCACACCACTCTGTCCGCGAGCGGGAGCAGGAAATCCATGGCGTGATCGACAAGCAGGATCGCATGTCCCTCAGCAGCGAGAGCCTTGAGAAGCCATGCAAGGTCTGCACGCTCGACGTCGTTCATGCCCGCCGCCGGCTCGTCGAGTGCGAGCAGCGAGGCGCCGGTGGCGAGCGCCCGCCCGATCTCGAGACGCTTCTGCCCTGCGGGCGGCAGGCGTTCGGCAAGATCGTCCGCGCGCTCGCCGAGGCCGACCCTTGCGAGCAGCGCTTCCGTATCGCAGGGGGCGACTGCTTCGAGGCTCTCCCGCAGCGTGAGAGCCGGGGCGATCTGCGGGTGCTGGAACGTCCTGGCGATCCCCGCGCGGGCGATCCGGTCCGGGGAGCGGCCTGTCAGATCTTCGTCGCCGAAACGGACGCGGCCGGCGCCGGGTTTCTCGATCCCGGCGATCAGGTTGACCAGAGTCGTCTTGCCGGATCCGTTCGGTCCGATCAGCCCGACAATCTCGCCGGGAGCGACGGAAATCGATACGTCGTCGAGCGCCGCCACGCCGCCGAAATGCTTCGTGACATGTTCCATGGAAAGCGCCGCGTGGCGGAGCGGTCGCGGAGCCGGGACCTTCGATTTGGTCCGGCGCGTCCGCCCCTCCGGCAGCAACCCGGCGAGACCGTGCGGCAGGAAGAGGATGGCTCCGAGCAGGGCCGCGCCGTAGGCGACGAGATAGTAATCCGCAAAGTCTCGGAACCATTCCGGGAGATGCACCAGCAGCAAGGCGCCGAGTATGGCGCCCAGTGGGGATTCCCGGCCGCCGATCACCGTCATCGCCAGCAGCAGGACCAGGATGTGGAAGGAGAGCACGTCGGGCGAGACGACGCCGACCGCATGGGCCTGCAAGGCACCGGCGAAACCTCCGAAAGCGGCGCTCGCCAGGAAAAAACGGAAGCGTATCGCGGCTCCGTCGATACCGAGGGCGGCCGCCGCGCTCGGTGCGGCGCGAAGGGTCTCGACCGCGAGGCCGCGCCTCCCCGCGGTGAGACGATGAGAGACCCAGAGCGAGACGGCAACGCAGGTCCAGACGAGGGCTGTCAGCGGCAGGCCGAAACCGATCTTTATGCTGGCGAGCGAGGCCGGAGGTACGCCGAAGAGGCCGTTGGCGCCGCCGGTCACTTCGGTCCAGTTGGTCGCCGCGAGCAGAGCGAGCTGCGCGATGCCGAGAGTCGCGAGGGCGAAATAGTGTGAGGCGAGGCGCAGCACCGGGATCGCGATCAGCGCGGCGAGCAGGACCGGCAGGGCGGTTCCGGCAATCAGGGTGAGCGGGAAGCCGAGACCGAGTTCGAGCGCGGTCAGGGCGGCCGCATAGGCACCAAGCCCGAAGAAGCAGCCCTGTGCGAGCGAGAGGGCGCCGAGCCGGCCGAAGACGAGCTGGTAGCCGATCGCCGCGATGGCATAGATCCCGGCCCGGGTCAGCACATCATGGCCGTAGCCTCCGGCGAAAGCGACGGCGTGGACCGCGAGCGCGGCGCCGCCGCCGAGGAGCAGCAGCGAGCGGCGCTCAGACACGGGCGCGGGCCCGTTCCGGCAGCAGTCCCTGGGGACGGAAGGCGAGCATAGCGAGGAGAACGCCGTAGAGCAGGGCTTCCGCGACGAGATAGGAGGTGACGGCGGCGACCAGGGTCTCGAAAAGGCCGATCAGCAACGCCCCGAGCACGGCGCCGTCGAGCCGTCCCCAGCCGCCGATGGTCACCGCGATATAGGCCTTCAGCATGAAAAGGCCGCCGTCGTTCGGGCTGACGAAGAACTGGTTCGAGAGCAGCAGCCCCGCCGCGCCGGCGAGCGCGACGGCCAGCGCGAAGGAGAGGGTGATCATTCGGGCCGGGCGGATGCCGATGGCGGCGGCCATTTCCGGGTCCTGCGCCACCGCCCGCATGCGTCGCCCGGTCTGCGTCCTGCCGAGAAAAAGGCCGGTGGCGGAGACCAGAAGGGCTGCGCTTCCCAGCACCGCGAATTGCTGCAGGGAGAGGGTGAGACCTCCGACGGTCGGGCTGTCGCCCGCGATCAGCGGCGGGCCGACGCGCGGCGCGGCGCCGAAGACGGCATTGGCGAGATGCTGCAGCACCAGGCCGATGGCGATGGTGCTGATGAAGACGGCGACCTGCGGCCGGTGACGGAGCGGGAAATAGGCGAGATGCGCGAAGCCGACTCCGAACCCGCCCATCAGGAGCATGACCAGAGGCAGCAGCAGGAGACCGGGGAAACCTGCTGCCTCGCCGACCAGGGGCGCGAGGGCAATCGCTGTGAAGCCGCCCGCCATCACCAGCTCGCCCTGGGCAAAGTTCACTGCGCCAACCGCGTTTATGACGATGACGAAGCCAAGCGCGATCAGGGCGTAGGCCGCGCCGAGGGCGAGGCCGTTCAGCAGGATCTGCGCGAGGGCGAGTGACGTCATCCAGGAAGTCTCGGCTCTTTAATTGGTGCGGTCGACATTCTCGTACCGGCTCGCGATCGCCGGAACGCGGCTCTTGCCATCGTAGCAGACCACCACCGCGTCATGCGCCATGTTGCCCTTGCCGTCGGACTTGTAGGTCATGGCAAGCCCGTCGAAGCTGTTGGCGGCGAGCCAGTCGCGCACTTCATCCGCGCTTTTCGCCCCTGCAGCCCTTGCGGCGACCAGCATGGCGGCACCGTCATATTGCGCCAGCGCGAACGCGTCGGGCTCGATCCCGAAGCGCTTGCGGTATTCGGCGGTGAAGTCGGCGACCGGGCCGACCGGCTCGGAGATCGGCGAGGAGGCGCTTTCGGCGCAGACGTCTTTCAGTTGCGCGGGCTCCAGCAGCGCGGCCGTGGTCGGCTGGTGCATCGCGGAGCCGGCGACCACGGGGAACATGTTCCCGCTTTCGCGCGCCTGCCGGATGACGAGAGCGGTGGAACCCGAATGGAGATGCAGCAGAAGAATGTCGGGTTCGGCCGCCTGCATCCGGGTCAGCGCCGGCAGCATGTCCTTCACCGAGATATCGATGGCTTCCTCGAACACCAGCGGTGCTCCGAGACCAGCGAGGATTTCCTTCAGGTGTGCCGCGCCGCTCTGGCCGTAGGCGGTGGTTTGATAGAGCAGGGCGGGGCGCCTGGCGCCGAGTTTCTCGACCGCATATCGCGCCTGCGCGACCTTCACCACACTGTCGCCCGGAAAGAAGCGGAAGACGTTCGGGCTGCCGAGCTCTGTGATCCTGGCGGTACCGGAGACGGTGAGCAGCGGCACGCCGGCCCGGTCGGCCACCGGGATCATCGCCAGCATCTGCGTCCCGAGCATGGAGGAAACCGCCGCGCTCGGCTCGTCTGCAAGCGCGCGGCGGAGGGCGGTGACCGCGCCTTCGGGCGTGGTTCCGGTATCGGTCACCTCGGTTTCCAGGCCTTCCGCGGCGCCCAGCGTATCGATGGCCATCACCGCGCCGTTGCGCTGCGAAGTCCCCTCGAGCGAGAGAAACCCTGTGATCGGCACGAGCACAGGCACGGTCTCGGCGCGGGCCGAGCCTGCGGTTGCGAGGATGGCGGCGAGGGCGATGGCGGTCTTCTTCAGGAACATTCCCGGCACTCCAATCGATCCGTTCACGCGAACGGCTTGCATCACGGCCAGGGAGAGGAAAAGCGACGAGTGGGCCCGGAGATCGGGTCCGGTGACGTCTCCCTGCGCCGGCATGACCCGGATCAGGTTCGATGGGTATCCTCTCAGTTCCGGAACGGTCTCCGGAACACCCCAGCATCACTTCCGCCCAACCTGCGGACCGGCCCGGAGTTTGTCAAGGAACACCCTGCAGGATACTGGCAGCCCGAAATTTTTTGAGGCTTTATCACGTTGATTTGCAAAGAAAGAGGGTGAATTTTCCGAAAGTTGAAAGAGAAATTTCTTTCGAGTTCGCCATAATTTGTTAACCTTAGATGCGCGGAAAAATTGAGGAGATTGTTGGAAGAGCTCACGAAAGGTGAGTGCATATGTCTTTGTGTGTCACCAGGTTGCTGTTCGTTGAATTGCTGCGGGACTATCGTCCCCGCTTTCCGGCGAAATGCCCGCGCTGGCTCGACAGAAGACTGATCCGGCTTTCCCTGATCCTGGCTTTTGGCCTCTACGGTTTGCATACCAGCTTTTTCGGACTTGGGCCGGTTTCCTCCCGCCTCACCTACCAGCTTGTGAACCAGCTGACATCTCCGTTCCATGACACGTCCGAGCGTGAGAGCGTGCCTTTGGTACTCGTCGATGACGAGGATCTCGACCGGCACGGTTGGCTCTGGCCGATTTCCTACGGAAATCATGCGCGCATTCTGGATGAAATACTGAATTACGGTCCGCGAGCCGTCTTCGTCGATTTTTTCTTCATCGACCGGCGCGAGGATCCGTCGCTTGAGAGCCTCGTGGCGGTTCTCCGGCGCTACGCGGCCGAGAAGGTTCCGGTCTATGTACCGGTTCTGAAGTGGAAGAAGCAGCGGGAGGAGCTGCGCAATCTCACGATCGGGGTTTCGACGCGGCTCGACCCGTCGCCGTTGGGAGAGCTCGCCTATGACCTCCGCGACGGGCACCTGTTATCGCCTGCTTTCAGCCTCTATAGGGATGCCTGTCTTGTCGGCGATTGCGGAGCGAACGCGGACGCCTTTCTCGCGCTCGATGACGGTTTTCGGGAATCGATGCAGATCGAATGGGGGCTGGTGCCTTCGCAGAAGAACGAATTTCTAAAAGGTTGCACATACTCGGCGGCGGAGCAGAGCCAGGGGGATGTTCTGCAAGCCGCCATGGGCAAACTGATCATGTTCGGGGAACGGCCCGACGAGATATGTCCCTACATGCCGCTGATATCCGTAACGAACCTGCTTCGTGACGGTTTTTCGGCGGAAGCGAGCAAGGAAACTGCCGTCGGGCTGGAGGACCGCATCGTCGGCAGGGATGTGATCTACAGCCAGGCTCTTTTCGGGGTTTCGGTTTTTGTCGATCCGCCGGTCAATCCGCCGGTTTCCTCGGGGTACCGCCACGCGATGGCTCTGGAGAACTTGCGTCTCCACGGTAACGACTATCTGAGGATGCGGCTCGATCTGACTCTGCCGTTCCTGCCCGAGCCTCTGCGTTCCCTAACGGTCGATACCGACTTTGTCGACCATTTGGCATTCGTTCTGCTGGCGACCGTTCATGCTTTTGCGTCATTTGCGGAAGGACGTTTTCTGAAACGCGAAGATCGGCCGCTGCGCCGCCGCTTCGTGCTTTTTTGCACCACCAATGGCTTCTACTTGAGCGTCTTCATTCTGATTGCGATCGCGCAGGTTTTCTGGCTGCGCCTTACCCCGGCCAATCTGTTCGGGCTTTACGGTCTGATCGCGGCCGCCCGTGGTCTCACGGGATCTTATTACCTGAAACGACTGGAAGATTTTCTGTTCCGGGCGACGGTGTTTCCCGCCGTGCATCCGGCCGGTCGCCAATTATCCGGAGAAACATTATGAAGCACTTCATATTCGCTCGCATGGCCGCGGGGATCGTGGCCGCTACATTCCTTGCTTCCGGCGCGGTTGCCGCGGGCAAGCTGACGCATGTTTCCAAAGTCATTCCGAAGGAACTCAATCTCTTCGATCCCCAGACGCAGGAACCGGTCAAATCCGTTCTTCGCGTCAAGCTCGAAGGCAAGCATATCGCTATCGAGGGTACGGTCGGGGACGGTGCCGGCTATGTGATTCAGATCCCCGGCGAGGGAAAATTCCTGATCTACGCGGAGGATGTCGAGACCAATCTCGATGAGGAGTTCCAGGAGAATTGCCGCACCAAGGTTACCTCTGCTTCGGCGGCCGCGAGCGGCACCGGGCGTGGTTTCGGCGCGGGATGTACGAAGTAATGAGGGGCGCGATCCTGGCATGCGCCATCCTGATCGGCACGGCCGCTTCGGCCCTGTCGGCGGAAAAGGAGATCTGGACCGACGAGAATACCGGCGACCGGTGGGTCAAGGTCGAGAAGAACGGCAAGGAAAGCTGGGAGCTTCTCGATCAGGAGCTGCCGGAAGACCGGCTGATCCGGGTCTATGGCGAGATGTTCAGCCATGTGAATCTCGATCCCGCGGCGCTGAAGAAAATGCGTGCGGCGGACGAGATCGACGCGCTGAAGAGCGGGAACGTGATCATCCCCGCACCCGCAACCGAACGATTTCTCGGCAAGCTGCTTGGTGCCTGCCTCGAGCGGCTGGAGGCGGACCTGCCGCGCGTGGCGGTCACCTTCAAGATCGCGCACCGGCCGAAGGACAAGAGCGGTGCGCTCGTGCTCGAAGCGCGCAAGAGCGGACTGATCCTGATCGATCCCCGCCTCTTTGCGCGGGTCAAGGACCCGGAGCACATCCTGTTCTTCATCGCGCACGAATACGCGCATGTGGTGATGCAGCATAACGAAGATCCGATAAAGGACGTCGAGCAGCGGATCGCCAAGGTGGATAACGGCGGATTCCTCAGTTCCGTCGGAAGCAATTTATTCTCCGGCCTCAAGAACGCGAGTGCGGTGCTCAGCATCGGCATGGAAGGGGACCGGATGAAGAATGCGGCGCTTCGGTTCCAGGAAGATCAGGCCGACATGCTGGGTGCGGATATCCTGCGGAGTTGCGGCTACGGTGCAAAAGACGTGACTGGCGCACTCGATACCGTCTCCGCTTGGGAGACCAAGGGCATCTCCTTCATGGCGGTGCGCCGTTCGATGGAGAACGCCGATCAGCGGATCGCGGCTTCGCAGACGGCGGACGAACAGAATGCCGAGACCAGCAAGGAAGGCGGAGCGTCCTTTGCCAGTTTCTTCTCCGGCCTCGGCGGTTCCGACAGCAAGCAGGAGAGCGGGCAGGAGTCCTACGGCTTCGGCGGCGCGATGAAGGACAGCGTGCTGTCGATCAAGGAGGAGACCGAGCACACGCACCGTTCGGGGCAGGCGCGCGGTCAGTTCATGGCGAACTATTTCGCCGTGCACTACAAGCGGGGCGCCGCAAAGTTCGGGGTCAAGCAGGGTAAGGGTCCGAAGGCCGATGCCGAGCTCTACCGGAATTTCATGGCGAGCGTCGAGGCCAAGACATTGCTCAAGACCTACGCGAAGAAATAGGCGCGGGGCGCCGCCGTCAATTCGGTGGCGCTGTTCCGCTCCGGAAAGACAGCCCGCGTCACCGAGACGCTTTCGGGATCGTGTGTCCTCCGCCTATCATGCCGGCCAAATAAACGGATGAGGCGGAGGAGGCCCAAATGTCGAAACTGAAACTCGCTGTCATTCCCGGGGACGGGATCGGCTGGGAAGTGATCCCGGAAGGCATCAAGGTCCTGGAGGCGGCGGGCGCCAAGTTCGGCATCGAGTACGAGTTCACCGAGTTCGACTGGAGCTGCGAGCGCTACCACAAGACCGGCAAGATGATGCCGGACGACGGCATCGAGCAGCTCAAGGCGTTCGACTCGATTTTCCTCGGCGCCGTCGGCTTTCCGGGCGTGCCGGACCATGTCTCGCTCTGGGGCCTGCTCATCCCGATCCGCCGGGAGATGGAGCAGTATGTGAACCTGCGGCCGATCCGCATGCTGAAGGGCATGACCTGCCCGCTCGCGAACCGGACGCCGGAGGACATCGATTTCTACGTCGTCAGGGAGAACAACGAGGGCGAATATTCCGCCATCGGCGGCCGGCTCTTCGAGGGCACGGAGCGGGAGATGGCGATGCAGGAAAGCGTCTTCACCCGCCTCGGCACCGACCGTGTCATGCGCTATGCCTTCGAGCTTTGCCGCCGGACCGGCAAGCAGAAGGTGACCTCGGCGACCAAGTCCAACGGCATCATCCACACCATGCCCTACTGGGACGAGCGCTTCGCCGCGATCTCGAAGGAATATCCGGAGCTAAAGACGGACCAGTATCACATCGATATTCTGACAGCGAATTTCGTCCTGCATCCGGACTGGTTCGACGTCGTGGTCGGCTCCAATCTGTTCGGCGACATCCTCTCCGATCTCGGCCCGGCGGTGGCCGGATCGATCGCCATCGCGCCCTCGGCCAATATCAATCCGGAGAAGAAATACCCCTCCATGTTCGAGCCGGTGCACGGCTCGGCCCCGGATATCGCCGGCAAGGGCATCGCCAATCCGATCGGGCAGATCTGGTCCGGCGCCATGCTGCTGGAGCATCACGGTCATCAGGACGCGGCCGACGCGATCGTTGCGGCCTGCGAGGCGGTGATTTCGGGCGGCGGGCCGAAGACGCCGGATCTCGGCGGCCAGGCCTCGACCAAGGATCTCGGCGACGCCATCGCCGCGGCGGTCTGAGGCGCGGACGATGCAGAACCCCGTCTATTTCGAGGACCTGGAAATCGGCCAGGTCCTCGGCTCCCAGCGCAAGACGATGACCGAAGCCGAGATCATCGAGTTCGCTTGGCAGTACGACCCGCAGCCGTTCCACATCAGCGTGCCGGACGCCGAGGAGAGCCATTTCGGCGGCGTGATCTCGAGTGGCTTCCAGACTCTTGCCGTCAGCTTCCGGCTCGCCTGGCAGGCGAACGGGCTGCAGGCGACCAATCTCGGGGCCGGGACCATCGACCATCTGCACTGGCTGAAGCCGGTGCGGCCGGGCGATACATTGCGCGTCGAGATGGAGGTGCTGGAAAAGCGGGAGTCCCGCTCCAAGCCGGACCGCGGTTTCGTGCGCTTCAAATACACCACCTACAACCAGCACGACGAGGCGGTCATGACGATGGAATGCCCGCAGATTGTCGGGCGAAGAGACAATGCGAACGGCCAATGTCTGTAAATCTGCTCATTTGAACGCGCTGTGAGCTCGCTTTTCGCGGGGGATAAAAAAAATCCGAGCCGTTCGAAAATTTTTGCGCTTGTCTAAAATTTGGCCCGAAATTTCGGGCAATTTTGACTATTCAATAAGTTACATAGATTTCTTCGATCAAGAGCCTGCGCAGAGCTGGTTCTCTGTAATAACTGAGTCGAGCTCTGTAATCATTCAGCAATAAATCAGACTATTTACCGTAACAACGCGTCGTTACAAAATACTCGCTTGAGAGGTCTTGACGCTTCCTATCAAGCAGCGGGGTCAGAGAGCAGATCTAATGGTTTGCTTGCCCTTGCTCTGCCTCTTTCCCCGCACCCCTTTTACTAGATAAGGAGTGCCAAATGTCTAATATCGTCAGTCACAATGTGCAACAAAAATTGAACGAGCAGGAGCGTTCTCCGCCAAAGCCGCGTAGCTGGAAAGCTTGGCTTGATACTGTTCTGGAATGGAATCGCATAAAGCTTAAGCTCGGTTTTGGAATCGAGCGGAGCTAGTGGACTGAAGAAGCCATCAGGTAAAGATGCTCTATGATCGAAAGTGAACGGGTCAGCAGCCCTGGAAACGACCAATACCCCAGTGACCGGGGCTGTTGACCAATTTCCGGATTAATTCGCGATCAGACATGGACGTCATGCGCTTGCCGGAGCACCAAATATCTTCGGCTTAGTCAAACCTGAGAGCATCTCCCTGCGGCCTGTGCAGAGGCGAGGGAGCCTCATCTTGAGATGACGCTCTTAAGACGCTTCGGTTTCAAATTGTGGGCTTTCGGTAACCTCCGAGTCCCGAAATTGTCATCGACCTGCGGCGTACTGGTCAAACCTTCTGAGTAACGTCTCGGCCCTCGGGAAGGGGCCGTATGTCACATACTCAGAACCAGCCAGCCATTCAGGTCCGGAACGTCTCCAAGACTTTCGGGAACGGACGCCGCGCACTCGTGGACGTGTCTATCGAGATCGGCGCCGGAGAGATGGTGGCGCTGATTGGCGCCTCCGGTTCCGGCAAATCCACGCTGATCCGCCACATCGCCGGTCTCGTCGTCGCCAACAGGGGCGAGGAGGGCGGTGCGATATCGGTGCTGGGCGAGCCGGTTCAGACCAATGGCAAACTTTCCCGCGACGTCGGTCATGTGCGCCGCCGGCTCGGCGTCATCTTCCAGCAGTTCAATCTGGTGCCGCGCCTGACCGTGCTGACCAATGTGCTCGCCGGCCGCCTTGGGCGGATGCCGAAATGGCGGGGCACGCTGATGCAGTTCTCCCATCCGGAAAAGCAGCGCGCGATGCAGGCGCTCTGCCGGGTCGGGATCGAGATCACTGCGCGGCAGCGTGCCGCGACGCTCTCGGGCGGGCAGCAGCAGCGCGCGGCCATCGCCCGCTGTCTGGTGCAGGAATCCGAAGCGATTCTCGCCGACGAGCCGATCGCCTCGCTCGACCCGGCCTCCGCCCGGCGGGTGATGGAGACCCTCTCCGACATCAATCGCAGCGAGGGGACCGCAGTCCTCGTCTCCCTGCACCAGGTCGAATATGCCCGGCGCTACTGCAAGCGCACCATCGCGATGCGCGACGGGCGGGTGGTGTTCGACGGCCCGTCGCACGACCTGACCACCGACTTTCTCCGCGAGATCTACGGCGAGGCGAGCGAGGAACTCATCCTCCCCGATGCCGAGGATTTCGCGGCGGCCCATGAGCAGGCGGAACAGCGGCTCGTCGCTTCCGCCTGAGATATGCCCCCAGCAGCCAAGAGGAGCTGATCCGATGACCATCATGACCCGCCTGACCGCCGCCGCGGTGCTGGCAACCGGCCTCGCGACGAGCGCCGTTCCGGCCCTCGCCGACCGGGAAAATCCGAAAGAGATCAATTTCGGCATCATCGCCACCGAAAACAGCTCCGCCCAGCGCGAGAAATGGGGGCCGTTTCTGAAGGCGCTCGAGAGCTCTCTCGGTATGCCGGTGAAGCCGTTCTTCGCGGCCGACTATGCCGGCGTCATCGAGGCGATGCGTTTCGACAAGGTCGACATCGCCTGGTACGGCAATAAGTCGGGCATGGTCGCCGTCGACCGCGCCGGCGCCGAGATCTTCGCCCAGACGACCGAGTCCAACGGCGATCAGGGCTACTGGTCGGTGATGGTCACGCACAAGGATTCGGGCCTCAGCTACGAAGACGTCATGAAGTGCGACAAGACCCTGAATTTCGGCCTCGGCGATCCGAACTCCACCTCCGGATTTCTGGTGCCGTCTACCTTCGTCTTCGCCAAGGAGGGGGTGAACCCGAAGGACTGCTTCAAGACGGTGCGTAACGCCAATCACGAGACCAACCTGATCTCCGTCGCGACCAAGCAGGTCGATGCGGCGGTCGCCTCTTCCGGCGGCCTCTACAAGCGTCTCAAGAAAGCCCGCCCGGAACTCTTCGCCGAGATCAAGGAGATCTGGCGCTCCCCGCTGATCGCCTCCGATCCGATGGCCTGGCGCCCGGAACTCGACAAGGATCTGAAGGCCAAGATCATGTCCTTCTTCATGACCTATGGCCGCCTCGGTAGCGACGCGGAAGTGGCGAATGCGCGCGAAGCGCTGGCGATGATCGATATGGGGCCGTTCGTGCCATCCTCGAACGCCCAGCTCTGGCCGTTCTACGAGATGGACCAGATCCGTCAGCGCATGTCGATCGAGGGCGACGAGACCATGTCCAAGTCCGAGAAGAAGGACAAGATCGCCGCGATCGACAAGAAGCTCGAGGTGATCCGCGCCGCGGCCGCCGCCCGCCCGCGCATGTAATCCGGCCGGCCCAGGTCGCTTCCGGGCCGTTCAACGGCGGGGGCCATCGGCCCCCGCATTCTTTTCAGGAGCCAGATCATGACAGACCTCGCCGTAGCTACAGGCGCCGCGCCCCGGCTCGAAGGGATCGAAGTCCCGGGCCGCACCCGCCAGGAACAGGTTTTCGACTGGCTCCTCCGCGGCGCATTCGTGGTCATGCTGGTCTGGAGCTTCGTGCCGGCGGACATGCATCGCATCGGCGAGGTCCTCACCGGCGGCGGCAATATGGCGATGCTGCTGGGCGACTTCTTCGAGCCGAATTTCCGCTATTGGCGGACCTATCTGGATCTGATGCTGGAGACCGTACAGATGGCGGTCTGGGGTTCTTTCCTCTCCGTCCTGCTCGCGGTGCCGTTCGGCCTGATGTCCTCTGCCAATCTGGTGCCGGCCTGGCTGCATTTCCCCGTGCGCCGCCTGATGGACGCCTTCCGGGCGATCAACGAACTGGTCTTCGCACTGATCTTCGTCGCCGCCGTCGGTCTCGGCCCGCTCGCGGGCGTGCTGGCGCTGACGATCCACACCACGGGCACGCTGGCAAAGCTGTTTTCGGAAGCGGTTGAGGCGATCGATCCGCGGCCGGTCGAGGGCATTCGCGCGACCGGATCTTCCCGGTTGCAGGAGATCATCTACGGCGTCATCCCGCAGGTGCTGCCGCTCTGGATCTCGTTCTCGCTCTATCGCTTCGAGGCCAACGTGCGTTCGGCAACGGTGCTCGGGATCGTCGGGGCCGGCGGCATCGGGATGTCGCTTTCTGAAGCGCTGCGCGG
This sequence comes from Nisaea sediminum, assembly GCF_014904705.1. Classification (NCBI taxonomy): domain Bacteria; kingdom Pseudomonadati; phylum Pseudomonadota; class Alphaproteobacteria; order Rhodospirillales; family Thalassobaculaceae; genus Nisaea; species Nisaea sediminum. The sequence continues at coordinate 144,767 of NZ_JACZCQ010000001.1, forward strand.
CTTCGATTATGCGGCCGGTGCAGCGATCCTGCTGATCATCCTGCTGACCGTCTCGCTGTTCGACATTTTCGGCGCGCGGCTGCGCAAGGTGGTGATCGACGGCGAGGAGCATATCCGGTTCGCCGGTTATCTCGCCTTCCTGGTGGCGATCATTGTAGGGATTGAAATTGTGCTGAGAACAGGACCGATCTGACCAAAGGTCAGTCCGAATAATTCGCTACTTTTGCGAGTCTGGGTGCGAAGAGTGGAGCGACGCTCAGTTTTCCCGGATACCCCGGCCGAGAAGAATTCCGCCAACCACGGCGATAGCGCACCACGTCACGAGCACAATCGAAACGGTAGTCATTATCCGCCTCCTATCCAATGGTGACAGGATAGCGATCATCTCATGTTAACGCAATGTTAACCACGTTCGAAATTCAAAAAATAATTTAGCGACTGTTTCGCGTGAATCTCGAAAGTTGTGCGTTAGGTCGCGGAACTCAGTCGAGTTCCGCGACCTGGTCGCCTTCCAGCGGTACGTTGAAGGCGTTGATCGTCATCGAGATCAGTGTGTAGTAGCCGAGCACGCCGACGAGATCGATCAACCGCTTCTGTCCCAGAACCTTCATCGCCTCGGCATAGAGTGCATCACCGATCCTGTGGGTCTCGTGCAGGGCTTTCGAAACGTCGTAGACGACCCGCTCGTCCTCCTTCTCGAAAGGCGGCGTGCGGCGGTCCCGGATCGCATCGAGGACCGCCTCCGAGATCCCCGCCTTCAGGGCGAAGGGCTTGTGCACCGACCATTCGAACTGGGCGCCCCAGAAGCGCCCCGTCACCATGATCGCCAGTTCCGAGAGGCGCGGTTCGAGCGAGCTGTCGAAGCGGGCGAACTGACCGAGCTGCTGCGCCTTGTCGGCCAGCGCCGGACTGTGCAGCCAGACTTTCAGCGGGCCTTCCACCTTGCCGCGCGGGCCGTTGACGATGGCATCGTGGATGGCGCGCTGTGCGGCATCCATCTCTTCGGGCTTGAGGGCGGGGACTCGGGTCATCTCTCGCTCCTCAAGCGGCGTCGGCGCAGGGCTTTTCCTTGCGGGCGGCGCCGTCATGGGCGTCGAGCAGGCGTTCGCGCCAGGCCCAGAGCGGATCGCTCTCGGGAAGCAGTTCGAAGGAGCTGGAGATCCGCGCCCACATCAGGCTGCCGAAGAGAGCGTAATCCGCGTAGCTCGGACCGGTGCCGCCGATATAGGGCTGTTTCTCGATTACCGCGCGGGCCGGCGCCAGGGCCTTATGCAGGTTGGGCAGGCGTTCCTCGCGGCCCTTCTGCACCTCTTCCAGGGACTTGCCGAAGCGGGCTTCCCGGGATTCCTTGAAATAGGCTTTGTCGCGCTCGTCGCAGGCGAGATAGACGTCGTGGACGATGAGGCCGGCGATCAGCGGGTTGATCGCCCGGTTGGCCCACTCGTTGACGAACATTGCCGCACCGCGGCCGGCCTCGCCGCCGAAGAGGCTGGGGCGGTCGGCGTAATTGTCTTCCAGATAACAGGCGATGTCCCAGCTGTCGCAGACGACCGTGTCGGCGTCCTGCAGCACCGGGACCAGCTTCTGGCCGCTGAACTCGAGCTTCTCCTTCTCGCCGAAGCGCACATGCTCCACCGTCGCGCCGGCCTCGAGACCCTTGTGCGCGAGGGCCATGCGGGCGCGCCAGCCGAACGGGCTGAAACGGGCGCCGTTCTTCGCGGACAGATCGTAGAATGTGATGGCCATGTCGAGGCTTCCTCCGTGCGGATATTTGCTTGTTGTCGCGGCGGATCTTGCCCCGGCTGGAACAGGGCAACAAGGTCAGAAGAGGGAATGCAGCCCTCGTTCGGCGGCACGGGTCTCGATTTCCTCGATTTCCACGTAATCGTGATCGCAAAGGAGCGCGACGTCTTCGATGAGGAGCGCCTTTCGTGCTGCTGCCGCATCGGGGTCAGCGGCGGCGCGGGCAAGTCCCCGGCGCATCTTTGCAAGGATCGCTGGATCCGTCGCGGCCGGGACCGCATAGGGCAGGCCGGGGGCGTCAGGTGTCCGTGCCAGCACTTCGACTTCCGTACATTCCTCCGGCGCATGTTTCCGCAGCAAGGCCCAGGTGACGCAGTCGATCGAAGCGGTGTCGGCCTCTCCGGACGCAACCAGTGCGATACTCATCCGATGCCCGCCGCTCCGGATCGCATCGCCGAAGAATCCGGGCCCGGCGCCGTGTTCGGCGAGCAGTGCACGGAAGGCGCTGACCCCTGACTGCGAACAGGCATTGTTATAGGCGAGGCGTTGTCCCCTGAGCGCGCCGAGAGAACCGATGCCGGCGCCGCGCTGCACGATGACGACGCTCCTGTAGCGCGGACCGGTGCAGCCTTCGGCGGCATAGCACGGCGTGCCGACGACCGTGAGGCTCTCGCTGTGGAACCTGCGCAGCGGATAGCCGCAGATCTGCGTAAAGAAGAGGTCCGGCCGCGACCAGGCCTCGCTCTCCTCGGCGAAGCGGGTGCGTCTGGACGGAACGCCGACGATCCCTTCGGCCTCGAACGCGCGGGCGAGGGCGACCCACCATGCGTCGGTCGCCTCCCGGATCTCGGGAAGGTCGTACATGTCGAGGGAAGCGATCATTCGGCTTTGCCTTCGGAAAACGTCCGGATCAGTCCGCGGATATAGTCCGGCAGGGCGTGACTCTGTACGACGGCGTCCCGGATCAGCTGGTCGAAATGGCGGGTCAGGGTGCGGATATGCTCCGTCGTGTTGAAGACGAAGAAGCTCTGCCCGAGATAGAGCGAGGCGCGCAGCGGTCCGAAGATCGTCAGCGGCGCGGAATAGACCCTGCGGCCGTCGAAAAGATAGATCCGCATGCTCGGATAGAGCTCCTCATGCAGCCGGAGAACATGCTCGAGCTGAGCGAGGCGAAGGTCATCCGAAAGGTCGTGCCAGATCCCGGCGCCGGCGGCGAAATCGTCGAGTGCCTGACGCGACATGCAAATCTCGATGTCGGTCTCCGGCCGCCTGGTATAGGCGAGCCGGTCCTGGGTGCGTTCGATGGCGCTCTCGCGCTCGAAGGCTTCGGTCGCGCCGTGCTCGTAGGCGGCGACCTCCGGCGTCTTCACCTGGTCGGGGAGGTTGGATGGGACGTACCGGATCTTGTAGCCGACGGCCTCGGCGTGCCACTCCGCGATATTACGGTCCGCCGCGGCGCGCGAGGCTTCGGTGATATGGAGCGAGCGCTGCAGGATCTCGGCGCCGAGCTGTTCCTGTTGGGTCAGCCCGAGCAGCCAGTCGAGGCTGACCTGCAGGGAGGCGGCGATGGCGGCCACCGTATCGGCACGCGGAAGCCGGTCATTTTCCGCCGAAAGCAGTTGCGACAGCGTGGAGCGGTCGACGCCGATGCGCTTCGCCAGCCCGGACCGGTTCACCCCGGCCCGCTCCATGCTTTCGGCAAGCCGGGTGCGGAAGATCTCTACGGTGTCTCGACGGTCCAAGGGCGGCTCAAGGCAAAAATTCAGCGATGTTGGAAATTATCACCATAAGAAGTGACTAATCAACAAATGAGGCAAAAATAGCGCAAACGCCCGTTGTTGCGGTGCGGTGCACGGGCCTAGCGTGGCCGCATGCTTGAAAGATCCTTGAACAGATTGCCTCTCGAAGGAAACGTAACGGCCCGGTGTCTGGGGGGCGAGAGGCGTCCCGTTGCTCCTGTCGAGTGGCCGACCCTCCTCCTCTGGCTTCTCATTCACGGTCTCTTCGCGGCCGTGACCTACTGGCATGCGGATATGCCGGAATGGCTTCTCCCGCTCGCTGGAGCGCCTCTCGTTGCCTGGCATGCGAGTTACCAGCACGAAGCGATCCACGGCCATCCGACGCGGATCGGCTGGCTCAATGCCACGCTTGCGGGCCTGCCGCTCATGCTCTGGGTGCCTTACGGGATTTACCGCGACAGTCATCTGAAGCATCACGAGAACGAGTTTCTTACCGACCCGATCGAGGATCCCGAGTCGTTTTACGCATCGCGCGGGCAGTGGGCGCTTTATTCGACGCCGCGTCGTCTCCTGCATCGCGCGGTGAACACGCTCGCGGGAAGGCTGGTGATCGGGCCGCTGTTCGTCGGCGCGCTCTTCCTTTGCCGCGAAGCGATGGCCTTTCTACGCGGCAGAGGACGCTGGAAGGCATGGGGACTGCATGTCGCCGGCGTCGCAGTCCTGCTCGTCTGGCTCCTGCTGGTCTGCGGGATGCCGCTCTGGACCTACATCCTCTGCTTCGCCTATCCGGGCACCGGGCTCCTGCTGCTGCGTTCCTTCGCCGAACATCACGCGGCGCGCGAGCCGGAAGGCCGGACCGCGATCGTGGAGGCGGAAAAGCCGTTCGCGCTGCTGTTCCTGAACAACAATCTGCATGTCGCGCATCACACCAGGCCGGGAATGCCCTGGTACCGCCTGCCGGAATACGAGGTGGTCCGGCGCCTGGGCGCCTCCACTGCGGGCGAACGTGTCTATCGGGGATATCGAGAGATTGCCCGGCGCTGGCTCTTCCGGGTGAAGGAAAGCCCGGTGCATCCCTACCGTTGAACGCTCGCGCCTACTGCTCGATGCCCGGGTTCTCCCGCCGCTTCGCGATGTAGGCTTTCAGTTCCTCGTCGACCGCCGGATCGATCTCCGGCGCCTCGTAGGTTTCCAGCATGGCCCGATAGACCCGGTTCGCCCGCGTCGTCGCATCCATGCTGCCGGCTTCCTCCCAGCTCTCGAAATTACGCCAATCGGAAAGCAGCGGTTCGTAGAAAGCCGTCTCGTAGCGTTCCAGCGTGTGCGCCGTGCCGAAGAAATGCCCTCCCGGACCCACGTCCCGAATGGCGTCGAGGGCGAGCGTCGCGTCCGAAACCTCGAGCGGATCGAGGAAGGCGGCCATGCCCTGCAGAAGCTCGAGATCGATGACGAATTTCTCGAAGGACGCGGTGAGCCCGCCTTCGAGCCAGCCGGCCGCGTGCATCACCATGTTGGTGTGGCCGAGCATGACCGGCCAGAGCGACATCATCGATTCCCAGGCCGCCTGCGCGTCCGGCGCGTTCGACGCGTTGGCGTTGGTCGAGCGGTAGGGTAGGCCGTATTTGCGCGCGAGCTGGCCGCCGACAAGGGCGGCCTTGGCATATTCCGGCGTGCCGAAGGCGGGCGCGCCGCTGCGCATGTCCACGTTCGATGTGAAGCCGCCATAGATCACCGGGGCGCCGGGTCGAACCATCTGGGTGAAGGCGATGACGGCAAGCGCTTCGGCATTCTGCTGCGCGAGGGCGCCGGCGATGGTCACCGGGCTCATGGCGCCTGAGAGCGTGAAGGGCGTGACGCAGACCGCCTGACCGTGCGCGCTCATTTCCGTCAGGCCCTGAAGCATGGGCGTGTCGACGCGGAGCGGCGAGGAGGTGTTGATGATGGTGTGCATGCCGGGCCGCTCGGCGATGCTGTCCCGGGTCTCGCCGCGGGCGATGCAGAGCATGTCGATGGCGTCGGACGGTCGCTGGCGGCCAAGGGAATAGGCGTGGTGCACCTTGTCCGAGAGCGTCAGAAAGGAATAGTGGCAGTCGAGGTGCCGGGTCGCCGGCGGCAGGTCGATCGGCTCGACCGGATAACCGCCGAACATATGGACGATGTTCGCGCTCTGGGTCAGACGGCAGAAATTATTGAAGTCGGCGTAATTGCCGTCGCGCCGTCCGCCTTCGAGGTCACTGCAGAAAGGGGCGCTGGCGATGCAGCAGAAATTGATGTTGTTCGCGCCGAAGGTGAGGTCCCGCTCCGGCCGTCCGCCATAAAGGGTGAATTCGGAAGGCGCCTTGGCGATGTATTCGAGGACCATTTCCGGGTCGAAGCGGACGCGTTCCGATCCTTCCGTCACATGCGCGCCATGCTGCTTCAGACGGGTACGGGCGTCCGGATCCAGAAAATCGATCCCGATCTCGCTCAGGATGCGGAGAGAGGCGGCATGGATTGCTTCGAGCTGGTCTTCCGAGATCAGCGGCAGAGGCGGGTAAGGCGAGCGGAGATGCCGCCACGGGGCCTGACGGATCCGGTTGTCCGCGCTATCGCCGCCCGGGCGGTTCCGCGTGCGTTCGCGCCGTCTCGTCCGGCTGCGGGCTTCTGCCATGGTGCGCCCTCCTTGTCCTCAAATGATCCCCTTGTTGCCGTAATGGTGCCTCTTTTGGGGCGCCTCTTGTCTAGCGGTGCGGCGACAGAACTTCCTTGCGGTTCGTCGCTTTTGGGACGAGGGGCGGCGGAGCTTCAGTACCGGGGCCCGAGACAGCTTTCGCAAGGGCGCGTTCGTTTTTGTTTATACTTGAGGCCGTTTCGGGCTATACCGGCGCTTTCATTGCGGAACCGTGACAATTCAAGAATAAATTAAAAGCAATTCTACAAACTTTTGAACTATTCTGTATTTTGTTAATCGTGGTTAAGAAAATTAGTTAATTGAAATTAATCTTGACTTCGATGTCACCAAATAATATTCTACGAATCCTTTAGTTTTTGTTGGAAAAATCGCCGGGGCGTTGTAGAAACCCGCCACGCTCGGTCTTATGTTTGATACTCTCGACCGGGCATCAACTTCACTGAAACTGCTAGAGACTGATAATGGCCGCAGCAAAGCAAGCAATGAATGGCAATGACGACCCGAACTTTCGCGTGACCAACAACAACGCGATCGACGTCCATGTCGGACGCCGGGTCCGGTTGCGCCGTACTCTTCTTGGCATGAGCCAGGAACAGCTGGGTGAGGCGCTTAACATTACCTTTCAGCAGGTCCAGAAATACGAGCGCGGCTCCAACCGCATCAGCGCGTCCCGTCTCTGGGACATCGCTCAGATTCTCGATGTCCCCGTCAGCTTTTTCTTCGACGACATGACGGACGACACCGCCGCCAACTCCCCGCGCAAGGTGCGCGGCGGATCGGTGACAGCGGAATACGAAGAGAAGCCGAACGATCCGATGGCGCGGCGCGAGACCCTTGAGCTCGTTCGTGCGTACTACAACATCACCAATGTCGGCGTGCGCAAGCGCATCACCGAGATGGTGAAGTCCGTTTCCCAGGCTCTGCCGGGCAACGTCTGACGGTTGTTCCATGGGGCCTTTCGAGGACCATGGAAGAGTTGATTTGGGGCGGTCCTCGGGACCGCCCTTTTTCTTTGCCGGAAGAGGCCGCGTTCAGCCGAGCGCGACCACCGGTTCCATGTTCCGCAGGATCTCGTCCGCGAGGTGGCACTTGATACGGTGTCCGCCGTCGATCGCACGGCTTTCCGGCAGTTCCGTCTCGCAGCGATTGCCGGGGACTTCGTGCTTGTGTGGGCATCGGGTCTGGAAGGGGCAGCCGCTCGGAGGGTTCATCGCCGACGGGATGTCGCCGTCAAGCACGATATGCTTCTTCTTCACCTTCGTGTCCGCGATCGGTATCGCCGAGAGCAAAGCCTCCGTATACGGGTGATAGGGCGGCGCGAAGACCTCTTCCGTCGTGCCCTGTTCGACGATATGGCCGAGATACATGACGATCACCCGGTCGGCGATATAGCGCACCACCGAGAGGTCGTGGCTGATGAACAGCATCGTCGTCCGTGACGAGCGCTGGATATCCATCAGCAGTTCGGTCACCGCCGCCTGCACCGAGACGTCGAGGGCCGAGACCGGTTCGTCCGCGACCACCACTTTCGGGGCGCCGGCGAAGGCCCGGGCGACGCCGATCCGCTGCTTCTGTCCGCCGGAGAGCTGGCGGGGCATCCGCTTGGCGAATTCGCGCGGAAGCTTCACCAGGTCGAGCAATTCCAGCATTCGGTTCTCGCGCTCTTTCGGCGTCTTTCCGATGCCGAAGCGCTCGAGCGTGCGGACGATCTGGGAGCCGACCGAGTGACTCGGATTCAATGTGTCGAAGGGGTTCTGGAACACCATCTGGATCGAGCTGATGGTGTTGGTGTCGCGGTCTCCGATGTCGGTGCTGCCGATCTCCGTGTTGTTGAGGGAAACAGTCCCTTCAGTTGCCGTCTCAAGGCCGAGCAGGATCTTGGCGAGCGTGGACTTGCCGCAGCCGGACTCGCCGACGATGGCGACGGTCTCCGCTTCGCGCGCATCGAAGGTGATCTCCTCGTTCGCCTTGACCACGCGGGTCTCGCCGCCGCCGAACATCTGGTTCGCCGCGACCTCGTAATATTTCTTCAAGCCGTCTATGCGGAGAATCGTCTCCCCGGGTTTCGTTGCTTCGACGGTGTTCTCGTGCTTGAGAGGTGCGTCCCAGTCGATTTCGGAGACCCGGACGCATCTGGAGAAATGTGCGTCGGCCATCCCGGTATCGATCATTCTGATATCGCCCGCATCGCACTTCCCGGCCTCGAAATAGGAACAACGCGGACCGAAATTGCAGCCGTCAGGGCGCTCGTGCGGCAGCGGAAGCTGACCCGGAATGGCGACCAGAGGCTGGGCATATTTGTCCGCACCGGGCAGCGGGATCGAGCGGAACAGGCCCTGGGTATAGGGATGACGCATCCGGTCGAACACGTCCTTCACGCTGCCGGTCTCCACGGCCTCGCCCGAATACATCACCGTGATCCGGTCGCAGGTCTCGAGGATGAGGCCGAGATTGTGTGAGATGAACAGCATCGAGGTGCCGAAGCGATTTCCCAGCTCCTTGACCAGGTCGACGATGCCGGCCTCGACCGTGACGTCTAGCGCGGTGGTCGGCTCGTCCATCAGCAGCAGGGCCGGCTTCGAGAGCAGCGCCATGGCGATGACGATGCGCTGCTGCTGTCCGCCGGAAAGCTGGTGCGGATAGGAATCCATCATCCGTTCCGGATCCGGCAGGCGAACCGCCTGCAACATCTCCAGCGCCAGGTCGTAGGCTTCGTCGACCGAGGCGCCCGCATGCACCATCGGCACTTCCATGAGCTGGCGGCCGACCCGCATCGCCGGGTTCAGGCTCGCCATCGGCTCCTGGTAGACCATGGCGATTTCGGAACCGCGGATCTTGCGCAGGTCCTTCTCGCTCATGTTGGTCAGCTCGCGCCCCTTGAACTTGATCGAGCCGGCGGTGATTTTCCCGCGGTTCGAGAGGTCGCGCATGATCCCGAGGGCGACGGTCGACTTGCCGCAGCCGGACTCGCCGACCAGCCCCATCGCCTCGCCGGGCATCACCTTGCAGGAGAAGTCCATGACTGCCGGGATCTCCCCCGCGCGGACGAAGAAGGAGATCGAGAGGTTCGAGATCTCGAGGATCGGTTCGGTCATCTCCGTTTCCTCCTCAGTCTTTCAGCGACTGCTCGCGCAGTCCGTCGGCCAGAAGATTGAGGCCGAGAACGAACATGGCGAGCGCCAGGGTCGGGGGCAGGGCGATGGTCGGCACGATCCGGATGAAGGCGCGGGTCTGGTTGATCATCGACCCCCAGTCCGGACTTTCCGGCGCAAGGCCGAGGCCGAAGAAGCCGAGGGTGCCGAGCAGGATGGTGGTGTAGCCGATGCGCAGGCAGGCATCGACGATCAGCGGCCCGCGGGCATTCGGCAGAATCTCCCAGAGCATGATGTACCAGGCATTCTCGCCGCGGGTCTGGGCCGCCGCCACGTAGTCCCGTGTCTTGATGTCCATGGTGATGCCGCGGACGATGCGGAACACGGTCGGTGAGTTCACAAAGACGACGGAAGCGAAGATGTTCAGCTCGTTCGGCGCCAGCGTGATGATCCTGAGCGGATCGGCATTGAAGACCAGGCCGGAATAGAGCCAGCCGCCGACCAGAAATGTTCCGACCAACTGCACGGCAAGCAGAGCCGGCCGTGTCGCGTAGCGGCTGTAGAACAGGACGCCGAAGAAGATGATCGGGAAGATGAAGAAGAACCCGGCCATGGCGATCGGGATCGGGGTCTCGCGGATGCCGGGCGTGACCAGAAGATAGAAGAGCAGGATCACCGGAAAGGCGAGCACGAGGTTCGCGAGAAACGACATGAACGCATCGATCTTTCCGCCGTAATATCCTGCCGGAAGGCCGATGGTGATCCCGACGATGAAGGCGAAGAGCGTCGCCGCCGGCGCGATCACCAGAACGAAACGGGAACCGTGGACCATCCGGCTGAACAGGTCGCGGCCGAGATTGTCGGCTCCGAACAGCAGCGCCTTGCCGGTCTCGGCATCGATCACGCCGGGAGCCTTCCGTTTCAGCATGGCGAACTGCTGCAGCGGATCGAACATTGCGACGACATCCGCGAAGATCGCCGTCAGGATCCAGAACAGCACGATGACGAGCCCGACCATGCCGATCCGGCTGTCGAACAGGCGGCCATAGAGGTTGAGGCTCCGGCGGAAGTGATAGCTCGCGCCGAGGATCACGGCGAGGGAAAGCCAGACCGGCCAGAAGCGGGCGGTGACAGTCGCCCAGATGTCGAAGAAACCGATATATTCCAACATGTTGCCTCTCCCGCTCAGCTTACGCGGATGCGCGGGTTGAGATAGGCGTACCCGATGTCGGAAATGAGCTGCGTCAGCAGCACGACGACGACGGAGACGAGGGAACAGCTTAGCAGCAGGTCGATGTCGTTATTGTCTGCGGCTTCCACCAAAGTCCACCCGAACCCTTTGTAATTGAAGAGCTTTTCGACGATCACGACGCCCGTCAGAAGCCAGGGGAACTGCAGCATGATCACCGTGAAGGGCGCGATCAGTGCGTTCCTGAGTGCGTGGCGCAGCACCTGGGCGCGGAAGGAGAGGCCTTTGAGGCGCGCGGTGCGGATATATTGCGCCGTCATCACCTCGGCCATGGAGGCCCGGGTCATGCGCGCGATGTAGCCCATGCCGTAGATCGCCATTGTCATGACGGGCAGGGCGAAATTGTTGAAATCGATGCCGCCGGCCTTGGATACGCCCTTCAGGACACCGAGCCAGGAGGCGAAGAGAACGGTGAAGAGAATGCCCGAGACGTATTCCGGTGTCGCTGTCGAGGCGATGGAGACCACCGAAAGACTCCGGTCCGTCTTCGAACCCTCGCGCATGCCTGCGAGTACGCCGATGATGAGCGCCGTCGGGACCATGGTGATCATGACCCAGAACATCAACGTCCCGGTATAGCCGATGCGCGGAGCGAGAACTTCGGCGACCGGCTTGCGGAAGCGTGTCGAGCGTCCGAAATCGCCTGTCGCCGCATTGCCGATCCACTCCGCATAGCGTTCCAACAGAGGGCGTCTGTAGCCTTCTTTTTCCAGCCAGCTCTCGACGGCTTCCTCGGTCATGCGGTTGTTGTTCTGTTCGAGCGCGAGTTTTTTCAGGTTCGGCTCGAGATTGACCAGATAGAACACCACGAGCGTCAGGCAGATCATCGTCACGATCATGACCGCCAGACGTCTCAGTATGAATTGCAGCATATCGCCCCCGACTGCATCGTACGGGCGGGCTCTTGCGGGCCCTTTGGTCTTCCGTGCGGGAAGTTAAAAGGCCGCCCCGCGAAACGCGGAGCGGCCCTTGGCCCGGATCAGGCGTCCAGCCAGACCTTGTTGAAATGCATCTCGAAGGTCGGGTGCATGGAGTCGCCCCGGACCTCTTCGGCCATGTGCTTGTAGAGCGAACGCCAGTAAGGCTGGATGATGATGCCGGAGTCCTGGAGGATCTTCTCAAGGTCCGCCATGACTTCGCGGCGCTTGTCGGCATCCGCGATCGCGAGGGCTTCGCCGATCTTCTTGTCGAATTCCTCGTTGGACCAGCCGGCCTCGTTCCAAGCCTCGCCGGAGCGGTAGGCCAGCGCCAGCACCTGCACGCCGAGCGGACGCATGTTCCAGTTCGTGGTCGAGAACGGATATTTCGTCCAGTTGTTCCAGAACGAGCTCGAGGGAATGATCGTCCGCTTGATCTTGATCCCCGCGTCGCGGATCTGGGCGGCGATGGCATCGGTGGTATTCTTGCGCCAGTCGTCGTCGATCGAGATCAGCTCATGCTCGAAATCGGCCGCGCCGGCATCCGCCAGCAGTTTCTTCGCGGCATCCGGATCGCGCTTGATCGGCGGCAGCTTGGCATATTCCGGATGCATCGGGCCGACATGATGGTTTTCGGCAGGCGTGCCGGCATTGCCGTAGCCGATCTGCAGGACCACCGAATTGTCGACGGCGAGTTGCAGGGCCTGACGGACGCGCTGGTCGTCATACGGTTTGTTGGCGACGTTCATCCGGGCGACGATCGTCGCCGCCGTCACGGCTTCGGATTTCTTCAGGCCGAGGCTGTCGAGGATTTCGACGAAATCCGCCGTGGTCTGATAGTTGGTGTGAACGTCCCCGGCCTCGAACGCCGCGACTTCAGCAGCGGGATCGGTGCCGTAGTCGGTCCATTCGATGGCGTCGAGATAGGCCTCGCCGCCCCACCATTTGCCGTCCTTGCGGCGCACGCAGCGGGCCGAGACGCCGACTTCGAGTTTCTCCAGCTCGAAGGCGCCGGTTCCGACCGGAGTCTTGGAGAGATCGGCACCGTTCTTGTCGAAGTCGCGGTGGACGATGAGGGCCGGGTAGTCGGTCATGCCGGGGATGATGCTGATATCCGGCTTCGGCAGCGTCAGCTTGACGGTGTAATCGTCGACCTTGGTGATCGCGCCGTCGAGCGCCTTGTCGGTATTCGGGTCGATCAGCGAGGCCATGCGGCCGGCCATCGAATTGCCCTCGACCTTCTTCTCGCACCAGCGATTGAGGTTATAGACCACATCGTCGGCAGTGAAGGTGTCGCCGTTGTTCCAGGTGACGCCCTTGCGCACCTTCAGGACATATTCGGTCGCGTCCCCGTTGACCTCCCAGGCTTCGAGCAGACCCGGCTCGAACGTGTAGGAGGGGGTGTAGACGACGAGGGTCTCGCAGATCTGCCGGGCGACATTGCCCATTTCGGACCAGTCGAAGATCCGCGGATCAACCACTCGGCGAACACTCATCGAAACCTTCAGCGTGCCCCCCTTCTTTGGGGTGCCTTGCGCTTTCGCCGGAGCGCTCAGCCCGAGCAAGCCGTAGGCCGTCGCCGTGGTCGCGCCGAATGCGCTTGCGAGCGCGAGAAACTCGCGCCGGTCCATCTTGCCTGCCTTGGTCTCGGCAGCCCACGCGCTGACCGCGCTGTTCAGCGGCCGGCCGGCGCGATCTTTCAAATCCCTGTTCATTCCAAGTCTCCCTGTTTTTCTGGCGCGTGTTCCGATCTTGCTCGCCCGGATCATAATGCCCTGATTGCGACATCTAAAGTGTCGTTTTTAGAGCATTTTAGGCCGAAGATGAAACATGACATCGCCATGAATGTTCAGAAAATCGTGAACATTCCGACTGGCATTTCGCCTCCGAAGCAGTTCCCTGACAATCGAACGCAAGATGCGGGCTTTGTTGGTTACGTATTATCCCCGCCCGTTCGATTTGATACGCAGAAGTTCTTCTTTCCGGACGGAGGCTATATTCACTCGAACATGCCGCCCGGATGCTGCGTTTCCTTCACTGTCACTCATCATGGGCAACCGGCAAAGCGGATGTCAAAGATTTTATCGGAAAGCGATTTTTCGAGATGCGGCCCGTCTTCGAGGCTGATATCGAAAGAGGAATCATGTTCTGCGGAACTGTTCAAAAAAGGACATTCGATGCGCGTTGAAGACGCTCAGAGGGAAGACATGGCCGTTGTGCGGTTGCTGAACGAGGCGGAGGTGCCGCACGTGAACAGCGTCGATCTCGATGGCTTTTCCTGGTTTCTTGAGACGGCGGATTACTTCCGGCTGGCGCGGGACGGCGATGCGGTTACTGGATTCCTGATCGGATTTTTGCCCGGACGGCCCTATGACAGCCTCAACTATCGCTGGTTTGACGCCCGGTATCCGTCTTTCCTCTACGTCGACCGGATCGTCGTCTCGCCCGCGGCGCGCGGACATGGCGTCGGGCGCCGGCTCTATGACGATTTCGCCGGTTTTGCCGCTGGGTGCGCCGAACGGCTGGCCTGTGAGGTGAATGTCCGACCCTCGAATGAAGCCTCGATGCGGTTTCACCGCAAATACGGTTTCGACGAGGTCGGACGCCAGGAGACGGAAGGCGGCACCAAGGAGGTGTCGCTGATGGTCAAGCCGCTGGAATAGCCCGCCGGCGATCAGAACAGCGCGAAGGGATCTTTGATGTCTTGATCGTTCGAGTGCCGGATCCAGCCCTTGATCACCCGGTAGACGAACCAGAGCCAGCCGACACCGCCGACGAGCCAGGCGAGCGGGATGAGGACGAAGGTCGCACTGAAAGCGGCAAACAGTACCGTCGCGATCAGCTGGATCCAGAAAGTCCTGATTTGCCAGGTGATGTGTCCCGCGAGCGGCGTGCCTTCGAGATCCGCCCGTTTCAGATAGGCGAGGATCACGCCGAGCACCGAGGGAACGCCGAAGACGATCGCGGCGCCATAGAGGCCGTAGACGATGTGAACAGCCAACCGGTCGTTCTCAGACAGTCCGAGCGAGAAGGGGAGAACTCTCGTCCGGGCGACCTGCCGCCCGCTGTTCGAATTCGTATCGGCCATGTGCAATCCTGTTCCTTTGCGGCATCGCTTGCCGCCTTCTAGTTTGGCATGTCACCGTGACCATTCAATAGGCGAGGTCGCCGTCTCCCGGGGGAAATGAAGATGACTGCAAACGAAATCGTGGCACCGGCCGTCGATCTCTACAGCGACACGGTCTCGCGTCCGACCGCCGCGATGCGCCGGGCGATGGCCGAAGCGGAGGTCGGCAACGAGCAGGCGATGGAGGATCCGACCGTCAATCGCCTCTGCGCACGCGTGGCCGAACTGCTCGGCAAGGAGGCGGCCGTTTTCCTGCCGTCCGGCACAATGTGCAACGAGATCGCCTACCGGGTCTGGGTCGACCGGGGGGAGGAGATCATCCTCGACGAGAGCGCGCATGCTCTGCATTTCGAGGCCGGCGGTCCGGCGGCGCTCGCAGGAGCCATGGTGCGTACCGTCAGGGGCAGGCGCGGGATCTTCACCGCCGCCGACCTGGAGACGGTGATCCGTGTTCCGCGCGGGCATCACGGTCAGCGCCAGCGTCTCGTCAATATCGAGAACACCGCCAATCTCGGCGGCGGCGCGGTCTGGCCGCTCGCGACCGTGAAGGACGTCGCCGACTGCGCCCGCAGCCACGGCCTGAAGGTCCATATGGACGGCGCGCGCTTGCTCAACGCCGTGGTGGCGTCCGGAACCCCCGCCTCGGCCTATGGCGCACTCTGCGACTCCCTCTGGATCGATCTGTCCAAGGGGCTGGGCTGTCCGGTCGGCGGCGTGCTCGCTGGCAGTGCGGAGTTCATCGAGCGGAGCTGGCTGTTCAAACACCAGTTCGGCGGGGCGATGCGTCAGGCCGGCATCATCGCTGCCGCTGGTGTTCATGCGCTCGACCATCATATCGACCGGCTCGCCGTGGATCATGAGAACGCCCGCACCCTTGCCGCGGGGATTTCCGCGATCGACGGGCTGAGCGTCGAGGTTTCGGAGATCGAGACCAATATGGTTTATTTCGATGTCACGACGCCGGCTTTCGATGCGGCCGGGCTTTCGGAGCGGCTGATGCGGCAGCACCGTGTCCGGATCGGCGCGATGGGGCCTCGGCGGATGCGCGCGGTTACGCATATCGACGTCGATCGGAGCGGAATCGAAACGGCGCTGGCGGCGCTCAAGGCGGTTATGGCGACGGCTTGAGCGCCGTTACGGATCCATCAGGGCCTTGTCGAGCGCCGTATCGGTGAACTGGGCGCCCTGGGTCCGGGCGCCTTTCATGTCCGTCTCGGCGAGGTTCGCCCCCTTGAAGCGCGCGCCGGAAAGGTCGGCGTTCCGGAGCAGGGCGCTCTCGAGATCCGAGGGCCAGAAGCGTCCGGTCGGATTGCCGTGCGCGTCTTTCAGTTCCACCGGATAGAGCAGGGCACCGTTCAACTGCGCGTCCGTCAAGTCCGCGCCGATCAGCTTGGCGCCGGAAAGGTCGCTGTCGCGCAGGTCCGCACTGGTCAGTTTCGCGCCCGTCAGATCGGTCATCACGAGTTGCGTCCGGCGCATCTTGGCGCCGGTCAGATCGACTTCGCGCAGATCGGCGCCCGAGAGGTTGATGTCGGAGAGATCGACGTCCCGCAGTGTCGCGCCAGCGAGCTGCGCCCGCGTGCCGCCGCGGCCCTGTTCCTTGATCCAGAGCTCGTGATCGTTGACGATATCGCGCAGAGACCGGCTGCGGTCGCCGCTCTCGGTCACCAACTGGGCGCCGGAGAGATCGGCGGTCGAGAGATTGACCCGCTCCAGAATCGCGCTGCTGAGGTCCGAATTCGCGAAGCTGGTCTCGGACACGAGCGCGCCGCGCAGATTGGCCCCCTTGAGATTCGCGCCGACGATCCGCGCCTTTGCGAGGTTGGCCCCGGAAAGATCCGCACCGGTCAGATTGGCGTTCTCGAGATTGACGCCTGAGAGATTCGCGCCGCAGAGCAGAGTGTTCTCGAGATTGGCGCCGATCATGCTGGCATCGGAAAGATCGGTGCCCGAAAGATTGGCGTTGTTGATATCCGCTTCGTCCATCGTCGAGGAGGACATGTCCGCGCGGATGAAGGTCGGACGTTCGCCGGTAAGATCGTTGATGATCGCCCCGCCGCGCATGTCGGCTTCCTTCAGGTTGGCGCCGGCGAGATTTGAGGAGCGGATGGTGGCGCCGCGCAGGTCCGCGCGCATCAGCACCGCATTCGAGAGGTCCGTATTGTCGAGATTGGCGCAGAACAGGTCCGCGTAGCTGAGATCGGCCCCGGAAAGGAACGTGTTAGAGAAATTCGTCCCGGACAGTCGCGCAGACTGCAGGTTCACACGGGCAAGCTGGAAGCCCGTGATGTCGAGACCCGACAGATCCGCGCGGACGCCGCCCGGCTTCCGCTTTAGCCACTGCTCGTGGCTCTCGATCGCTTTCAGAATATCGTCCGGCGTCATCGGCTCCGGCCACTTTCCAAACATTCGGGGCCGCCGCGAAGCGGACACGTCGATGCATTGTACAAGGCTTCTAACAGGTCAAGCACCATCATTGCCATCCGTCCACGATGATTCCGAGACATGGATCCGCGATTTCCCGGGACGGGCGGATGGTATCCTCAACTCGCGCCTGAAGACTGAGGCGTTCGCAATAGTTCTTCAGAGCCGAAAAACCGTCTGTCCCGCTGATGTCGTCCGGGGCTATTCCGGATTCCCTGAGGCGGAGGCTCGCCACGGGAGATTTGTCGGAATTCCTGAGCAGGTAAATCACAAAACTACTGGCCCGCTGCTCTTCATGCTCGCCCCGCTGTTCTCGCACATCCGTCGCAACGCGGTCGATGAGACGCTCGATTTCCTCGCTCAAATACGCAAGTTGTTCCGCTTTTTGCTCTTCACTCATCAATACGGGGTGATTCCCTACCGGTCGCTGTGAAATCGATAGCCGGAATGTGCCTTCAATCCTGAATTCGCATGGCGAAGGGCCGGCGGGTCAAGGGGAAATTCCATTGGGACTGTATTTGGCGGCTCGATTCCGAAGGGGCGCGCCGACCGCAATCCTCAGTCGGAGTTTTTCTCCTTTTGATCGGTTTTCGCTGAGTCGAGCTGCTCCGGCTGGAACACGGCATCCGTCAGGTTAACCCCTCTCATGTCGGCTCCGGCGAGGTTGGCGCCCGTCAGATCCGCTCCGGCCAGATTGGCATTATGCAGATCCGCGCCTTTCAGATTGGCCTGGACGAGCTTGGCGCCGGACAGGTTGGCGGGCCATTTGCGGCCGGTGACCTTGCCTTTCGAGTCCTTCAGATCGACCGGCGCGATGATCGCATTGGAAAGATCGGCTTCCGTCATGTCGGCATTTGCGAGGTTGATACCCTCGAGCGTCGCCCCGCTGAGATTGGTGCCCTTGAGGTTGGTCGAGGACAGATCGGACATCACGAGCAGGATATTCGAAAGGTTGCCGCCGCTGATATTGGCGCCGTGCAGATCGGCGCCGGACAGGTTGACGGCCGACAGGTCGATGAAGCTCAGATCCGTGCCTTTCAGAATAGCGCGGTCACCGAGGCGGCCGTCCTCGCGGATCCAGACATAGTGCATGTTCAGCACTTCGCGCACCTCGAAGGGCAGCGAGTCCTCGTGCCGGACCATGTTGGCGCCGGTCACGTCCGCGGCCGAGAGGTCGCAGCCGTCCAGATTGGCGCCCGAGAGGTTGGCGTGCTTCAGAATGGTGTTGTCGAGGATGGCGCCTTTGAGGTTCGCATCCTGCAGGTCTGCGCCAGAGAGATCCGCTTCCACGAGGATGCATCCGGACAGGTCGGCGCCCTTCAGGTCTGCCTTGCGCAGGTTGACGCCCGAGAGATTGGCCCCGGCGAGATGCGCGCCCGCGAGCTGCGCGTTCGGCATGGCGGAATAGCTGAGATCGGCACCCTGCTGGTTCGAGGTCGGGCTTTTCCGCTCTCCGTCCTCGTCGTCCGAGCCGAACATGAGCGTTCCGCCGCGAAAGTCCGCGCCGACGAGGTTGGCGCCCTTGAACGCGACATTGCGGATGCTGGCGCCCCGGAGATCGGCGTTCTGCAGGTCCGCATTGCGGAGATCGGCACCGTCGAGCACGGCGCAGAACAGATCCGTATTGCTGAGGTTGCTTCCGGCGAGAATGGTTTTTTCGAGATTGGCCCCGGACAGCTTGGCCGACTTGAGATTGACTTTCTCGAGCGTGAAGCCCGAAAGGTTCGCACGCGCGAGATTGGCTCGCGCTCCGCTATGCGCCCGACTGAGCCATTTCTCATGCTCGTCGAGGATGGTGGCTATTTCCTGCGGCGTCATCTCGGTGAGCCATGTCCCATTTTAGTGTGGCCCTTGTCCCGGGGCGGTCCAAGTAACTCGAAATTCACCCGGAACAATAGCCGTCGGATGACCGGCGTGGAAGCACGAAGAGCGTCAGCCCCTTCAGGAGAAAGGCGCAGCGCCCAGCAAAATTAAACCCCGAATACAGTGTCTTGCGATCGCATAATAAATGATTAATGCGATGCCAAAGCCCCGGTTGTTTCGCTGGGCGGGGCCACCGCCGCTACTCTGCCGCCTGTTTTGCCCCCGTTTCCGCGCTCGGCCCGGTTTGCGGGGCTGATTCGAGCAATCCGACGGTCAGGGAGAGAAGCGGCGGAATGATCGCGAGCGTCAGGAGAGCGGAAAGTGCCAGTCCGCCGATCACGACCGAACCGAGGCCCCGATAGAGCTCCGAGCCGGCACCCGGGAAGATCACCAGCGGAAGCATCCCGAGCACGCTGGTCAGCGTCGACATGAAGATCGGCCGTATCCGGTTGCGCGTGGCCTCGATGATGGCGGCGCCGGCCTCCATCCGCTCCTCGCGTATGTGATAGAGGGTCTGGTGCACCAGCAGGATCGCGTTGTTCACCACGATGCCGATCAGGATGACGAAGCCGAGCAGGGTGAGCATGTCGAGATTCTGTCGCGTGAAGACATTGAGTGCGGCAAGGCCGACGACCCCGCCCGCGGTCGCGAGCGGCACCGAGAAGATGATCACGAGCGGGTAGAAGAAGCTCTCGAACAGTACGGCCATCACCAGATAGACGATGACCAGCGCCATGATCAGATCGAGCACCATCTCGTTCCAGGTCTGCGCCAGCTTGTCGGCGGTTCCGGACATCCGGATGCTGACGCCGGGGGGCAGGCCTTCGTCCTGCAAGGGCGCGATCACCTCGTCGCGCATCCGGTTGAGCGCGGCTTCCAGCGGCATGCCGGACGGCGGCGAGACAACGAGCGTGATGGTGCGCAGCCGTTCGACATGACGGATTTCGGTCGGACCCGTTGTCACGACCACTTCGGCGAGTGAGCCGGCGGGAACGATCGTGCCTTCGCTGGTGACGACGGGAAGGTTGCGTACGCCCTGGGTTTCCAGGATATGCCGTTCCGGCCCCTGCAGCGTCAGGTCGATCCGTTCGCCCTGGACGGTGATTTCCGCGACCCGCACTCCGTCGTTATAGGCGTCGACCGTGACCCCGAGATTGCGCGCGGTCACGCCGTTGTCGGCGAGCAGCGTCCGGTTCGGCAGGACCCTGACTTCCGGCGCGCCGAGAGAGAGCGAGGGCTGAGGGCGAACCTGTGTGCCTTCCTCTCGCGGGAAGACGTCGCTTACGCGTCGGAAGACGGTCTGGGCGACTTCCGCCAGCTCCTCCAGCTCGCCGCCTGAAATGTCGAGGTCGATCGCGCTCGTTCCGCCGACCCCGCGCCCGAACAGTGAGGTCTGACGGAAGAAGCCGAAGGTTCCCGGCTCGGAGAAAAGCGAACGCCGCAGCACCGGAATCAGAGCCTTTGCCTGCCCCGGGTCGACCGCCGCCGCACCGACGATGACGTTGGCCCGGAAGGCGACGAAGAAGAAGCGGGACAGCATGGGCGTGCCGTCGTCGGCATTGCTGCGCGTTTCCTCGAAGTCCCAGAGCGGTTTTGTCGTGTTCTCGAGTTTCTGGGCGATCGCGGCCATGGTGTCGAGATTGTAGCCGGGCGGGGGTTGGACGTACCCGATGATCAGATTGCGGTTGCCGTCCGGCAGATAGTCGAGCTGGGGCAGCATCGCCCAGGTGACCGCGATGCCGCTGCCCGTCATCCCCGCGATGACGGCGACGGCGAAGGCACGATTGCGGACCACCGCCCGTGTCTGCCTGAGCGCGACGGCAACGAAGCCGCTGGCAAAGCCGTCCAGCAGCGGGATCCGCCGCGAGGCGGAAATCTCGGTCACGTTTTTCTTCAGCAGACGACTGGCGAGCGCAGGCACCACGGTGGCCGAAACCACCAGGGACAGACAGACCGCCACCGAGATCGCGACCGCGATATCCCGGAAGAGCTGCCCGACTTCCAGTTCCATGACCAGGATCGGGATGAACACCATGACCGTGGTCAGCGAGGAGACCAGAACCGCGCCCCAGACCTGCTGCGCGCCGAGATAGGAGGCCTCGCGCTGGTCGAAGCCGTTCTGCCGCAGCCGGAAGATGTTCTCGAGGACGACGATCGCGGCATCCACCACCATGCCCACGGCGAAGGCGAAACCGGCGAGCGAGATTACATTGATCGAGCGGCCGAGCGCCGCCATCGCGACGAAGGACCCGATCACCGAGACCGGGATGGCGAGACTGACAACGAGTGTCGCACTGCCGCTGCGCAGGAAGAGGTAGAGCACGAGAGCTGCGAGCATGCCCCCGACCCAGATATTCTGCCGCACCAGCTCGATCGCTGAATCGATGTAGGTCGTTTCGTCATAAACCTGGACGATGCGGAGCCCGCGGCTGGGCAGAAGCGTCTCGTTCAGCTCCTTCAGGGTCGCGCGGACCTCCTCCATGACCTCGATGACATTGGCCCCGGTCTCGCGGTACATCGGCACGCCGAGGGCCGGAATGCCGAACTGGCGGATACGGGCGACCGGCTCCTTGTAGCCCATCTGGACTTCGGCCACGTCCGCGACCGTGACGCGCGCGACGCGACCGGTCATCGGATCCTCGATCGAGCGCAGCACGACCCGGCGGACGTCCTCCATGGTCTCGAAGTCGCCCTCGGTGCGGACCACGTACCGGCGCTTGCCTTCCTCGACCGCGCCGGCGGAGATCGAGGCGTTGGCCTCGCGCAGCGCCTGCAGCACGTCCGGGATGGTCAGCTGGTACTGCGCCAGCAGCTGCGGCTCTACGACGACTTGCATTTCCCGTTCGGCACCGCCGTAAATGCGCGCCTCGCCGATGCCGGGGATGCGCTCGATGCGCGATTTCACGAAATCCTCGGCGAAATCGCCGAAGGTGTGGATCGGTGCCTCGTTGCCGTCGTTCCGCATGATCACGGCCCAGGCGATGGCGTTGTCTTCCGAGCCTGAGGTCTGGAAGGTCGGCTCGTCGGCCTCGTCCGGATAGCCGCCGACGCGGTCGAGCCGGTTGGCGACCAGCAGCAGGGCCTTGTCCATGTCGTTGCCCGGGGTGAATTCGAGCTCGATCCGTCCGCGGCCGTCCTCGGCACGGGAAATCATGGATTCAAGTCCCTCGAGACCGCGAAGCTCGTCTTCCTGCCGATTGATGATCTCGCGTTCGATCTCCGCCGGCGCGGCGCCATTCCATTGCGTGGTCACGGTGATCACCGGGCGGTTCACGTCGGGCGCCAGCTGGATCGGGATGTTGATCAATGCGACGATGCCGAACATCACGACCATCAGCACGACGGCGACAACGGCGACAGGACGGTCGATCGAGACCCGGATCAGGCCGTTCATGGCATTATCCCTTTACCTGGACAGCTACAGGCTGTCCCGGGCGCAGACGTTCATTGCCCTTGATCACGACCTTATCGCCGGGGGAGAGGCCTTCCAGCACTTCGAACCGGTTGCCGAGGGACTCGCCGATGACGATCGTGCGCGGCTGCACCTTGCCATCCTGAACCAGATAGACGCGGGGCTTGGCGCTGTCGAGCAGCAGCGCGTCCTTGTGGACGCTGATCACAGTACGCTCCATGCCGACCGGTATGAAAATCGTGACGCCCTGGTTTTCGGCGATCCGGACCGCGTCTTCCGTCAGTTCCGGGGTAAAACGCACGGCGCGGGTCCGGGTGCGCGGGTTTTCCTCCGGAATGATCGCGCGCACCGTGGCATTGAGACGCCGTCCGTCCTGGAGCTGCACGCCAACAAGTCCTCCGGGCGCGAGACCCGAGAGCCGTTGCGAGGGCACGTCCGCCTCGATTTCCAGCGCTTCGTCGTTCATCAGGGTGACGATCGCTCCGCCAACCTGCACATGGTCGCCGGCAACCACATGCCGGGCGAGCACGACCCCGGAAAAGGGTGCGCGAATGCTTGCGTCCGCGAGTGCGATCTCGGCCAGCTGAAGTTCCGCACTGGCACGCGCCGTCTCGGCTTCACTCTCGGCAAAGCTGGCCGCTGCCGCTTCCAGATCCCGCTGGGCGTCTTCGAGGGCGTTTTTGCGGAATGCGTTCGAGCCACGGAGCTGTTCGGTGCGGGCCAGTGTCTGCTCGGCCTTGGCGCGGTTCGCAGACGCGCGCGCGAGCTGCGCCTCGGCCTTCTTGACCTCCGAGGCCCTGAGGCTGCGCTCTGCCCGCAGCCGGTTGTCGGCCAGGTGTGCGATCACATCGCCTTTCTTGACCCTGTCCCCGGCGCGCACGGAAATCTCCTCGACCCGCTCCGACACCCTGGTCGCGACGGGACCGAGTTCGAGAGCCACGAAACGCCCGGTGGCGGGAGCCGTCTGCGTCAATTGCTCCTCGCGGACTTCATCAACTTCGACCGGACTCGCCTTGCCCTGGGCGAATGCAGGCGGAATGCAAGGAACGAGGATGGAGAGCGAAAGGAAAGCCGGGACGATGCCGCGGCGCAGAGACTTCAAGACAGACGGCATTGTGCACACGCCTTCCGACGCCAAATTGTTGAAGCGACCCGTGTCGGTGATTTCTTCCGGGAAAAGGTTACGAACGCGGTAACCACGATCTTGCCGGGCGCCGGTCTTTATCGCAATCGTTTCTAAGATGGATCCGTTCCGGATCGCGGCAAGTTGACGCTGGAAGGTGCGGCGGCGTTCTTGCTAAGAACGGTCGGCGCGGCATTGTTCGTCGTGGAAGTCGGCGTAACGTTGGGGAGGGACGGAAATGACGACGATGCTTTTCACCCATGCGGATTGTTTCGGCCACGATCCGGGCCGCATGCATCCGGAGCATCCGGCTCGTCTGAAGGCCATTCTGAACGCGCTCGACGCGGAGGAATTCGCGGCGATCGAGCGCCGCGAGGCGCCGAAAGCGACCGTGGAACAGATCGCCCGCGCGCATCCGCTGGATTATGTCGAGGCGATCCTCGATGCCGTACCTGAAAGCGGCGAGCGGCATCTCGACGGCGACACGGTGATGACACCGGGAACTGGCGACGCGATCCTGCGCGGATCCGGCGCGGCCTGCGCGGCGGTCGACGCGGTGCTCGGCGGTGAGGCGAAGAACGCTTTCTGCGCCATGCGGCCGCCGGGACACCATGCCGAGCCGCGCACGCCCATGGGGTTCTGCTTTTTCAACCAGATCGCGGTCGGGGCCGAGCAGGCGCGGGCCGTGCATGGGCTGCGCCGTGTCGCGATCGTCGATTTCGACGTGCATCACGGCAACGGAACCCAGGCGATCTTCGAGGCCGACGGCGGCGTCTTCTACGCCTCCACGCATCAGACGCTGCTGTTTCCGGGAACCGGGAAACAAAACGAGCGCGGCGTCGGCAACATCTGCAACGTGCCGCTGCCTCCGATGGCGGGCAGCGAGCAGTTCCGCGCGGCGATCAGCGAGATCATTTCCCCGAAGCTGATCGATTTCCATCCGGAGCTTCTCATGATCTCGGCCGGGTTCGATGCCCATATCGACGATCCGCTCGCCTCACTCTGCCTCACCGAGGAGGACTTCGCCTGGGTAACCGAGGAGCTCATGCGTGTCGCGGATCTCGTCTGCGACGGGAAGATTGTCTCGGTTTTGGAGGGCGGTTACGACCTCGAAGCGCTGGCGAATTCGACGGCGGCGCATGTCCGGACGCTGATGAAAGCCTGAGTGCGGACCGAGCCCGCCCGGCCTTGTAACGCGGGCGGGCGGGAACTATTGTCGGGCAACGGTCCGAAGGAGATGCCTCTTGAGCGAAAACACATCCGCAGAAATCGGTGCCCTCAGCTTCGAGCAAGCGCTGGAACAGCTTGAAGCGATCGTCGGCAAGCTCGAATCCGGCAGCGGTACCCTGGATGATGCCATCAATGCCTATGCGCGCGGAGCGGAACTCAAGGCCCATTGTCAGAAGAAGCTGGACGAAGCGCGCATGAAGGTTGAAAAGATCCGGCGCCCGGACGGCGATGGCGCTCTTTCCGCCGAACCGTTCGACAGCTGATCCATATTTCCGTCAAAGACTGAGCAGGACCGATACCGGACATGACCGATCTTAAGGACGCGATCGCGAGCTGCGCGCGCGAGGTCGAGCGCGTAATGGAATTCCTGTTGCCAGAGGCCGACGATGCCGAGGCGCGCCTGTTCGAGGCGATGCGTTATTCCTGCCTCGGAGGCGGCAAGCGGCTGCGTCCATTCATCGTCCAGCAGTCGGCCAAGCTCTTCGCCGTCGATCCGCGTTGCGCTTACCGCGTCGGCGCGGCGGTGGAATTCATGCACTGCTATTCCCTGATTCACGACGATCTGCCGGCGATGGATGACAGCGATCTGCGCCGCGGTCGGCCGAGCTGTCACAAGAAGTTCGACGAGGCAACCGCGATCCTCGCGGGCGACGCGCTGCAGGCTCTGGCCTTCGAGGTGCTGTCTGCGGAAGAGACCAGTTCCGACGCCTGGGTCCGCGCCCAACTGGTTGCCGGCCTCGCGAGGGCGGCGGGCGGTACCGGCATGGTCGGCGGCCAGATGATCGACCTGCTCGCCGAGGACGAGGAGATCGATATTTCGGCGATCACCCGGCTGCAGCGCATGAAGACGGGCGAGATCTTCGCCTTCGCCGCGACCTCGGGCGCGATCATGGGACACGCGACCAAACGTCATACCCATGCGCTGCATTCCTTTGCGCAGGAGCTCGGGCTCGCCTTCCAGATCGCGGACGATCTGCTCGATTACGAGGGGGATTCCAACACCACCGGCAAGCCCGTCGGGCAGGATGCGAGCGCCGGAAAAGCGACCTTCGTCTCCATCCTCGGGCCCGAACGGGCCCGCGCTCAGGCGAAGCTGCTGGCGGAACAGGCGGCCCGCGCCCTTGATTTATTCGGTGATCGGGCAGACCTTCTGAAACAGGTCGCCGCCTATGTCGTCGATCGTACGCATTGAGCCACCGCGCTGATTTGGACATGCCTGACCGCAGAACCCCGCTTCTGGACCGAGTTCGCGTTCCCGCAGATATGCGGTCCTTCACAGACCCGCAGCTGAAACAGCTGGCGGAGGATCTGCGTCGCGAGACCATCGACGCGGTCTCCGTAACCGGCGGGCATCTCGGCGCCGGGCTCGGCGTGGTCGAGCTGACGGTGGCGATCCACAATGTCTTCGACACGCCGCGAGACAAGGTGATCTGGGATGTCGGCCACCAGGCCTATCCGCACAAGATCCTGACCGGGCGCCGCGACCGCATCCGCACCCTGCGTCAGGGCGGCGGGCTGTCCGGCTTCACCAAGCGCTCCGAGAGCGAATATGATCCGTTCGGCGCCGCACACAGTTCGACCTCGATCTCCGCGGGCCTCGGCATGGCGGTGGCGCGGGATCTGAAGGGCGAGGATTTCAATGTCGTCGCGGTGATCGGCGACGGCGCGATGAGCGCCGGCATGGCCTACGAGGCGATGAACAATGCGGGTGCCTTGCGCAACCGTATGATCGTCGTCCTGAACGACAATGACATGTCGATCGCGCCGCCGGTGGGAGCGCTGAGCGCGCATCTCTCGCAGCTAATTTCCTCGAAGCCGTTCCG
Source organism: Nisaea sediminum (assembly GCF_014904705.1). Classification (NCBI taxonomy): domain Bacteria; kingdom Pseudomonadati; phylum Pseudomonadota; class Alphaproteobacteria; order Rhodospirillales; family Thalassobaculaceae; genus Nisaea; species Nisaea sediminum. Next base: position 171,180 of record NZ_JACZCQ010000001.1, read on the forward strand.
CAGTCTGCGCGATCTCGCCAAGCAGTTCGCCCAGAACCTGCCGAAGCCGATGGAGGAGACCGCGCGCCGGGCCGAGGAATTCGCCCGTGGCATGGTCACCGGCGGCACATTGTTCGAGGAACTCGGCTTCTACTATGTGGGGCCGGTCGACGGGCACAATCTCGATCATCTGCTGCCCGTGCTCCGTAATGTCCGCGACATGGACCGCGACCGCCCCGTGCTGCTGCATGTCGTGACCGAAAAGGGGCGGGGCCATCCCTTTGGAGCGCCGGCGGCGGACAAGTATCACGCGGTGCCGAAATTCGACGTTGTGACCGGCGAGGTGAAGAAACCGGTCTCGAATGCGCCGAGCTATACCGCGGTCTTTGCCGACGCGCTGGTTACGGAGGCGCGGGAAGACGAGCGCATCGTCGCGGTGACGGCGGCCATGCCGTCCGGAACGGGGCTCGACAAGTTCGCCAAGGCCTTTCCAAAGCGCAGCTTCGATGTGGGTATTGCCGAGCAGCATGCCGTGACCTTCGCGGCCGGCATGGCCTGCGAGGGCATGAAGCCCTTCGTGGCGATCTATTCAACCTTCCTGCAGCGCGGCTACGACCAGGTTGTGCACGATGTCGCGATCCAGAAGCTGCCGGTGCGCTTCGCCATCGATCGCGCGGGTCTCGTCGGAGCCGACGGAGCGACCCATGCCGGGGCTTTTGACCTCGCCTATCTCGGGTGCCTTCCGGATTTCGTCATCATGGCGCCGTCGGACGAGGCGGAACTGGTCCGTATGGTCGCGACCGCCGCGGCGATCGACGATCGTCCGAGCGCATTCCGCTATCCGCGCGGCGAGGGTGTCGGCGTCGAGCTGCCGGCGCGCGGCGACGTGCTGGAGATCGGCAAGGGTCGGATCGTGCGTGAAGGCACCAGGGTCGCGCTTCTGTCGCTCGGCTGCCGGCTGCAGGAATGCCTTGTCGCGGCGGATGAACTGGCGGCGCGAGGGCTTTCAACCACAGTGGCCGACGCGCGCTTCGCCAAGCCGCTGGACCGGGACATGCTGCGCCGTCTCGCTGCGGAGCACGAGGTCCTGATTACCGTCGAGGAAGGCAGCATCGGCGGCTTTGCGAGCCAGGTGCTGCACGCACTGGCCGAGGACGGTCTGCTCGAGTCCGGTCTCAAGGTCCGGCCGATGGTGTTGCCCGACCTGTTCCTCGATCACGATGCGCCGGCCCGGCAGTACCATCTGGCCGGGCTCGATGCGGAAGGCATCACGAACACCGTTCTGGCCGCGCTCGGCGTCGACAGGGCCTCGGCACCCGCCCGCGCCTGAGTTCCCTCATGTCTTCCAAAACGCCTTCCGAACGCCTCGACACGGCGCTCGTGAGCCGCGGGCTTGTCGACAGCCGCAGCCGCGCGCGGCAATTGATCGAGGCGGGAGACGTGATCGTCGACGGCATCGTGGTGACCAAAGCGGCGGCAAAGATCTCTCCGGCACAGGTGCTGGCGCTGGCTGAAACGGCGCATCGCTGGGCCTCCCGCGCGGCGCTGAAACTTGTTCATGCGCTTGATCATTTCGCGATCGATCCGGCGGAGAAGATCTGCCTCGATGTCGGTGCCTCTACCGGTGGCTTCACCGATGTCCTGCTCGATCGCGGTGCGCGCCGTGTCCATGCCGTCGATGTCGGGCACGGCCAGCTGATACCGCGCCTGCGCGACGACAGCAGGGTCGTGGTCTACGAACATCTGAATATTCGCGATCTCACACCAGAGATGATCGGGGAGCCGGTCGGGCTGATCGTTTCCGACGTCAGTTTCATCTCCCTGAAGCTGGCCTTGCCGGCGGCGCTTGCCTGTGCGGGAGAGGGCGCCGGGCTGATCGCGCTGGTCAAACCACAGTTCGAGGTCGGCCGGGCGCGGATCGGCCGCGGCGGGATCGTGCGGGACGAGCGCGCGCGACGGGATGCGCTGGAAGAGATCGGCGGATGGCTCGAGCAGGGCGCGGGCTGGCAGGTATGCGGCGCTACGGACTCGCCGATTTCCGGAACAGACGGGAATCAGGAATACTTAATTGCCGCGCGAAAACCGTGCTAGGCTTCCGCCGGTAACAGTAAGGCTCTGTGCATGACCGAAGCAGACCGCAAGACTTCCGCCGCGGGACGGGCCAAGAGCCGGTCGAAGAAACCGGCGGCGACGTCTTTCGATCCCGCGTGCCTCAGATTCAGCGAAATGCTCGCCTACGGCCTCGGCGCCAGCGGGCGGAGCTGGCTGGACGCCGTGCGCAATGGCGACGACCGTGAGGAAAGCGGACTTATCGAGCGCGCTGCGGCCCGGGTCAGCGAGCGCGACCTCCGCCGGCAGCAGAATATCGAGGCGATTTTCTCCCTCGCCATGACCATGCTGAAGGACAATGCGGACGCGGACGGGCATGTCGATCCGGACTGGAGCGTGCGCTTCATCGAGGCCGCATCCGATTGCGGCGACCGCGCCGGCCAGGAAATGTGGGCGGCTTTGCTGGCGCTGGAGGCGGAAGAGAGCGGCGCTGTCCCGCCGGTGACATTCCGTGTCATGAGCACGCTCAATCGCGCCATGATCCGCTGGGTGGCGATCCTCGCGAAGTTTCGGATCAACAACTTCCTGGTCCGGCTGTCCGACGAGTTCTTCGGCGCGCGGGAACTGACCGGCGACTGCATCCTGCTGCTGGAGGAATACGGCCTGCTCCGGACAAACCGGGACCTCAGCAAGGTCTTCAGCTCGCAGAGGGAAGACCATTTCACGACCAACCTGCTTTATGCCGACAAGGTCGTGCGGGTCAGCCACGACGATCCGGCAGCGGACCTGACGCTACCTTGTTATCGCCTGAGCGAAGCGGGGACAGCGCTCGCCCGCGCTGCCGGGCGTCTCTCGCGCGTCGAGGCGGACCTCGATTATCTGCTGGAAATCGTGAAGCTGGTCGAGGCGCAGGGCTATACGGTCGCCCAGGCGGATATCCTGGCGCGTAGGTCCGACACCATCGTGTCGAAACATTCGCCCTTCTGCGAGCTCCGGACCTTGAACCTGAAACGCTGACAGCGAGTCTGCGGATAAGAAAAAACGGGCGATGCGTTGAGCATGGCCCGTTTTTGTATTTTACGATGGAAGCCCTCGGTCATGCGGGCTGGCGGCGTGAGTCCGCTTCGGTTTCGACGATGGTCAGCGCCTTGCAGAGCAGTTTGGCTTCCTGAGCGGTCAGTTTGGCCTGTCGCGAAAGCCGGCGGAGCTGTTCCGCCGCATCGCCGAGAGAGGCAAAACGGGACGGCGTCTCTACGGCTTCGGTGACGTCGCTTCTCCGCCCGGCCTGGCCGCGGGCGAATTCTTTCCAGACGGTGACGTCGTGGGTCAGTCCGCCGGCGCCGTTCAGGAATAGGTAAAGAGCATGTTGCATAACTTTTCCTCACTCGTTCGTGTGTCCGTCACTCACTTCATGACAGGGAATATCGTTCGGAAAAGACGCAAGAACAAATGATTGATTTTCACCTATTATGTTAGTTATTTTTACATATTATGAGCAGGAGACTTCCCCCCTTGACCGCGCTCCGGGCCTTCGAGGCGGCGGCCCGTCTCGGCGGCGTAAGCAAGGCCGCGGACGAGCTGAACGTGACCCATGCGGCGGTCAGCCATCAGATCCGCGCGCTCGAGGAATGGTTCGGCCTTGCGCTCTTCGACCGGGTCGGGCGGACGATCCGGCCGACGGCGACGGGGCGACGCCTGCTGGCGTCCGTATCCGCCGCTCTGGACACCATCGCGGGCGCGGTGGAGGAAATCTGTCACGATGCGAGCCAGCGGGTGCTGACGGTTTCTTCGGCGCCGTCGGTCGCCTACAGGCTTCTGGTGCCGAGACTGGCCGGCTTCACCGCGCTGCAGCCGGATGTCGAAGTGCATATTCACCATTCCGTGACGCTGTCGAACTTCACCACCGACGGCGTCGATATCGCGCTCCGCTTCGGTCGCGGCGACTGGCCCGGCACCGTTTCGAAGAAGCTCATGCCGGGATATGCCCAGCCGCTGGCAAGCCCGATCCTGCTCGAGCGGGAAGGTATCGCGCTGTCGGACCTGCCGCTTTCGCCGGAACGGATCGCGCAACTCCCCCTGCATCACGAGGATACGACGCTCTTCTGGCGCACCTGGTTCGACGCGGCCGGAGCCGGAGGGACGCAGTTCAGGCGGGGAGCGGTTTATTATGATGCGGCGACGATCCTGAATGTCGCGGTGGCCGGACAGGCGGCCGTCCTGGCGCGGCCGGCCTTGGCGCTCGACGAGCTCAAGAAAGGTATGCTGGTTCCGCTTTCCGACGTCAGGATCGATGAGGATGCCGGATATTTCCTGGTCTATCCGCGCGAGAAGGCATCCGATTCGCTGATTCTGGCCTTCGATGACTGGGTCGTGTCGGAATTGGCGCAATATGACGCCAAGGGGACATTTTCCGAAAAGGCGCTGAACCCTTAATTTGACCGAGATCAGACGCGATTTGCGGGTATTTCCAGCTCTCCAAATCGAGAAAGCGTCGCAATGCGGATATAGCCGCTTTTTTGACTCGACCATCCTGACTGGCACAATGACGGGCAGCAAAGAGAGCACGCGGGAAGCGGCGTGCCGGTCCGGACAGCGTGCCGGATCCCGACCTTGACCTGAAATGAGTCCGGTCTGCCGAGCCAATGGCGGCCAGGGGAGGCATTATGAGCGACGTAGCAGATCGCGGCCCCGACGGGGACGCGAACGTTATCGATACCGACTACGAAGTCGGTCAACACAACATACAGCCGCAGATCGGCCGGTTCGGGATGGACATCCATAACCCGGTATTCGCGATCTCTGCGGGCAGCATCATCCTGATGGTGTTCTATTCACTGGCCCTGCCGGAACAGGCGGGGGCGTTCTTCGGGTGGCTGCGGCCGACCCTCACATCCGGTTTCGACTGGTTCTTCCTCTTGGCCGGGAACGTATTCGTCGTGCTGACGCTGGCGCTTATCGTCTCGCCGCTCGGCAAGATCCGGCTCGGCGGAACCGAAGCGAAACCGGACTATTCCTATCCCGGCTGGTTCGCGATGCTGTTCGCGGCCGGGATGGGCATCGGCCTGATGTTCTTCGGGGTCTCCGAGCCGATCTCGCATTTCTCCTCGTCCGTGGCGGACGGAGCGGGCGCGCCGGACAGCTGGGCGCCGCTTGCCGGCGCGGCGGGTGACGCCGCGGAGGCCCAGCGCCTGGGCATGGCCGCGACGATCTTCCACTGGGGCCTGCATCCGTGGGCGATCTATGCCGTCGTGGCCTTGGCCCTGTCGCTGTTCGCCTATAACAAGGGGCTGCCGCTCAGCATACGCTCGATCTTCTATCCGATCTTCGGCGAGCGGGTTTGGGGCTGGACCGGCCATATCATCGACACGCTGGCGGTCTTCGCGACCCTGTTCGGGCTTGCGACCTCCCTCGGCATCGGGGCGGAACAGGCCAATGCGGGGCTCAACTTCCTCTTTGGCATTCCGGTGAGCGACACCTCCAAGGTGGTGCTGATTTCCGGCATCACGGGCATCGCGCTGGTGTCCGTCGTCGCCGGCCTCGACGCCGGAGTGAAGCGGCTCTCCGAGATCAACATGATACTCGCCATCCTGTTGCTCGGCTTCATCATCGTGGTCGGCCCGACCCTCGCCATCGTCACCGGGTTCTTCGGCAATCTCGGCGCTTATCTGCAGTATCTGCCGGAGCTCTCCAATCCGTTCGGCCGCGACGACGCGAATTTCTCCCAGGGCTGGACCTCGTTCTACTGGGCCTGGTGGATTTCCTGGTCGCCGTTCGTCGGCATGTTCATCGCCCGGGTCAGCCGCGGCCGGACCGTGCGCGAGTTCCTGTTCTGCGTGCTGATCGTGCCGTCTATCGTTTCCGTGCTCTGGATGACGGCCTTCGGCGGCACCGCGCTGTCGCTGCTTCAGGCGGGGCATCAGGAGATCGCAGACGCGGCGCTCGAACTGAAGCTCTTCACCATGCTCGAACAGCTTCCGCTCGCGGGCATCACCTCCTTCATCGGCATCGTGCTGGTGATCGTGTTCTTCGTGACCTCGTCCGACTCCGGCTCGCTGGTCATCGACACGATCACAGCCGGCGGCAAGGTCGACGCCCCGGTCCCGCAGCGGATCTTCTGGGCGACCTTCGAAGGCATGGTCGCGATCGCGCTGCTGCTCGGCGGCGGGCTCGGCGCGCTGCAGGCGGCCTCGGTCTCGACCGGCTTGCCGTTCGCGGTGGTGCTGCTGCTCGGCTGTGTCTCGCTGGTCAAGGGACTGATGAGCGAGCCTAAGGCGAAGTAGGACCACTCCATCAAACAAAAGGCCGCCGGGCTGCGATGTCCGGCGGCCTTCTTTTTTCCTAGATGCGTGTCGGTTCCACCAGGATCTGCGAGACATTGACGCCTGCCGGTGCCGTCATCGCGTAGAGGATCGCATCCGCAATCTCTTCCGGTGCGAGCGTTCCCGGGGCGTTGTCGTAGAACTCGGTCGCACGGTCGCCGTCGCCCCAACGGCTCTCCGCGAACTCGGTGCGGGTGAGGCCGGGCAGGACTTCCGTCACCCGGATATCGGTCTTGCCGAAATCGAGCCGGAGGCCGTCGGTGAAGGCGCGGACGGCGAATTTCGAGGCGTTGTAGATGCTGCCGCCGGGATAGACCCGGAGCCCCGCGGTCGAGCCGAGGGTGACGATATGACCGGTCCCGCGCGTCGCCATCTGGTCGATCACCGCACGGCAGACCCGGATGGTGCCGTTCACGTTGGTCTCGATGATGTTGGCCCAGGTCTCGGCGTCGGCCTGATCGAAGCGGGCGCGTCCGCCGACATCGTGGCCGGCACAGACCACGGCGCCGTGGATGTTGCGCCATCCCTCGGGCATGCGTTCGATCAGCGAGGCGGTGGAGTCCGGATCGGCGACATCGAGCTGCAGCGGCAGGCAATGGCCCGGGCGGTTCTTCGCCATCGTCTGAAGACGGTCCATGCGCCGCGCCGCGGCGATCACACGGGCACCCTCGGCAAGCAGGCGCTCGACTGTTGCGGCCCCGATGCCGGAACTGGCGCCCGCCACCAGCACGATTTTGTCTCTCAGATTGAAGCGTTCCATCGCCGTGCCGTTCATCGCCTTGATTTAAAAAAGCTTTCGTCCAGCTTCGCCGGGCGCCGGGGCGCGGTCAAGTGCGTGCGGCGGCGACGAAGTCGATCCAGCGTCCGGTGAAGCTGTCGCAGAAGGCGCAGGCCGCCGGCTCGTTCCGGTCGAGCGCCGACGGGAGCGCGGTCCGCCAGTCAGGCTTCCGCTCGTCGAGATGGGCGGACGCGGCGGAGCTCCAGCGTTCGGCCAGGGTCCTGTCGACCTCGAAATGGAACTGCGTGCCATAGCTGACCTCGCCGACCCGGTAGCCCTGGTTCACGTAGTCCGTGCCGGTCGCCAGCAGGGTGGCATCCGGCGGCAGCTCGAACGTGTCCGAATGCCACTGGAAGATCGGCACGCCGGGATCGAGCAGCGACATCAGCGGATCCTCGCGGCCGGCCGCGTTCGGCGTGATCGGCACATAGCCGAATTCAAGCGGTTGGGCGAGGATGTTGCGGCCGCCATGGGCGCGGGCGAGAAGCTGCGAGCCGAGGCAAATGCCGAGCACTGGACGGCGGGCCCGGTCGGAGGCACGCATCAGGTCCATCAGGGAGCCGAACCAGGGCGAGCCGCTATCGTCGAGCGCGTCCTGCGCACCGCCGAGCACGATCATGGCATCGTGATTGTCGGGCGACGCGGGCAGGGGCGTTCCATTGAAAGGCCGGACGACTTCAGTCTCGACGCCCCGCTCGAGGAAGGTCTTCGCCATGCGGCCGATATCGGTGCCGGCGAAATTCTCGACGATCAGGATACGCATCATGCGGCTTTCAGGCGGTCGCTGGTGGTGAGCGTGACGCCCCGTTCGGTCATCTCCGCCCTCGCCGCGGCAAGCGACCCCTCGAGGTCGATGGCCCGGCAGCCATCTTCGAGAACGGTGGCGCCGAAGCCGAGCGAAACCGCGTCGATGGCGGAGTAATGGACGCAGAAATCGGTCGCCAGCCCCACGAGGACGATCTCCCCGATCCCGCGGTCCCGGAGCGCGCCGGCGAGGCCGGTGCTGGTCTTGTGATCGTTCTCGAGGAAGGCGGAATAGGAGTCGATATGGCTGTGGAAGCCCTTGCGGACGACCAGGGTGGCCCGGTCCGTCTCCAGATCGGCATGGAAAGCTGCACCTTCGGTGCCCTGGACACAATGCGTCGGCCAGAGCACTTGCGGGCCGTACGGCATCTCGATCATGGAGAACGGCTCGCCGCCCGGGTTGTTGGCGGCGAAGGAGGCATGGTCGGCCGGGTGCCAGTCCTGCGTCAGGACGACATGATCGAACGTCTCCATCAGCCGGTTCGCGAGCGGCACGACGGCGTCCCCGCCGGCCACGGCAAGCGCGCCGCCGGGGCAGAAGTCGTTCTGGATGTCGACCACGATCAACGCGGTGTTGGGAGCGGTCTTCATTGCATTTCTCCGCCGGACGGTGCCGGTTTCAGTCATGAGGTCAGAGAGGTATTTATGGGGCTTCTCCGCGGCTCTGGAAACCCGGCGCCGTGCGGCGAGAGCCGTTCCCGCACGGAGCGGACGGAATCCGGACGTGGTTTCGTTCGCAATCCGCGCGATTAGTGGCCTGTTCCCAACGCTATAGATAATCGGGATAAATGGATGGATGCGGGAGACAGCGCTATGGAGACACCGGCCGGAGTGAATGCAGAGGCCTGGGCGCCGGTAAGAATGGGCGCGCAAGGGGCGGTGGTGACCAATCACCCGCTCTCCTCGATGGCGGGCATGCGCATCCTGATGAGCGGCGGCAACGCTGTCGACGCAGCCGTCGCCATCGGCTTCGCGCTCGGCGTCGCCGAGCCGCAGGGCTCGGGCATCGCGGCGGACGGCTTCATGATGATCCACATGAAAGACGCGAAGTCGCTTTCCATCGCCAACGGCACCGGCACCGCGCCGTCGGCGGCAACGCCGGAGCGTTTCGCGGACGGGATCGTGACCAACGGCATTCTCTCCGTCTCCGTTCCCGGGATCTGCGACGCGCTGCTCTCGGCGCACGAGCGCCACGGACGGCTCCCTCTAGCGGACTGCATCCAGCCGGCCATCGAGCTCTGCCTCGAAGGCGTTCCGCAGACCCATTTCCAGTGCAACCTCGCGGCATCGCACGATCTGCTGCACAGCTTCCCCGCCTCGGCGGCGATCTTCGCGCCGGACGGCGTGCCACTGAAGCCCGGGCAGATCCGGCGCAATTCCGATCTCGCGAAGACCTACGCGCTGATCGCCGAACACGGGCGCGAAGCCTTCTACGAGGGGCCGCTGGCAGACGCCATCGTCGCCTTCTCCGAGCAGGCGGGGGGCATCCTGACGAAGGCGGATTTCGCGAAGTACCGGATGGAATGGCAGGACCCGATCTCGACGACCTATCGCGGCAAGACAATCTACGAGGCGCCCCCGAACTCTTCCGGCCATGTTCTGCTGCAGGAACTGAACCTGATCGAGCATTTCGACGTGGCGGCGCTCGGTCTTCATTCCGCCGAAGCGATCCATCTGATGGTCGAGGCGAAGCGCCTAGCCTTTGCCGACCGCGAGGCTTTTCTCGGGGATTCGGCTTTCGTCGATGTGCCGCTGGAGGGACTGCTCTCGAAGGAGTATGCGGCCGAGCGGGTGAAGCTGATCGATCCGGAGCGCGCCGCCGAAGCGGTCGCGGCGGGCGATCCCTGGGCCTTCCAGAACCGCGCGCCCGCCGCCGGGAAATCCCCGGGGCATGCCGGGTCGGGCATGGGCGAGATGCGCTCCGATACGACGCATTACTGCGTCATCGACCGCTGGGGCAACGCGGTGGACGGGCTGCAGAGTCTCTCCGGGCATTTCGGCTCGCAGGTGGTCTGCCCCGGGACCGGGATGCTGCTGAACAACCGGATGAACTATTGGCACCTCGATGCGGGGCATCCGAACCTGCTGCAGCCCGGCAAGCGGGTCCGGCACACGATGAACCCGGTCATGGTGTTCGATCGCGCGGTGGAAGAGGGCGGTGCGCTCGGGCTCTGCTGCGGCACGCCGGGGGCCGACGTGCAGGTCCAGGTGAACATGCAGGTTCTTTCCGCGATCTACGATCACGGCCTGAACGTGTCGGAGGCGATCCATGCGCCGCGCTGGACCCATATCCAGACCGGCATGACGTCGGCCTATCCGCACAGCGCCGGGAGCCCGCACAGCATGGTCGGCGAGGACCGGTTCGGTGATGCCGTGATCGGGGATCTGGTCGGGCGCGGACATCCGCTGAAGAAGGTCGGCGCCTGGGCCGGCGGGGCCAGCATGGGTGCCATTCAGGTCAGCGAGTTCGGCAGCTATCACGCCGCGTCGGACCCGCGCCGGGACGGGCAGGCACTGGTCTTCTGAGCGGACAGGACAAGAAAAAGGCCCCGCCGGGGAGGCGGGGCCGAGGGATATCCGGACCGGCTGGTTAAGTGGTCCGGGGGTACATTCCGATGATCGTCAGGTGCCGAGCTTGGAGCCCACTTCGAGACCCTGTTCGGCGGCGAATTCCTTGGCCGAGACCTTCTTGCCGCCGTCATAGCGCACGCGCTGGACGAGAATGCCGCCGCGGCCCGCATTGACGACGAAGCCGTCGTCGGTGAGGGCGCAGATCCGGCCGGTGCGGCCGGAGCCTTCCGCCGGGCGGCTGTCGAAGATCTGCAGTTCCTTGCCGTTCAGCGTCGTCCAGGCGCCGGGCTGCGGGTTGCAGCCGCGGATCTGGTTGTAGACCTCGCTCTGGCTGCGGTTCCAGTTGATCTCGCCGTCCGCCTTGCGGCACCAGCCCTCGTAGGTCGCCTTGGACTCGTCCTGCGGCGTGTGCGGCGGGTTGCCGGCACGGATCAGGTCGATGGACTCCAGCACCGCCTCGATGCCGAGCGGGAAGATCTTGTCGAAATAGACCGAGCCGAGCGTGTCGTCCGGGGTGATCTCGACTTCCTTCTGGACGCAGATATCGCCCTCGTCGAGCCCGTCGTCCGGATAGAAGATCGTGAGGCCGGTCTTCTTCGCGCCCCAGATGATCGGCCAGTTGATGGAGGAGGGGCCGCGATGCAGCGGCAGCAGGGACGGGTGGAAGCAGAGCGAGCCGTGCTTCGGCACGTTCCGCGCCTCTTCCGGGATGAAGATGATGACATAGGCCATCATCATCAGGTCGGCGTTCCAGCTTTTCAGCTCCTCGATCACCGCGGGATCGGAATAGTCTGCCGGCTGGCGCACTTCGAGGCCGTGTTCGAGAGCGGCTTCCTTCACCGGGTCGACCGGGCGGCCTTCCTTGTCCGGTGCGGTATAGACGGCGACGATTTCGTCCTCGCCCTTTTCCAGAATGGCTTCCAGCGCGGCCTTACCGAAGGCCTGCTGTCCGTTCAGGATAATGCGCATGTCGCTCCCTCCCCGCCGCCCGGCGCGCTCCGGGCGGGCTAGCTTGTTGACGGAGCGGGGACGGACGCCCCCGCTCCCTTACATGTATCAGAAGAGACCTTCGATCTGGTCCTGATCGTTCAGGGTGATCTTCTCGGCCGCCGGCACCCGCGGCAGGCCCGGCATGGTCATGATGTCGCCGCAGACGGCGACGATGAATTCCGCACCGTTCGAGAGCCGCACTTCGCGGATCGGAAGCGTATGGCCGCTCGGCGCGCCCTTCGCGTTCGGATCGATCGAGAAGCTGTACTGGGTCTTGGCGATGCAGACCGGGAACTTGCCGGCGCCGAGCGCCTCGAAATCCTTGATCTGGTTCAGCACCTTCTGGTCGGCGACCACGCCGGCCGCGTCGTAGATGTTCTTGGCGATGGCCTCGACCTTCTGCAGCAGGCCGAGATTCTCGTCATAGAGCGGCTTGAAGTTCGCGCTGCCGCCGTCGACCAGCTCGACCACCTTCTTCGCCAGCGCCTCAGTGCCGGCGGAGCCGTCCGACCAGTGGGTGCAGACGATCGCCTCGACTCCCTCGGAGGCCAGCTCCTTGCGGATCGCGTCGATCTCGGCGTCGGTGTCGGTGATGAAGCGGTTCAGCGCGACGACGACCGGAACGCCGAACTTCTTGGTGTTCACCGCGTGGCGCTTGATGTTCGAGGTGCCCTTGACGACCGCGTCGATATTCTCCTTGCCGAGATCGTCCTTGGCGACGCCGCCATGCATCTTCAGCGCCCGGACGGTACCGACGATGACCGCCGCGGCCGGGTTCAGGCCCGCCTTGCGGCACTTGATGTCGAAGAACTTCTCTGCACCGAGATCCGCGCCGAAGCCGGCTTCGGTGACGACGTAGTCGCCGAGCTTGAGGGCGGTCTTGGTCGCCATCACGGAGTTGCAGCCATGGGCGATGTTGGCGAACGGGCCGCCATGGATGAAGGCCGGGTTGTTCTCCAGCGTCTGCACCAGGTTAGGGGCCAGCGCGTCGCGCAGCAGCACGGTCATGGCACCATTGGCGTCGATGTCGCGGGCGAAGATCGGCTGACGGTCGCGGGTATAGGCGACGATGATGTTGCCGAGACGGCGCTTCATGTCCTCGAGGTCGGTGGAGAGGCAGAAGATCGCCATGACCTCGGAGGCGACGACGATGTCGAAGCCGTCCTCGCGCGGGAACCCGTTCGCCACGCCGCCGAGCGAGTTGGCGATCTGGCGGAGCGCGCGATCGTTCATGTCGATGCAGCGCTTCCAGGAGACGCGGCGCTCGTCGATGCCGAGCTTGTTGCCCCAGTAGATGTGGTTGTCGATCATCGCCGCGAGCAGGTTGTTCGCCGCCGCGATGGCATGGAAATCGCCGGTGAAGTGCAGGTTGATGTCTTCCATCGGCACGACCTGGGCATAGCCGCCGCCGGCGGCGCCGCCCTTCATGCCGAAGCACGGGCCGAGGCTCGGTTCGCGCAGGCAGATGATGGCCTTCTTGCCGATCCGGTTCAGCGCGTCGCCGAGACCGACGGAGGTCGTGGTCTTGCCTTCGCCCGCCGCGGTCGGGTTGATGCCGGTCACCAGCACCAGCTTGCCGTCCGGCTTGTCCTGCAGGGTCTTGATGTAGTTCAGGTCGATCTTGGCCTTGGTGTGGCCGTAGGGCTGAAGCGATTCGGCCGGAATGCCGAGTTTCGCGCCGATCTCCATGATCGGCTTCATTTTCGCTTCGCGGGCAATTTCGATATCAGACATGACCATGGTCTTGAGGCCTCCCCTGGCGTGATGCGTCTTCCGAGGCCCTTGAACAGGCCCGACATCTTTGTTCTTGGTATATTGGTATACCAAGTACCTGATGCCGTAAACGAAAGTTTTCGGTCCCCGGAAATGGATGCGGTGCAGCTGTGAAATTTGCTCGCGGCTCTGCTCCGGCGGCTGTCCGGTTTCCGACCAGAATTGGACCGTGCTAGTCGGTGGCGGGGACGGAAGTGCCTGAAAGTTCGTCGAGAACGGCTCGCGTGCCACGCACGCCCTGGCCCCAGACGGCCTCGAGCCATTCCGGATCGTCACAGAACAATGCGTCACGCAGCTCCGCCTTGATCTTGCGGCCAAGCGGCGTGTGCGGGTCGCCATGGAACTTCAGCCAGGTGTCGGCCCTGTGGTTGTTCACGATCTGGCCGATCGGGAAAGTTCCGAATTCGAGGATCACCTTGATCGGCGGTTCAGGGCAGTCGACATCGTCGAGCACGTCGCAGGCGACATGCCGGATGCTGGACGAGGTCGCTCCGGCGCGCGGCGTGCTGTCCCGGCGGATCACCTCCAGCGCGCCATAGTCGCCGAGCCCGGTATGCAGATCGACGATCGCGAGCCGTTCGGCGCCGGCGCCGTGTCGGGAAACGACATCGGCGAGGTTGGCGATGGTCCAGCTCCGTTCCGTTCCGCCAAAGAAGAGGCCGTCCGGATGGCCGTACTGCCCGGCGAGCACATTGCGGCTGAAACGCTCGAAGCCATGCTCCTCGATATAGGCCGAGATCCGCGCTTCCGCGGCCTCGCGCTCCGGTCCCTCCCAGACGGCAGGGCAGAGCGCGTCGTGCAGGGTGTCGTAATCCGGGTTCTCCGGCAGCGGATCGAAACTCAGCAGGTTGTTGCGGTTGGGGTCGATGTTGTTCTCGTCCGTCCGCGTCATGGCGGCCGAGCCGAACGGGTTCACGGCATGGATGAAGACCGCCGCCATGTCCGCGGGCAGCCAGTCTTCGATCTCTTCGAGCAGGCCGAGCTGGATGCCGGAACCGGTGGTGAGCTCGGTTCCGTGCAGCCCGGAACTTATGAACAAGACCTTTTGGGCCTTCGCCGGACCCGCTCGGACAACGTCCGTCGCGATCTCGGCGGGGAAATCGCCGCTCATTGGATGCCGTGCAGTCTCGACCGGATATCCCTTCGCCCGTGCGGCCGTCAGGAAGCGGCGACGGGCGGTAAAGTAATTGTCGGAGAACAGGCTGAGGAATGACGTCATGTGGCCAGGCCCGAGGTTGAGGCGAGAGATTAACGATTAGGCTCAGTCAGACCGTCTGTCCATCGTCGATGCGGCACAGAGAGAGTGCTTGACAGGGTGGGAACAAAAGGAGAACTTTTGCGCCGGGAGAATGATGGAGAAGGGAGCCTGTCATGGAGAATGGGAAGAGGGTGCGGGAAGGCGAGTGTCTTTGCGGCGCCGTCCGTTTCGAGGTGGTCGGCGACCTTGGTGATGTGGTCGCCTGTCACTGCACGATGTGCCGCAAGCAGACCGGACATTTCTGGGCCTCGACCGACGTGCGCAAGGACGCTCTGACGATCACCGAGTCGCGCGGTCTCAAATGGTTCCGCTCGAGCCCGGGGATCCGGCGCGGCTTCTGCAGCGAATGCGGCTCGACGATCTTCTTCGATCGGGACGAGGGACTGTCGATCTCGATCTCCGGCGGCGTTCTGGAGGGCGATACGGGGGTTGCGACCCGGGCCCATATCTACTGCGCGGACAAGGGCGACTATTACGAGATCGCGGACGGCGTACCGCAGTTTCCGGCGAGCGACCGCTAGGGCCGGTCAGGCGGCGGTCGCGACGAACGGATCGAGCGGCACGACATCCTTGCCCGCCACCATCGGCACGCAGTCTTCCGGATAGTCCTCGCGGAAGGTGACGCCGGCGGCTTCGGCCTTGTCGAGGAACTCCTCCAGCCGGTCCATGGCGCCGGTCGGCAGGTCGTGCAGCACGATCAGGGTGTGGTCCTGCGCCGCGATCTGCTGCAGCGCCGTCTCGACCCAGCCTTCCGGGTCGGCCCAGTCGCGCGGGATCGCGTTCCAGAGCACGCAGCTATAGCCCTTGTCATGCAGGAAATCGACGACCGGCGGGCTCAGCAGATGCGGACCGAGCTTGCCGCCGCCGCCGAACGGACGGAACAGCTTGCCGGTCTCGCCGGTCTTCGCGACCAGCGCGTCGGTGCGCCGCAGTTCCTCGACGGCGGCCGCGCTGTCCGCCATCTGGCCGAGCGGCGTCGTGTGGGTGAAAGTGTGATTGCCGATGCGGTGGCCTTCGGCGTGAGCGCGTCTCGCGAGATCGAGGCGTGCCGGGTCCTCCAGCTTTTCTCCGACGACGAAAAAGGTCGTCTTGAGACCGCGGCGGGCGAGGATGTCCAGAACCCGGGGCGTGACCTCCGGTTCCGGTCCATTGTCGAATGTGAGCGTAAGATCGGGCATGGGCGCATTCGGACATCCCGATGCGATCCTGTCAATGACGTGGGCAGAGGACCGGGCGCCATAAATTGGCGGCGCCCGGTTCCCGTCCGTCATGCCGCCGGCAGCATCGCGGACGTCTCGCGTTCGACCGCCTTGGCGTCTTCCATGAGCGATCGGTGGAGGTGCTGGGCAGTCGGGTCCGGATAGACATCCTCCTCGCCGGCTTCGAGGGCGTCGAGGACGGCCTTTGCCACGACGGCGGGCGGTGTCTTCTCCATTTCGACGGCGGCCCCCATGTCGGTGTCGACCGGGCCCGGATAAACGCCGAGGACATGCGTCCCCTGCGCCTTCAATTCGCCGCGAATGCCCTGAGTGAGGGAGTGGGCCGCGGCCTTGGAGGCGCTGTAGGAGCCGAGTGCCGGAAAGCTCACATGACTGACGATCGAGGCGAGATTGACGATGGCGCCGCCTCCGTTGGCGCCGAGGACCGGTGCGAAGGCCTGTACCATGTTGAGGAGGCCGAAATAGTTGGTCTCCATTTCCGCGCGGGCGGCGTCCGGATTTCTCGGGGCGAGGAGTCCTTCGAAATGCGCGATGCCGGCATTGTTGATCAGCAGGTCGAGATCGGTGAGCCGGTCTGCGGCGGCTGCTACCTGCTCCCTGTCCGTGATATCGAGCGTGACGGGGACGACCCGCCCGTCATGTGCTTCGACCAGAGCCTCGAGCGTTTCGGGCTTCCTTGCCGCGGCATAGACTTTCGCCGCGCCGGCCGCGAGCAGGGCCTCCACGAAAGCCTTGCCGATGCCGCGGTTCGCGCCGGTCACGAGCGCTGTCTTTCCATTCAATTCGATCATGCGATGTCTCCGATCCTGATCTGTTGCCGGAAATAAATACCGGTCGGTACATAAATCGGAGCTTGGCTTGCGGGTTCAAGATATTTAAATACCATCCGGTATATAATTTTCGATTGACATCGCAAGGAACGGACAATGACGCGTGGGAGGCCTCGGAAGACGGATCCGGATGCCGCGCTTGAGAGCATCACCAAGGTGTTCTGGGAGCAGGGCTACGAGGGCGCGTCGCTTGGCGACTTGACGAGGGCCTCCGGCATGGCCAAGCCGGGCCTCTACGCCGCTTTCGGCGACAAGGAGGCGATGTTCGCCAAGGCGCTCACGCACTATTACTGCGACACGGGCGCGTCCCTGATGGCCGACCTTGTCGACTCCCCGGATCCTCTGCGCGACGTGCTGCGGCGCTTTTTCGTTAGCGTCGTGGAGATGGCGCGGGATCCGGACTGTCCCAGCGGATGCTTCGTCGTGAATTCTCTGGTGGAGAGCGGCAGCATGCCGCGAGGGCTGGTGGCGCTCAGCCGGGACTTCGATCGCAGGCGGCGCGAAGCGTTCCGCAAGCGATTCCGGGCGGCAAGGGATGCGGGCGAACTGCCGCCGGACGCCGACGCCGATGCGCTGGCGGATTTCTTCGCCAGTCAGGTGCTGGCCCTCGCGGTCATGGTGCGCGCAGATACCGAGTTCGATACCGTGATGCGCACGATTGACGTGGCGTTGTCGGTATTGCCGGGACGACCCGCGCCGGATCGTCCCGACTGACGGCGGACGTTACTCTGCCGCTTCCGGTGCCGCGTCTTCCGCCTTCTTCCGGCTGAACAGCCGCATCACGAAGACGAAGAAGACCGGTACGAAGAACACGGCGAGCACTGTGGCCGAGATCATCCCGCCGAGGACGCCGGTGCCGATCGCGTTCTGGCTCGCGGCGCTCGCCCCTGTCGCGATCGCCAGCGGCAGCACGCCGAAGGAGAAGGCGAGGGAGGTCATCAGGATCGGCCTGAAGCGCAGGCGGGCCGCCTCGATGGTGGCATCGAGCAGCGACTGGCCCTCGGCCCGGAGATCCTTGGCGAACTCCACGATCAGGATCGCGTTCTTCGCCGAGAGCCCGATGATCGCAATCAGGCCGACGAGGAAATAGACGTCGTTCGGCATGTCGCGGGCCATCACCGCGGCGACCGATCCGATCGCGCCGAGCGGGACCACCAGCATGACCGAAAGCGGGATCGACCAGCTCTCGTAAAGCGCCGCCAGCAGCAGGAAGACGAAGAGCACGCTGAGGCCGATCAGCAGCGGTGCCTGGGCACCTGACTGGATCTCCTGCAGCGACTGGCCGGTCCACTCATAGCCGAAGCCGGGGCCGAGATCGGCGACCAGCCGCTCCATTTCCGAGATCGCCTCGCCGGAGGAATAGCCGGGCGCCGCCTGGCCGCTGATCCGGATCGCGGGATAACCATTATAGCCGACCACCTGGGCCGCGCCCTGTTCCCACTCCACGGTCGCGAAGTTGGAGAGCGGCACCATGCCGCCATGGGTGTTGCGCACGGTGAGGTCGAGGATCTCCTCGGTCTTCATGCGGGTTGCCTGTTCCGCCTGCACGGTCACACGCTGCATGCGGCCGGCATTCGGGAAGTCGTTGACGTATTTCGAGCCGAGATGAGTCGAGATCGTGTTGTTGATATCCGCGAAGGTGACGCCGAAGGTGTTCGCCTTCTCCCGGTCCACGACGAGATTGATCTGCGGCGCGTCCGGCAGGCCGGAGATACGGACGCCGGTCAGGACCGGGCTCTGCCGCGCCGCGGCCATCAGGCGGCCGGTGCCCTCGACCAGAGCCGTGTGCCCCAGGCCGCCGCGGTCCTGCAGACGGAAATCGAAACCGCTCGAATTGCCGAGACCGCGGATCGGCGGCGGGGAGAGCGCGAAGACCAATGCGTCCTTGATGCCGAACAGCCGGCCGTTGGTCCTACCGGCGATGGCGGCGGCCGAATTTTCCGGTCCGCGCTCGCTCCAGTCCTTCAGCGGGACGAAGGCGATGCCGGCATTCTCGCCGGTGCCGGAGAAGCTGAAGCCGGAGACGGTGACGATGGTGTTCACGCCTTCCTGGCCGATGAAGGCGTCCTCGACCTGCTCGATCACGCCCAGCGTGCGGTTCGCGCTCGCCTCCGCCGGGGCCTGAATATTCACCAGCAGGTAGCCCTGGTCCTCGTTCGGGATGAAGGCGCTCGGCAACTGGACCCAGGCCCAGCCGAGCCCGGCGACGAGGGCGACGTAGATCACCATGAAACGGCCGGCGCGCGATGCGATCCGGCCGACGACGGAGCTGTAGCCGCGTGCGGTGCGGTCGAAGCCCCGGTTGAACCAGCCGAAGAAGCCGCGCTTGGCGTGGGAATGTCCGGCCTCGACCGGCTTCAGGAAGCTGGCGCAGAGCGCCGGCGTCAGCGACAGTGCGAGGAAGCCCGAGAACAGGATCGAGACCACCATGGTCAGGCTGAACTGCTGGTAGATCACGCCCACCGCGCCGGGGAAGAAGGCCATCGGCACGAAGACGGCGGTCAGCACCAGCGTGATGCCGATGACGGCGCCGGTGATCTGCTTCATCGCCTTGCGGGTCGCGTCCCTCGGCGAGAGACCTTCCTCGCTCATGATGCGCTCGACATTCTCGACCACGACGATGGCGTCGTCGACCAGGATGCCGATCGCCAGCACCATGGCGAACATGGTGAGCACGTTGATAGAGAAGCCCGCCGCGTACATCACCGCGCAGGTTCCGAGCAGGGCGACCGGGACCACGAGGGTCGGGATCACCGTGTAGCGGAAGCTCTGCAGGAAGAGGAACATCACAACGAAGACCAGGGCGATGGCCTCGATCAGCGTGTGCAGCACCTTCTCGATGGAGATCTCGACGAAAGGCGCGGTGTTGTAGGGAATCTTGTATTCGACGCTGTCGGGGAAGTAGCGCGCCAGCTCCTCCATCTTCGCCTCGATCGCCTTCGCGGTCTCGAGCGCGTTGCCGTCGGGCGTGAGCTGAACGCCCATAGCGGCGGACGGCTGTCCCTCAAGCCTGGCAGCGGAGGTATAGGACTCGCCGCCGATCTCGATCCGCGCCACGTCCCGGAGCCGGACCGTCGCGCCTCCGATATCCGCTCGCAGCACGATGGCGCCGAATTCCTCCGGCGTCCGGAGCTGGCCCTTCACCAGTACGCTGGCCGCGATCTGCTGGCCGGCCTCGACCGGCTTCGCGCCGATCCGCCCGGCGGCGACCTGGGCGTTCTGCGCCTCGATCGCGTTGAGCACGTCCTCGGTCGTCAGGCTGAGGCCGAGCATCTTGTCCGGATCGAGCCAGATCCGCATGGCCTGCTGGGTCGAGAAGAGACGCGTGTTGCCGACCCCGGCGATGCGCCGGATCTCGCCCTCGACATTGCGGCTGAGATAATCGCCGAGCGCGATCTGGTCCATCGTGCCGTCGGTCGAGGTCAGGGTGATGACGAGCAGGAAGCCAGTGCCGGCGCGCTCGATCCGCATGCCCTGGCGGGAGACCGAGGAGGGCAGCCGCGCCTCGACGCGGCTGATCCGGTTCTGCACCTCGACCTGGGCCTCGGCGACATCGGTGCCGGGCTCGAAGGTGACGGTGAGGCTGATCTGTCCGGAGGAGTCAGACGTCGACTCGAAATAGAGTAGCCCCGGCACGCCGTTCAGCTCGTCCTCGATCGGACGGGTGACGCTGCGGTACATGTCCTCGGGCGTCGCGCCCGGATAGCTGGTGCTGACGGTGATCTGCGGCGGGGCGACGTTCGGGTACTGTGCCACCGGCAGGAACGGGATCGCGATCACGCCTGCCAGCATGATAAAGATCGCGACGACCCAGGCGAAGATCGGCCGGTCGATGAAGAAGCTTGCCATGATCCGTGTGCCTTACTGCTTGCCGGCGGCGGCTTGCTGCTGAGGTTTCGGCTCCCACGGCTTCGGCGCCACCGGCGCCCCCGGACCGACCTTCTGGAATCCTTCGACGACGACCTGCTCGCCGACGGCGATACCGCTCTCGACGATCCAGCGGTTCCCCGTGGCCGCGCCGAGCTCGACGTAGCGAAGCTCCAGTGTCATGTCGTCCTTCACGACATAGACCCGGGCCTTGCCGGCGGTGTCGCGCTGGATGGCCTGCTGCGGGACGGCGACGGCATTGCGCCGGATGCCCTGCTCGATCTGCACGCGGACATACATACCGGGCAGCAATGAGAAGTCGGGGTTGGGAAACTCGCCGCGCAGGGTGATCTGGCCGGTCGTCGAATCGACTGTGCTCTCCTGCAGCAGGAGGCGGCCGGTCAGGGGGTAAGCCGCTCCGTCGTCGAAATTGAGACGGATCGTCGCCGCACCGTCCTCGGAGAGAGAGACATTGCCCGCTTTGATGCCGGCGCGAAGCGCGCGAAGCTGTTTCGCGGACTGGGTGAAGTCCGCATAGACCGGGTCAAGCTGGCGGATCACCGCGAGAGGTTCCTCGCTGCTGGTTCCGACCAGAGCGCCTTCGGTTACCAGCGCCCGCCCGATCCGGCCGCCGATTGGCGCCTTCACCTCGGTATATTGCAGGTCGAGTTCGGCCGAGGCGAGTCCAGCGCGCGCCGCCGCAACGTCCGCATCGGCCTGAGCAAGGGCGGCGATGGCGTTGTCGAGCTGCTGTGCGCTCGACACCTTCCGGGTCCGCAATTCGGTCTGGCGGTCGGCCTCGAGCCGTGCCCGTTTCTGGACGGACTCGGCGCGTGCCAGGGTCGCGCGGGCGCTGTCGACCTGAATTTTGAACGGTGCCGGATCGATCCGGTAGAGCACGTCGCCGGCTTCGACCAGCGCACCCTGCTGGAAGATCCGCTTGATCAGCAGGCCGGAGACCCGCGGACGGACCTCGGCAATCTCGGTCGGGGCGATGCGGCCGGGCAGGTCGTTGACAATGGGAATATCCTCGGCGGCAGCGACGATCGTGCCCACAGGCATGGCCGGACGCGCTTTCGGGGCCGCGGCCTGATTGGTCTGCGCGGCCTCGTCGCAGGCGGAGAGAAGGACAATCGCGGAGAGCGCAACGGCAAAGATCCGTAGGTGCTTTGCGGAAGGCATGTAGTGCTCCTGTATGGGGCCGGGTCGATCCCGGGATGGAACGGCCGGTGAGGTTGTTTTCGTGCCCTGGTCTGAAACGATTTCTCAGGCGGAGCCCGTTGCTTCGTCGCAGGGAATTTCTTCGGGTTTCTGATCCACGAGCCAGTGGATCTCGGACATGAGCCTGCGGCGCTCTTCGCTCGGCCACTCATAAAGGCTGAGCCATTCGAGCGCCATTAGGCCTTCGATGGCAAGGAATGCCAGCATCGCGCCGCGCGGGTTTTCCGAGGTGTCGCGCACGCGGGTTACGCGCCGCGCCATCATCTCGCGGACCGGCTCCCGGAGGTCGGCGTCGCCCGCGACGCTGGCGCAGAGGCTCAGGGTGACAGCCCGGTCCTCGTCCGAGAGTTCGCGGGACTCGGCGATCAGGCGTGAGCGGATCGCGGCATTCGGCGCGTCCGGTCCGAGGCGGCTCTTGATTTCTTCGATGCGGGCGTCTTCCGCTGCAATGCGTCGTTCGATCATCGCCTTCATCAGCGCCTGCTTGTTCTTGTAGTCGTAGAGCACGCTGGCCTTGCTGATTCCGGCCTCGGTCGCCACCGCTTCCAGGGTCAGATAGGCCGCGCCGTCGCGGGCTGCGACCGTCTGGGCGGCATCCAGCACCGCTTCCCTGTCTATCGTTCTCGGACGTCCGACCATATCCCGGTCCAGGCAATTAATTTCCAACCGGACGGAAAATAATTATGCAGTGCGAAATGTCAACCTTCGCACCTGCAATAAAATGACCTTCATCACATCGCAATGTGCCGGAAGCCCGTTCCGGGATGGGAAAACTTGACCGTCGGTACGGAAACGCGGTCCGACGGTTCCGTCTTGCGGATCAAAAAAGAGTTATCCCATTGAAATATAGAGGCTGCGAGAGCCAAACGCCGCCGCACCACGGGTCGACTATCGAATGGAAGCGCCGCTGCTGTAGATCAATCGCCGCTGACAGAGCAAAAGGGAGCATCCGATGCAGAATATTGAACGTTTGATGAACGCGAAGACCCCGTTCCTGACGGATGGCGGTTTCGAGACCTGGCTGTTTTTCCAGCAGGGCTTCTCGGCGCCGGAGTTCGCCGCGGTCGTGCTGTTGGACGAGGAAGAGGCCCGGGCGGCGATGCGGCGCTATTTCGACGGGTTCCTGGAAATGGCGGAGGCCGCCGGGACCGGTTACGTGCTCGATACGAACTCGTGGCGCGCCGCGACCGCCTGGGGGCCGAAGCTCGGCAAATCCGAAGGCGACATGCTGCGGCTGACCAAAGACGCCGTCTCGTTCGCGCGGGAGATCCGGCGCAACTGGCAGGGACGGGTGTCGCCGATCCTCGTGAACGGGGTGGTCGGTCCGCTCGGAGACGGCTACGCGCCGGACCGGTTGCCGTCCGCGGAAGAGGCGAGGCGGATGCATCTGCCGCAGATCGAGGCGATGTGCGAGACGGGGGTGGACATGGTATCCGCTATTACCATGACGAACATTCCGGAAGCCGTCGGTGTCGCGGATGCATGTGCCGCATCCGGGATTCCGGTCGTCGTGTCCTTCACGGTCGAAACGGACGGGCGCCTGCCGACAGGGGAGCATCTCGGCGAGGCGATCCTGCGCGCCGACGCGGCCGCCTCTCGGGAACCGCTCTACTACATGGTCAATTGCGCTCACCCGGATCACTTTCACCCGGCTTTGTCGACAGGCGAGGAGTGGTTGGGCCGAATTGGAGGTGTGCGGGCGAACGCTTCCCGCTTGAGCCATGCGGAGCTTGATGTCGCGGAAGAACTGGATGAGGGCAATCCGGAAGAGTTCGGTCGTCTCCATGCTGAGCTGAGCCGCGCTCTTCCCGGTCTCAAGGTCGTGGGCGGGTGCTGTGGCACGGATCACAGGCACGTCGGATGCGTATCGCAACATCTTCACGGCAAGCGGGCCGCCGCCTAACGGTGGGTCTTCCAACCACCCGGATAGCCGACACTGTCCATTTCAGTTTTTCGGGCCGGTTTCAACCGGCCCGATTTGGTTAATTGCGTTGGTTCAACCCCAGGAGCGCAAGTCTGTAAAATCCACTTTCCCGGAATTGGTATAATTCTTTTAATGCATCCACAAGTTGTTGATCGAGATCAGAAATTTGGTGGCGCTTGGGAGCATTATCTTTATTTTGTATGTGGTTAAATTCCAGAATTGCGTGAGCTCTGTTAACGAAAATATAAACTTTAGAAGTCATTAATAGTGCCCCGTTATGTTCTACTTTAGGTTGGGGTTCGAGATGAATAGTGGCCACGCGTCGCTAAATGCCGATGATCGTATTTCTTTTTTGCAGATCGATAAGAATGCGCGGGCGCTGTTGCGGGACTTTCGGCCGGTGCTGGAGCGCAATCTCGGTGCGATTCTCGACAAGTTCTACGCCCATGTCCTGACGGTGCCGAAACTTTCCGAGATGTTCGTGTCGGAAGATCGGGTGCGGCACGCCCGAGAGGCACAGAGCAATCACTGGAAACGCCTGTTCTCCGGGGAATTCGGAAACGAGTATTTCGACTCGATCCAGCGTATCGGACGCGTTCACAATCGTCTCGGGCTTGAACCGCGCTGGTACATCGGAGGCTACGCCATAGCGACGGCGGAGCTGCACCGGCTTGCGATCGATCACTGCATGTCCGGCTGGCGCCGCAAGGGCGCGGCGCAGAAGGCCGTTTCACTGGTGCAGGCGATCGACAAGGCGGTCATGCTGGACATGGACCTCGCCATATCCGTCTACTTGGAAGAGCAGTCGAACGACTTCCGCAAACGCCTTGAGGCGCTCTCGGACCAATTCGAGGCCTCGATAACGGGTGTGTCCGATAACCTTCTGGAGTCGGCAGCCCAACTCTCCGATCGATCTTCGACCATGACGGCCGGAGCGCGCGAGTGTCTCGAACTGACCAAAGACGCGTCCCGTGGCGCGGGACAGGCGAGCGAGAACGTGCAGAGTGTGGCGTCGGCGGCCGAGGAACTTTCCGCATCGATCGGCGAGATTTCACACCAGCTTTCGGAGTCCAACAAGATCGCGCGGGAAGCTTCGGAAGCGGTGGAGACCACCAAGCTGACAGTGGAAGGACTGAATCAGGCGGCGGCGAAAATTTCCGGTGTCGTCAGTCTTATCCAGGATATTGCCGAGCAGACCAATCTGCTGGCTCTGAATGCCACAATCGAAGCCGCGCGCGCGGGCGAGGCCGGAAAGGGGTTCGCCGTTGTCGCTTCCGAGGTGAAGGCCCTCGCCAACCAGACGTCGAGCGCAACCGACGAGATCTCCGAGCAGATCTCCGGCATGCAGCAGGTCGCCGAGGAAACTCGCAACGGCATCGAGAACATTTCGTCTGCGATGACCAAAGTGGGAGATTCGTCCGCCGCGATCTCGGCTGCGGTCGAAGAACAGGACGCTGTCACCCGGGAAATCTCCCAGAGCGCTGCCGAGGCGCACCGGGGTACTGCCGAGGTTCAGCAGGCGGTGCGGGCGGCCGAGGAATCCGTTACCAGGTCCGCCAGCTTGTCGGAAATGGTCTCTGAGTCCGCTTCCTATGTCACCGACCAGGCGGGCGAGCTGAAAGCCGAAAGCGGGGATTTCATAGAAAAGATCCGTCGCGCCGACCGGCGGGACGAAGGCCGCAGCGAGCGTTCCGAACCGGTCTCTGTCGAGATCGACGGCACTGTCTTCGACGGGAATATGAAGGATCATTCGTCAAAGGGGCTGTCCGTCCGGATGGATACGAGCGGCATTAGAATTGGAGCCACCGGTAAAATCCTTTCCGGATCGTTTGGTCGTGGCGAGCGCATAGAGGTCGTTGGAAAAACGCCGGTACAAGTCAGCCTCAAGATCGTTTGACCCGGTTTGCCTCCGGACGCTCGCGTATTGTCAGGGGCGGTTGAAAAATGGTATCGGCCCACATCCCGATAGTCGGTAACGAGGAGTAACGGGTTGGCCGAGCAGCATGGTCGCGTCGAACAGAACGTCGAGCCCGAATTCAACGATCCGTCGAAGCAGCGGATCGATGAGGCGGCTCGGCATATTGTTGCTGGCCTGCCTTTTGGGTCGATAGACCCTCGATGCACAGAACTCTGGTTCGCTGACGAGAAGCGTGACCTACCCGAGCCCAAGCTCCGGTTCCTGCTCGATTACTGGCTGAACCTGCGGGAGACGCTTGGCGGTCTGCCGGGGCGCAAGGATATCGACATTCTTGAACTGCGGCAGGCAATCGGGAACATCATGATGCTCGAACCTCTGGATGACGGGTTCGATGCGCGGTACCGGGTCTATGGTACCGGGATCGCCGATTACGCAGGCAATGACTGGACCGGGCAGACCGTTTCCGAACTTGCGCTAAAGACCGGCACGCCTTCGGCATTGCTTTACCGCGCCTGCTATCTCGCCGCTTACCGGACCTGCCGGCCGATTTACTCCGAACATGTTTCGGCGGCATGGCTCTCGCCGAAGGCGTGGCGCCGCCTCATCCTGCCCTATGGCCGGCGCGAGTCCGGCTGTGACGGCTTCATGGTCGGGAACATTCCGGTCGAGCCGCGGGCGATCGGAGACGGAGCCGCTGCACGAAGTCTGATTTATCGGAACCGATAGCCGGGGTATGGCGTCGATCGGCAAGTCGCAGGTCCGCGCCCGGTTGCCACGGGACGGCTCTTTGTTAGTATCGTTAATAAGAGATCCAGAGCCGCCACCTGCCGAACATGCGAGGTCATGAGCGAAGATCAGCTGCCTCCGCCGCCGCAAGCGGACTGGGCCTACTTTCTCGATTTTGACGGAACGCTGGTCGATATCGCGCCCCGTCCCGAGGCGATCCGGGTCTCTGACGGTTTGCCGGAGCGGCTCTCCGCATTCAGCCTTGCCGCCGACGGAGCCCTCGCCGTGGTCACCGGCCGCAGTCTCGCGGACCTGGACCGTCACCTCGCCCTGCCGCAGGTCGCGGCGGCCGGAGTTCACGGGCTCGAGCTTCGCGGCGGGTCCCGTCCGGATGTTCCTGACCGGGCGCCGGTAAAGCAAGCGTTGACCAAAGTGCGCGCCGCCGCGGAACAACTCGCGGCGTTGCACGTTGATCTCAGGATCGAAGACAAGGGGGAAGCCATCGCCGTGCATTACCGCGCCGCGCCGGACCTTGGGCCGGAAGTTGCCAGAACGCTGGCGGTCGCGGTCGCGGAAGCAGGCGACCTGCTGACCCTGCTCCAGGGCAAGATGGTGGTCGAGGTCAAGCCGGCGGTCGCCAACAAGGGGGCCGCGGTGGAAGCCTTTCTGGAGGACGCGCCGTTCGCCGGCAGGCGCCCGTGCTTCATCGGCGACGATGTCACGGACGAGGACGGTTTCAGGGTGTGCAATGCGCGCGGCGGCATTTCGATCCATGTCGGGCCGCCTGGCGCCGTCACCGAAGCCCGCTACAGACTGGCGTCGCCGGCAGCCGTCCATGACTGGCTGGCACAACTCCTCGATCGCGAGAGAAGGACCGCTTCATGAGCACGCTCGAACTCGGAATGATCGGAAACTGTGCGATCAGCGCCCTTATTGGCGAAACCGGGACGATCCAATGGTGTTGTCTGCCACGATTTGACGGCGATCCGTTTTTCTCAGCGCTGCTGGCAAATGAAGAGCAGGCTGACGAGCGAGGCTTCTGGCAGGTCGAGATCGCCAATCTCGCCGCCTCCAGCCAGCGTTACGAGCGAAATAGCGCGGTCCTGGTGACGACTTTGACCGACCGCGATGGCGCGTCGCTCGAGATCGTCGATTTCTGCCCGCGGTTCCGCAACTTCGACCGGATGTTCCACCCGACGATGATCGTCCGTCAGCTCCGGCCGGTCGCCGGCAGCCCGAAGGTCCGGGTCCGGATTCGTCCGACCGTCGATTACGGCGCGGGCCGGCCGACGATCACCCGCGGCTCGAACCATGTCCGCTTTGTCGGGCCGGATCTCACCATGCGTCTGACGACGGATGCGACGATCTCCTATCTTCTTGAAGAGACCTGGTTCCTGCTCGACAAGCCGCTCAGCATGATGCTCGGCCCGGACGAGAGCCTGACAAATTCACTCGCGGAGACGGCACGGACGTTCCGGGAGCGCACCGAAAGCTACTGGCGCGAATGGAGCCGTGCGCTCTCGATTCCCTACGAGTGGCAGGATGTCGTGATCCGGTCGGCGATCACGCTCAAACTCAGCACCTTCGAGGAAACCGGCGCCATCGTCGCGGCGATGACCACGTCGGTACCGGAGGCTGCTGGCAGCGAACGCAACTGGGACTACCGGCTCTGCTGGCTGCGTGACGCCTATTTCGTCGTTCATGCTCTGAACCGCCTCTCGGCGACCAAGACGTTGGAGCATTATCTCAATTATATCAGCAATATCGCCGTAAATGTCGGGAGCGAGGACCTGCAACCGCTCTACGGTCTCTCACTTGCGCACAAGCTGGACGAATACACGGTCGACGGGCTTGCCGGGTATCGCGGGAACGGACCTGTCCGCGTGGGAAACGCCGCCTATACGCAAATCCAGAACGACGTCTACGGCGCGGTCATTCTCGCGGCGGCGCAGACTTTCTTCGACAGCCGCATCGGCCGTCCCGGGAACGAGGATCTCTACCGCGAGCTTGCCAAGCTCGGGCAGATGGCGGTGCAGAAGTTCGACAAGCCGGACGCCGGGATCTGGGAGCTGAGGACCATCGCGTCGGTCCATACCTTCTCCGCGCTGATGTGCTGGGCGGCGGCGGACCGGCTCGGCCGCATCGCCGACAAGATCGGTCACTCGGCGGAAGCGGCGGCCTGGCGCCAGCATGCTGCCGCGATGCAGCGGCGGATCATGGAAGAAGCCTGGAATGAGGAGCTCGGCAGCTACGTCTCGACCTTCGGCGGCGACCAGATGGATGCGAGCCTGCTGCTGATGCACGAACTCGGCTTCCATGACGGCAAGGATCCGCGTTTCGTCGGCACCGTGGCCATGATCGAGAAACAGCTCCGCAAGGGCGATCATCTGTTCCGCTACATCGCGCCGGACGATTTCGGGGTGCCGGAAACCGCGTTCAATGTCTGCACCTTCTGGTTCATCGAGGCGCTCGCGGTCACCGGCCGCGAGGCCGAGGCGCGGGAGATGTTCGAAGGCATTCTCGCTTGCCGCAACAAGCTCGGGCTCCTCTCCGAGGACGTCGATCCGGAGACCGGGGAGCTCTGGGGCAATTTTCCGCAGACCTATTCCATGGTCGGCATGATCAAATGCGCCATGCGTCTCAGCCGGAAATGGGAGGACGCGTTTTGAGCCGTCTCGTCGTCGTCTCCAACAGGGTCGCGCCGGTCGAAGAGGGCAAGGCATCCGCCGGCGGCCTCTCCGTCGCGGTCGAGGAAGCCTTCGCGAAGACGGAAGGGCTCTGGTTCGGCTGGAACGGGAAGATCGAGAATAACGGGCCGATCCGCGTCAAGGTCGAGGAAGGCAAGCGGTTCGCCCGCGCGACCATGCCGCTCTCCCGCAAGGACTACAATGATTTCTATGTCGGCTACGCCAACTCGACGCTCTGGCCGCTGCTGCATTACCGGCTGAACGTGATGGAATATTCGAGGGCCCATGCCGCAGGCTACCGGCGGGTCAACGAACTCTTCGCGAACCATCTGGCCCCGCTGCTCAAGCCGGACGATCTGATCTGGGTGCACGACTACCATCTCTTCGTGCTTGGCCGGGAACTGAAGCGCATGGGCCTCGAGAACCGGATGGGCTTCTTCCTGCATACGCCGTTTCCGCCGCCGGACATGCTCCGTGCCTGCAGCGAGCACGAGGAAATCGTCCGCGCGCTGTTCGATTACGACGTCATCGGTTTCCAGACCGAGAACGACGCCCGCAATCTGCTGGAATATGTCCGTCGCCTGCGCGACGGCACAGTGCGCGGCAACCGTGCCACCGCTTTCGGCAAGACCGCGCGGGTGCAGGCTTTTCCGATCTCCATCCGTCCTGACGAGATGGCGGACGCGGCGGAGAAGGCGGTTCGCTCGAACCGGACGCGCCAGCTCGTGCGCTCGCTCGATGGCAAGCAGCTGATCATCGGCGTCGAGCGGCTGGATTATTCCAAAGGCCTCGACAAACGTTTCGCGAGCTACGAGCGGCTGCTGACGAACTATCCGGAGAACCGCGGCAGCGTGACGCTCATGCAGATCGCTCCGCCGTCCCGGGGCGACGTGCAGAGCTACCGGGAGATCAGGCAGATTCTCGAAGGCATGGCGGGACATATCAACGGCCAGTTCGCCGATTTTGACTGGGCGCCGATCCGGTATTTGAACAAGAGCTATCGCCGTGACGTGCTGGCCGGGTTCTTCCGAGTGGCGCGGGTCGGCTATGTCACACCGTTGCGTGACGGAATGAACCTTGTGGCGAAGGAATATGTCGCCTCGCAGGATCCCGTGGATCCCGGCGTTCTTGTGCTGTCCGAGTTCGCCGGCGCGGCGGCCGAACTCGACGGCGCCGTCATCGTCAATCCGTTCGACGAGGAAGGCATGATGGAGGGGCTGCAAAGCGCACTCAGGATGCCGCTCGGCGACCGCATCGAACGCTACCAGTCGATGATGGCGGTCCTGCGGAAGAACGACCTTCAGAACTGGCGTCGGCGCTTTCTCGAGGCCTTGCGAGCGGCGTGACCGGTCAGTTTGCCGGGATGCGCAGACGCGCGCGGTCGATCGGGTGCTCCCAGTCGCGGCCGGCGATCAGTTGGGCGGCGATCCAGCCCCAATCGTCTGAGGATTTCGCGCCCTTGCCGTTGCCGCCGACGGCGACAGCGATCCGGTCGTCGAGCACGTGATCGATATAGGGCAGGCCCGTTGCCGTCCAGGTGACTGCACAGCTCCGGCTGTGCCAGTGCCGGCATTCGGCAAGGCGCGGCATCAGATCGAGCAGGAAACTCCGGAACCGGATCCGGTTTTCCTCGATGCCATCGGTCTTGAACCAGTGCTGCAGATCGTCCAGAGATCTCAGGTTCGGATCCTCGACCGAACCAATGCCGATCTTGAGGTAGGTATGGCCGTCCGGATAGCGGATCGGCGGCAGCAGGTAGGCACCGCTTTCGGCATGGCCCATGGTCGGCATCGCCGCGAAATGTTCGCTCAGTTCGCCGTCGATGCGGGCCAGCAGAACGGTGCGTCCGAAGACCCGCAGTCTCAGGTCCGTCGGCGAGAGGCCGCAGGCGTCGGTAAAGGCACCCGTGGCGACCAGAGCTTTTTCGGCGCGGCGGACCGCGCCGTCGTCGGTTTCGATTTCGACGCCGCCGGTAACGGCGCGAAGTCCGGTTACACGCCGCCGGTCGATTTCCGCGCGGCGTTTGCGCGCCGCTTCCGTCTGTGCCGCGACCATGGCGCGCGGACTGATATGTCCGGCATTCCGGTTCTCATGCAGGCCCGTGCTGCCATCCGGCAGCGAAAGGAAGGGAAACCGTTCAAGGATCGCAGGGGTGTCCATCCGTGTCAGGTCTGCGCCCAACGCACGGCCGGTGCATTCGGCCCGATCCAGATAATCCGAGCTGCCGGTTGAAATGCCGAGATACCCCGAATTGGTGAAGAACGGGATCCCGCTCTCGGCCTCGATCTCGGCGTAGCGTTCGATGGAGCGTTTCGACGTGACGGCCCAGTCCGGATCCCCATCCGAGATCCGGGTCATCCGGCCTTCGTCGTAGTGGCTCGAGAAGACGCCGTCATGCGCGGCGTAATCCGCCGGCTCGTCGGGCCCGATCAGGACGATCCCGTCGGTCATGCCGGCGAGGTGGCGGGCGGCGGCGCTGCCGATCATGCCGCGTCCGATGACGGCGATCCTGTCCATGTGTGTCTCCTATCCGAGCGCGTGGCTGGCGAGGCCGAAGATGCGGGCCGGACCGCTTGGCGGCGTCCAGCCGCCGCGGGCCATGACCGGCGAGGCGCCGACATCTTCAAGGCCTGCCGTTTGAAGGTATTCGATCAGTGTGGAGGCATCCGCCGGGCAATCGATCCGCACGAAGCCGGGCCGGGCGAGGGTTCTGAAGAGCGCAAGCGCATCGCCCTCCGTGGCGGCGACAAGCGGGCCGATGACGGTGCCGCGACCGAAGGTGCGGGACATGGCGTATCCGCTGATTTGTCCATTCTCGGTCAGGATCGCCGTGCTGCCGGTTTCGGCAAGATCGCGCAGCATGTCGTCTCGACGGGCCCCGAAAGCCGCGGCGTCGAAATCCGCGATTTCGTCGACCGTGCCGTCAGCGACTCTGGAAATGCGCGGATCCTGAATTGGGGTGCCCCTATAGGCGCCTTGATACTGCACCGACCGGTCGAACGCGGCGAAGCCGAGTTTCTCGTAGAGCGGCAGCCCCGCTTCGGTCGCAAGCAGAACGATCGGCCTCGGCGAGACATCCTCGAGGAGGGTCTCGACCAGTCTCCGTCCGATACCGCGTCCCTGGGCCTCCGGCGCGACGATCACGAGGCCGATCCTTGCGAGCCTGTCGCCGAACCTCCACCAGAGGCCGGTGGCGAGCGCGTGGCCTTCCTTTTCGTCTCGCGCGATCCGGCCGCCTCCGAGGCGGATGAACTGGGCGATATCCTCGCGCCGGTGGGGCCAGGCGACGGCGCGGACCAGTTCCATGATTCTGTCGAGATCGGTCATGCAAACGATATCGAGGGAGGGCTCCCGGTCGGTCATCGTCCCTGCTCCTGCTTGCGGACGCGCTTCATGACCTCGGCCGGGTCGCCGAAATGCCGGCCGAGTTCGGCCAGGACCTCTTCGAGTTCTGCCGTCCGGATCAGCTCGGCCAGGCGAAAATGCTCGACGGCGAGGTCGCGGCTGCTGCGGTAGCCCCCCATCAGGCGATGGAGGCAGAGCCGGGTTTCCGTCTGGACGGAGGCGTAGCTTCGCGAAAGCCGTTTGCTGCCTGCCCCGTCGACCAGGGTCTTGTGAAATTCGAAATCGAGATCGCCGCCGGCAATCCGGTCGTCGGATTTCATCGCATCGTCCATCTGCCGGGCGATGTGCTTCAGTTCGCCGGCCGTTCCGGCACGGTCTCCGCTCTCGAAAATCTTCCGGATGGCCGTCGTCTCAAGCGCGGCGCGCACGAAGAAGAGGTCGCGCAAATCGTCTTCGCCGACCTCCGTCACGAACACCCCGCGATGCGGCTCGCTCCGCAGGAGGCCTTCCTGCACGAGTCTCTGCATCGCTTCGCGCAGCGGGCCGCGGCTCACGCCGAAGGCGAGCGCCAGATCCGTTTCGAGCAACTGGCGGCCGCCTTCATAGGTTCCGGCAAGAATGTCGGCGCGAAGCCGGTCGGCGATCTGCGTCGGGAGCGTGACGCGCTCGATGCGTTGGGATGCCGCCATGCTCAGAGGCCCAGCAAGCCGGGAAGGCCGCCGAGATCGGGGATCGCCTGGTAGCCGTAGGCCGGATTGCCCGGACCGTGCCCGCGTTCGACGAACACGCGCCGCCCGATCCTCAGATCGCTTGCGGACATCAGATCATAGCGGAGGCTGGAGGAGACATGCATGAAATGCTCCGGGCCACAGCCAAGAGTGTCGAACATGTATTCGAAGGCCTGGAGGCGCGGTTTGTAGGCCCGGGCCTGCTCGGCGGTGAGGACCGCATGGAACGGCGCGCCAAGCAGGTCGACATTGGAGTGGATCTGGCTGTCGGCTGCGTTGGACAGGATGACGAGCGGAAGCTTTTCGGCGACCCGGGCAAGGGGCGCCGGAACATCCGGATGCGGGCCCCAGCTGGGCACGGCCTCGACGATCGCATCGGCGTCCTCGCTGCGGAACGCGACTCCACGGCGCTTGCAGGTTCTCTCCAGCGCCCGGTGAAGAACGTCCGGATAGGGTTTCCAGTCACCGAGCACCTCATCGAACCGGTAGGCGGTGAAATCTTCCAGAAAGGCCGGCATGTCCGCAGGGGATACGCGATCGGCAAGCCTCTGCCGCGTCACGTCACCAACCCTGAAATTGGTGAGCGTTCCGTAGCAATCGAAGGAAACGAAGCGAATATCGGCCGAGGGCATGGGCGGGTCCTGATTGATTGAGAGCAGGCGGAAGCCCTCTTATGTAGGATTGTCGACAATATGACAATGCAGATTCCGAGCCCTTCGTCAGATCTTCCACACGCGTTGGCAAGCGGCCGGCCTGAAACGGAACAGCCCGGCCGGAAGGCCGGGCTGCTGTCAGCATCGAACGGGAAGAGAGTGCCTTCAGAGGCTTATTTCGGGCCTTCCCATTCGTCCATGATCGCGTGCTTCATCGCGCGCTTCTCGGAGCTGGAGGCTTTCCAGTTGTTGTTGATCGCCGCGCCTTCCCATGAGCCGTAGGTCGGGTTCGCGAACATGATCCACTGCTTGCCCCACATGGCTTGATACTTCTTGTAGGTTTCCAGACGCTCGGAAGGGGAGCCGCCGACATTCTCGTCGGTGAAGTCGCCGAGATTGTCGCCGAGCTGCAGCAGCACGCGGTAATTGGCCGCGACGGCTTCGCGACGGGGCGTCTTGTTGGAGGACTTCCATTCCTCCTTCTCGCCGCGCACCAGAACCACATCCGTATCCTCGTCGACGGGATAGCCGAATTTCTTCAGGTTGCCGCGGGTTGCGTCTTCCTCATGGGCCTTGCGGTTCGAAACGTAGATCACCTTCACGCCCTTGGACTTGGCGTATTTGGTGAATTCCAGCGAGCCCGGAATGACGCGCGAGGTCTGGCTCTCGACGAAGGGCGTCCAGGTCTTGGAGCTGTAATACTTGTCCTTCTCGACGATCCAGGCCTGGTAGGGCGAGTTATCGAGGACGGTCTCGTCGATATCGAGGATCACGGCCGGCGGTTTCGACTGGTAGTCGCCTGTCTGTTCCAGCGCGGCCGTCCAGCTTTTGTCGGCCAGTGCCTGGTCGAGACGGACCATGGCGAGCTGATAAAGCGCATAGGCGTTCGCCTTGTACTCGACCGCGTTCTGCACCCAGTAGGTGGCGTTCAGGCCGTCATTGGCGGGGATGTCTTCGGCCTGGACCGTCGCGGCGCCGAAAGAAAGGAAGGCGGCTGCGGCACTCGCCAGCACCGTTGTTCTGAAATGGCGTTGCATCGTGAAACCCTTTCGCTATCCGGGCCCGGGAGTCGTTCGTCGCTTCCGAGCGGAGGCATGCTGTCACAAAAGCGCAATATTTTACCAGCGGGTTTAATTCTTGTCCCGCCGTGCCCGGCTTGCTCCTGCCTTCGTTTGGCGCGAAGCTTTCTCGGCATGTGCGGCAGAGGATTTGAGAGATGGCGGAAAGCGAAACCGTGTCCTTCACCCAGATGAAGGACGGAACGAAAGAGGATTACGAACTCCTCGAGCGGCTTGAGGAGCCATACCGGGCGGAAACGGCGGATCGTCTGCTCAAGGAGCTCGCGGCTCAGGCGAACGACACGCTCGCCGGCTACAAGATCACACGGCTCGAACACGGCCTGCAGTCCGCCACAAGGGCGCGGCGTGACGGTGCCGATACCGACTGGGTCGTCGCGGCTCTGCTGCACGATATCGGAGACCGCCTGGCGCCGCAGAACCACGATCGGATGGCGGCGGAGATCCTGCGTCCGTTCGTCCGGGAAGAAGTGGCCTGGGTCGTGGAGCACCATGGTCTGTTCCAATCCTACTATTACGGACATCACTACGGCTGGGATCGCGATGCCCGCGATCGCTTCAGGGACCATCCCTGCTACGCGAGCTGCGCCGATTTTTGCGAGCGCTGGGACCAATCGAGTTTCGATCCGGATTACGAGAGCGATCCTTTGGACTCCTTCGTCGAGGAGGTGCGTGCGGTTTTTGCCCGCAAGGCCTATAATCCGTCTGTCATCCGGGCCGGAGAGGTCACCGGGCTGCCAGCGACAATCTGACCAATGGTGGAAACCCCGTCACAAACCCAATTCATGTTGGCCTGCCCAGAGACGGATGGAACAAATTTGACGATGAGGCATTGGCTTCTGTAGACCCCTTTACTGGATACCGAAAGGAAGTGCCGAAATGGCTAAGAAGAAGACGCTGGCGAACCTTCAGAAGGCGCTGTGCATGGAACTGACCGCCGCGCACCAGTATCAGCTTCATGCCCATGTTCTGGACGATTGGGGGATCGATCTTCTGGCGGCCGAGATGCGCGAGGAAATGCAGGAAGAGCTCGGTCACTCCGATGCCTTTATCGAGCGCATCATGTTCCTCAAGGGCGATGCCGAGCTGAAATTCGACAAGATCCCGGCCCGGGCGCAGAGTCTGAAAGACATGTTCCAGGCCGATCTCGACGACGAGCGAGGCGCGATCAAGTTTTATACCGAGGCTGCCGCACAGGCTCAGGAAGATGGCGATATCGGCTCGCGCGTGCTGTTCGAAAAGATCGCGCTTGACGAGGAAGGCCATATGTCCTGGCTGGAGCTGCAGCTCGATCTGATCGGCCGCATGGGCGAGCCCGCCTATATCGCCAAGCATATTTCTGCCCCCGGAGCGGGTTCCGACGAAGAGTAAGGCGGGCAGTCCCGCCGGTCTGCGCCTCCCCACTGCCGGCGTTAATGCGCGGTTAGGAATGCGTAGTTAACATGGGTCCAAAAGCGTCCCCGCATGCCGTTGGCGGGCGGGGCCGCCCCTATGTTAGTCGCCGCGTTGATTACGAGACCCAGGCCGGAATGCAGGAAAAGCCAATAGAGGGTCGCAACGACCCTTTGCCGGACAGCGGTGCAGGACAGCCCGGGTCTGGCCGGGGCGGAGCGCGCATAACGGTTGCCCTTGTAGCCGTGGCGATGTTGCTCGTGCTCGGAGCGGATATCTATTTCGTCGCCCGTCAAAATGCCGAGAACGAAAAGCGGCATGTCGAGATTCTGACTTCCGAAACGCAGGAAGCGGCGAACGCGTTGGCACAGCTCATCACGGAGCGCCAGCGGATGATCGAAACCTTCGCCATCGACAACGAAGACCTGCTTGCCGAATACGCGCAAGCGGTCGAAGACGAGGGACTTCGACGCCGGATCGATGAGCGCCTGGAGCGCTGGTTCCCCGGCTATTTCACTTTCACTTTGGCGAATACGGATGGAGTGGACATCGTCGACGATCTGGAAGGGTTCGTCGGCGCGGCCTGTCAGCAGAACATCAAGACCTACCTGTCCCGCCTGTTCGGGACCGGCTTGGATGCCAGATACGAAACCGTCATTCATCCCCAGGCCCATAATTACCATTTCGATGTCATGGCGCCGTGGCGCAGCGGAGAGGATTTGAACGGGGTCTTCTTCGTCAGTTTCTATCCCGACATTCTGCAATCCCTGATCAAGTCGTATCAGAGCCCCGGCCATAAGCTGGTCCTGGTCCACCGGGATCGCGATCATCTCATCGAGGTCAGCGCAGACGGCACGCGAGATGTTTTCGGCGCGCATCGCGATATCACGATGCGTGCCGAGGAGATTGCCGAAATCAGGGCGATCCGGGACATCCCCGGTTCGCTCTGGCGCCTGGCGGGATATGTGGAGCCCGGCCTTGTTGCCCGCGAGAACGCGGAAAACTGGCGGATTGCCGCATTCTTCGCACTTTTCGTGCTGGCCGCCGGCGGCCTCAGTCTGGCAAAGATTCTGTCGCTTGACCGGGCGCAGGCACGTGCCTGGTCAGACCTGCATATCTCCAACAGACATCTGGCGGAATTGGCAAAAGCCCAGGCCGCGCTGCGTGAGGCGGCGGAGAGCGGAGAGAACGCGAAGGCGCAGTTCCTCGCGTCGATGAGCCATGAAATCCGTACACCGCTCAACGCGATCATCGGGCTGACGGACCTCACTCTGAAAACCGGTCTTTCCGAGCATCAGCGCGACCATCTCACGCGTGTCGCCCGCGCCGGCCGCTCTTTGCTCGCCCTGATCAACGATATTCTGGACTTCTCCAAGATCGAGGCCGGGAAGCTGCAGATCGAGTCGATCGAGTTCGATATCGACGAGGTGCTCGAAAATCTCGTCACCGTCGTGAGCACCAAGATCGAGGAAAATGCCGACGAGCTCGTGATTGCGGTCGACCGGAACATTCCATCCGCGTTGCGCGGCGATCCGCTGCGTCTCGGACAGGTTTTGATCAACCTTGCCGGCAATGCCGCGAAGTTCACCCAGCGCGGCGAGATCGTCGTCGATGTGGCGCGGGCGGTCGAAGACGATCGGGAATGGCTGAAAATTTCGGTGCGCGACAGCGGCATCGGCATGTCCGAGGCGCAGGTCGAGCGGCTCTTCCGGCCATTCACGCAGGCGGATCAGTCGGTGACCAGGACCCATGGAGGGACCGGGCTCGGACTCAGCATCTCGCGCGAACTGGTGGAGGCCATGGGCGGCACCATCGGGGTGGAAAGCGTGCCAGGTGAAGGCAGCCATTTCTTCTTCCGAGTGCCTTACGAGCCGGTCGAAGGGGCGGTGCCCCGGCGCAGCTTCGAAGGCATCGATCCGCGGGCGACGAAGGTCCTCGTTGTCGATGACAGCCGCGTGGTGCGCGATACTCTGAGAGAGGCGCTATCCAGCCTCCGCTTCAAGGTTGACGTGGCCGAGTCCGGTTCCGAAGCGCTCGATATGTACAGGAAGGCTCAGGTGCAGGCGCCCTATTCGGTCGTCCTCTTGGACTGGCGGATGCCGGAAATCGACGGGATCGAAACCATCCGACGCATCGGGTCGGAAAACGCGGAGATGCAGGTCCCCGCGATCATCATGATCTCCGCGGAAGACATGCAGGGGATTGCAGGCGAGCTCAAAACACTCGGTGTCGAGCACTTCGTCCAGAAGCCGATCAATACGTCCTTCCTGATCGACACGATGATGGCGTTCTTCGAGACCGGATCGGATCGCCGACCGATAGGCGCGCCCCTGGGCGCAGCGAGCGGCGGACCGCGCGCGGAGGCGGCCGATATCCATCTGCTCCTCGCCGAGGATGTCGAGCTGAACCGCATGGTTGCCCTCGGCGTGCTCCAGAACGCGGGCATGACGGCGGACGTGGCGGAGAACGGAAAGCAGGTTCTCGAGATCCTGGAACGGGAGGGCCCGGACAGATATGCCGCCGTCCTGATGGATATCGAGATGCCGGAAATGGATGGTCTGACGGCAACAAGGAAGATCCGCGGGGAATTAGGATTCAGGGATCTGCCGGTGATCGCCATGACGGCGCATGCCCTCGCCGAGGAGCGCGAGCGTTGCCGCGAGGCCGGAATGGACGCGCATATCAGCAAACCTTTCGAGGCTGCCGAGCTGATCTCGACGATCAACAGATTCGCGGCGAAATCCCGTGCCGGGGGAATGGCCTCCCGCGACGAGGTGTCGACCTCGATCTGGACGCGGTTACCGCGCGCCTGATGCTGCCGCCGGAGACCGAGTGAGCCTGATCGATCGCGTGGCCGCCGTTTCTTGCTGGCCTGATGAATAAATAGCTATGACGGTCGGATGTTTCCGGTTCCGGTTTCGAATGCTGCGCCGCACACTAAATTTACGCGGAAATGCGCGAACGAATCACCTATGCGCGTGCGAGCGAACAGGTTAGGCAACAATTCATGCTGGTCTGGACGTCATAAAAGCGTCATCGTACTGCATCGCAAAATTAATGAACGCAGAATAGCGTCGATCAATCCGGACCTCGGGTGGGGGGTCTGGTTCGAACAATTCCTTGGGGGACTTCATGGGAAAATCGTTTCTATTCGCGGGCGTAGCACTTTGCGCCTTTGTGGGTTCGGCGCTTGCCGATTGCCCGAAAATCACCGTCGCCGACATGAAGGGCGTGAAGGCAGGGGCCTTCCCCCAGCAGTACGAGCTGGCCGAATTCGAGGGCGCCGCAGGCTGCAAGCTGAGCTTCGCCGGCAATCCGAAAGCGGACGAGCTGAACGGCAAGATCCAGGGCAACGGCGCGCTGCCGCCGCTCGCCGAGCGTCTTCCGGAAGAGCCGCTTGTGGTCGTGCCTTACAGTGAGATCGGCAAGTATGGCGGCGTGCTCGACGGTCTGTCGAACGCACCGGAAGCCGGGACCTCCGACCTGCTCTCCGTGCGCCATGTCAGCCTCGTGCGCTACAGCGACGATCTGGCGACCATCGTGCCGAACGTCGCCAAGAGCTGGGAGTGGAACGCCGACTTCACCAAGCTGACGCTGAAGCTGCGCAAGGGACACAAATGGTCCGACGGTGCGCCCTTCACGTCCGAGGATGTGAAGTTCTGGTACGACGACATGGTGTTCGACGAGAACATCATCAAGAAGCCGAAGGACTACGTGCTGGTCGGCGGCAAGCGGATGACCGTCGAGGCGCCGGACGCGCAGACCGTCGTCTTCAATCTGCCGGCGCCGAAGCCGGGCCTGCTCGCCCACTTCGCCACGCACTATTCCCAGCCCTTCATGCCGAAGCATTTCCTCGGCCAGTTCCATCCGAAATACAACCCGGACGCCGACAAGAAGGCGAAGGAGCTGGGCTACGAGAACGGCTATGCCGTGATCTCCGCCTATTACGGCAACTCGGACTGGACCGACACCCCGACCATCATGCTGTCGGACCCGGCCAAGGCGCCGAAGATGCCGAAAGGCGTCTACCCGACGCTTGAGTCGCACATCGTCGTCGCGGAAACCACCGAAGGCCGTCACCTGGTGGCGAACCCGTATTTCCACATGGTCGATACGGCAGGCAACCAGCTGCCCTACATCAACGAGATCGACGAGGTGCACATCAACGAGAACGAGGTGCGCATCCTGAAGGCGGTCAACGGCGAGATCGACTACAAGTCGCAGTCGATGCAGCTTCCGTCGGCGCCGATCCTGCTCGAGAACCAGGAGAAGGGCGGCTACACCGTCGATCTGAAGCCGACCATCGCGATGCCGACATTCGCCTTCAACGTCACCTCGCCGGACGAGGAGAAGCGCAAGGTCTTCGGAGATCTCAAGTTCCGCCAGGCGATGTCCGTCGCCATGAACCGCGACGAGATCAACGAGGTCGCCTTTTTCGGCCTCGGCAAGCCGAAGCAGTATGTCGCCTTTTCCCCGACGCCGAAATTCGTTGATCCGAAATGGGAGTCCCACTACGCCCAGTATGATCCGGACCTGGCGAAGAAGCTGCTCGATGAGGTCGGTGTCGTCGACAAGGACGGCGACGGCGCGCGCGATCTTCCGAACGGTGCCCCGCTGGTGCTGAACCTGCAGTTCGCCACCCAGGGCATGCCGGGCCAGGTCGCGGAACTGGTTGCGCAGCACTGGACCAATGTCGGGATCAAGAGCACGGTCAAGGAAGTGACCCCGGACGAGTACCGCTCGGCCCAGTCCTCCAACCAGCTCGATGTCATCATGTGGCAGAAGGGTCAGCCGCTCGCGATTGTCCTCGGCAACTCGGAACTGTTCCAGCCGCCGTTCGAGAACTATTTCGGTGGCCGCGCGGGCATGCTGTGGGCGGAATATGTCGACAGCAAGGGCACCAAGGGCGTAAAGCCGCCGGCCTATGTCGACGAGATGCTTGCCGACATCGACGCCTTCCAGTCGACCCTGGTCGGCTCCCCGGAAAGCGACAAGATCGGTCAGCGTCTGGTGAAGAACATGACCGAGAACCTGCTCTTCCTCGGCACGGTCCAGGCACCGAACCCGATCTATCACCGCAACGCGGTGAAGAACTTCCCGGAGTTCAAGACCTGGTCCTACGAGTACTACCGGACCTACCCCTATCGTCCGCAGCAATGGTTCCTTGCTGACGAAGGCTGATCTCCGCGCGGCGGGACCGGGGTCTCCCGGTCCCGCCTGCGTCGGCTTTAGATCGATGACCTCGAAAGATCGGTCGATCTAAGACCGACGGAGGTGGGGATATATGCTGAGGTTCATTCAATTCGTCTGCACGCGCGCGGCCATGGCCGTGGTCACGCTGCTTCTGGTTTCCTTTATCGTCTTCACGCTGATGGAGCTGGTGCCGGCGAACTGTGCCGAGCGCTATCTCGCCTTCAAGAACACCCAGGGCGAGCAGATCAGCATCGAGAACATTCGCGCCGAGGAACAGCGCCTCGGCCTCGACAAGCCCTACATCCAGCGCTGGGCGAGCTGGGTCGGGAACGTCTTCTTCCGGGGGGATTTCGGCGACAGCTGCATTCTGCGCGTGAACATCAACCAGCTGCTCGGCGAGAAGATCTGGATCTCGCTCGGGATCTGTTTTGTCGCGCTTCTGGTCGCCTATCTGATCGCCTTGCCGGTCGGGATCATATCCGCGACGGTCTCCAGTCCGTCGCTGAATAACGGTCTGCGCCTCGTGTCCTATCTCGGCCTGGCGCTGCCCAACTTCCTGCTCGCGTTGATGATCATGCTGTTCTCGACCATGGTGTTCGGCGACACCCTGACCGGCATGTTCTCGAAGGAGTTCCGCGACGCGCCCTGGTCCTGGGAGCGGGTCCTCGATTTCCTGTCGCATGCCTGGCTGCCGATCTTCATTCTCGGCTGGTCGGCGACCGCCTTCGCGCTGCAAACCGTGCGGGCGCTGATGTCGGACGAATACGGCAAGCTCTATGTCACCGCGGCACGGGCGCGCGGCGTGCACGGACGCGCGCTGCTCTGGCGCTATCCCGCGCGCCATGCGCTCGGCCCGATCATCAATTCGCTCGGCTTCGACCTGAACCGGGTCTTCAACGAGCTGCCGATCGTCGCCGTCATCCTCACGCTTTCGGAAGCGGGGGCGCTGCTCCTCGAGGGGCTCGCGCGCTCAAACGACCAGCAGCTCGCCGGTGCGATCATCTTCATGCTGACCGCCTCCATCGTCTCGCTGAACTTCCTGACGGACGTGCTGCTGTCGATCATCGACCCGCGCGTCCGCAAGAGCGTGATGGGAGGCTGAGATCATGGTCGACCAAACCGTCACCGCGGCACCCGCCAAGAGCGCCGATCAGAAATCGAAGGAAGCCTATTTCACCGCGAGCCAGGCCCAGCTCGTCTGGGCCCGTTTCAAGAAGAACCGGGCGGCGGTGGTGGCCGGCGGTGTGCTGATCGCGATCATCCTGATGGGGCTCTTCGCGCCGTTTCTCTCGCCCTACGATCCGACCATCGCGGGACGTGACAAGGACTACCAGAACGGCGCGCCGCAGATCCCGATGTTCTGCGATCACAACGGCTGCTCGCTCCGGCCTTTCCTGCACACGCTGGAGCGGACCCGTTCCATCAAGACAAACTTCCGCTGGGTCACGACGGTCAACACGGAGAAGCGGCGCTACGTCACCTTCTTCCCGAGCGGCTGGGAATACCGGTTGTTCAGCGTCCAGATCGATTTGCCGGGCGACACGTTCGACATCAACATTCCCGGCTTCAAGATGACCACGCATCTCTTCGGCATCGACGAGGGCGGGATCCATCTCTTCGGGACCGATCACGGCGGCAAGGATATCTTCTCGCGCACCCTGCACGCGATCTACACCTCGCTCGCGGTCGGTACGATCGGCGTCTTCATCAGTTTCGTGCTCGCGCTGATCATCGGCGGAACCTCAGGCTATTTCGGAGGTGTCACCGACGGCGTGCTGCAGATGATCACGGATGCTGTCCGGACGGTGCCGGCGATCCCGCTCTTCATGGCGCTGGCGGCTTTCGTACCGGATGAATGGAGCTCTGAAGCGCGCTTCTTCTTCATCTCCATCATCCTCGGCTTCATCGGCTGGCCGACTCTGGCGCGCCGTGTCCGCACGCATCTGCTGACCGAGCGGAACCAGGAATACGTACTGGCTGCCAAGCTCTGCGGCGCCTCGGCGGGCCACATCATCGGCCGACACCTGCTGCCGAGTTTCACCAGCTACATCATCGTCGATCTGGTGATCTCCTTCCCCTACATGGTGCTCTCGGAGACGGCGCTCAGCTTCATCGGGCTCGGCCTGAAGGAGCCGGTGAACTCGCTCGGCGTGATGCTGCAGAACGTTACCAGCGCGGACGTGCTGTTGAATTACCAGTGGTACTTCATCCCGGTCATCTTCTTCGTCGGCATGGTGCTCGCCTTCGTCTTCGTCGGCGACGGGCTGCGCGACGCGGCCGACCCCTATTCGGATCACAAGTGATGACGGCTCCGCTTCTTTCCGTGCGCGACCTGACGGTTCAGTTCAGGACTGACGAGGGTCTCATCACGACCGTTGACGACGTCTCCTTCGACATCTCGGCGGGCGAGGTTCTGGGCCTTGTCGGCGAGAGCGGGTCCGGCAAGTCGGTGACCGCGAAGTCGCTGATGAAGCTCAATCCCGGCAACACGGTTTACGGGCCGGAAAGCCGGATTACCCTCAATCTTGAAGACGGGCCGGTCGACGTGCTCTCCCTGAAGAGCGCGCGGGAGCTGAACGTGGTCCGCGGCGGCGCCATCTCGATGATCTTCCAGGAGCCGATGGCGAGCTTCGCGCCGGCGATCACCATCGGCGACCAGATGGTCGAACAGCTGCTGCTGCACTCCTCATTGA
This sequence comes from Nisaea sediminum, assembly GCF_014904705.1. Classification (NCBI taxonomy): domain Bacteria; kingdom Pseudomonadati; phylum Pseudomonadota; class Alphaproteobacteria; order Rhodospirillales; family Thalassobaculaceae; genus Nisaea; species Nisaea sediminum. The sequence continues at coordinate 215,174 of NZ_JACZCQ010000001.1, forward strand.
ACAAGAAGCAGGCGCGGGAGCTCTCTATCGAGATGCTGGACCGGGTCGGGATCTCCGATGCCGGCAAGCGCGTCGACCAGTATGCCTTCGAGTTCTCCGGTGGGATGCGCCAGCGCGCGATGATCGCGATGGCGCTCTCGACCAAGCCGAAACTGCTGATCGCGGACGAGCCGACGACGGCGCTGGACGTCACCATCCAGGCGCAGGTGATCGATTTGATGAAGGATCTGGTCGACGATTTCGGCATGGCGATCCTCTTCATCACACACGATCTCGGTGTGATCGCGCAGACCGCCGACCGGGTCGCGGTGATGTATCTCGGTCGCGTGATGGAGACCGGCAGCGTGCGCGAGGTGATCCGCACGCCGGCCCATCCCTATACCCAGGGCCTGCTCAACGCGTTGCCGAAGCTGGAGAGGCTGGACGAGCCTCTGACGCCGGTTCCGGGCGACATTCCGAGCCCTCTGGAGCGGCCGGAAGGTTGCGTCTTCCACACCCGCTGTCCGAAGATGGTTCCGGGAACCTGCGACAGTCTGCGGCCGGACGCCGTGGCCGTCTCGAAAAGCCATTCGGCGGCCTGTGTCACCGTCGAATCCGCCATGGAGGCCGCATCGTGAGCGCCCAGAGCCACATCCAGGTGAACCGTCTCTCCGTCCATTATGGCATCGGTGGCAGCCTCTTCGGAGGCGGCGGCGTGCTCAAGGCGGTGGACGATATCAGCCTCGAGATCCCGCGTGGCTCGTTCTTCGGGCTGGTTGGCGAGAGTGGGTCGGGCAAGACGACGCTCGGGCGTGCGATCCTGAAGGCCGCGCCGATCTCCGAAGGGGAGGTGCGGTATGTCGACGAGGAGGTCGATTACGATGTCGGTCAGCTCGGCAAGAAGGAGCTGAAGGACTATCGCAGGCGAACCCAGCTGATCTTTCAGGACCCGTACGCGGCGCTCAGCCCGCGCATGACCGTGCGCGACATCATCGCCGAGCCGCTGGAGGTGATGAAACTGACCAGGACCCGTGCGGAGACCGACGAGCGGGTGCGCGAAATCGCGGCGAAATGCAGGCTCAATCTTGAACATCTGAGACGCTTCCCGCACGCCTTCTCCGGCGGTCAGCGCCAGCGTATCTCGATCGCGCGGGCGCTGGTCTGCGAGCCCAAATTCCTGGTGGCGGACGAGAGCGTCGCCGCGCTCGACGTCTCGATCCAGGCGGACATCCTCAATCTTCTGAAGTCCCTTCAGAAGGACATGGACATCACCTTCCTCTTCATCAGCCACGATCTCAGCGTCGTCGCCCATACCTGCGACTGCGTGGCGGTGATGTATCTCGGTGCGATCGTGGAGATGGCGCCGAGCCGCGAGCTCTTCACCGCGCCGAAGCACCCCTATACCAAGGCCCTGCTTTCCGCGATCCCGTCGCTCGATCCGGACGACCGGGGCAAGGCGCAGAAGCTGGAAGGGGAGATTCCGTCTCCGCTCAACAAGCCGAGCGGCTGCCGTTTCCACACCCGCTGCCCGATCGCGACCGCACGCTGCGCGGCGGAGACGCCCGAGTGGAAAGCGCATGCGCCGGGGCATTTCGCCGCCTGCCACTTCGCGGAATAGCCGACGCGCGTCCGATTTGAGCGGACGCCGCATTGCCAAAGCTTCATACTATCGCACCCGGTTCGGATGTCCGGCTGGCGCGGGATTCATTTTTTATTTCGCGAAATCAGTCGGTTCGCATTGGAGCTTGTTTCGCACCGGAAGTTGAGTAAGATTCGAATAGAATTAAATTCGCGCGATAATCGATTGATCTTGCGGGTCAGAACGCCGCAGTAGCGGTCGGTGGTGAACAGACAGAATGTCAGTGCGGGTAACAGACAGTGTTCGGACGCTCTAACGCAGTCTTTGAGGTACTTTCGCTTCGCGATGGCTCCTGGTCCATCGTGGCTACGGCTGCGAGCAAGGACGAAGGGCAGGCCGAGGCCCTGAAGGTCATGTCCCGCGCCGGGACCGAAGGCGTGCGGGTCATCAAGGACACCGGCAAGTCGATCCACGACCTGAAGCCGGAAGACATCCTCTTCGAAAAGCTGAAACCCAAGGGTGAAGAGAAGGTCTTCATCCAGAATATCGACGACGCGCCGCTCTGTTACGAGCTCTCGGATTTCTATGAAGGCGAGGGGCGGCAGACGATCAACCGGCTGTTCCGCGCCTATCTCGACAAGCACAACATTACCGCGAGCGAGGCACTGCATTCCGCACGCGAGCTGAAGCGGCTGCTGGACGATGGCACGCTGCTCTTCTCCGCCGTCGCCAAGGTCGCGACCTTCCAGGCGGCCAAACTTGAAGACACGAATGCGAACGAGCGACGCGAGACGCTCTTTGCTTTTGTCGATCACATCAACGCGGCGGCGCAGAAGACCCTGCAGCGCCCGATGCCGCGGATCCGCGATGCCGGATTCAACGAGGCCATCGCGGAGATTAAGGCATCGATCAAAGAGGGAGAGGACCGCGGCTACCTGATCCGCTCCGCCATCACGACGGAGCTGGTCGAGAACCGCAGTTATCTCGGCAAGCTTGCCCAATGCATCGACTGGGCGGTGATGTGCGAGGATCCCGACGCTTTGCTGGACCTCGATATCTTCATTTCGGACATCCTGCAGAACGCCGAAGTCCTGAAGGACATGCTCGGACATCAGCGTGACACGGGCAGCGCGCTTGTCACCATGATCTGTTTCGCCGGCGGGGAGCCGCTTGGCGAGGAGCCGGAAAACCTGACGCCGGAGCATCCGGACTACACGAACATCCAGCTGAACAAGCTGATCGGCGCCGGCAAGCTGCCGGAGAGCCAGGAGGTGCTGGTCGATCGGGTGCGGCGGCAGCTCGAAGGCATCGGGCCGCTCTCGAAAGGCGACCGGGAGGAGGAGCGTGAAGTCTTCCACGGCCTGCTCCACAAATTGATTCCGGACTGCAACATGGTCGGCGGACCGAACATGGCCGAAGCCGTCACGGCGCGGCAGTCGACCATCATCAACAAGGGTGGTCAGAAAGGTATGAAAGAGGCGGCGGCCTCGATGCTTCCGGCGCTGGCCGATCCGGCGCGCAAGGCGGCCTACCTGCTGTCGCTGCTGGAAAGCAAGCTCGGTAAGGACCTGCTGCGCTCCGATATCGACACGCATCTGGACGCGATGTTCGTCAGCACCCCGAGTCTCAATCACCTCGTGCGCGAAAAGCTGCCGCCGAACAAGAAGATGGCGAAGGTCACGCAGATCTTTCACAAGATCCAGGAAAGCTCCCTGCCGGAACCGCGCAAGGAAGAGCTGACCAGCCGGATCGACGACTTGCTCGCGTCATACATCGTCGACGGCAAGATCCTCGACAAGATCGACGGCTCGGACAAGCCGCTGCACATCAAGGCGTTCATGCTCGTCAGCATGGTTCAGCCCGAAATGCTGCCGAAGGGCAAGGCCTCGAACCTCGCCCGGCAGATCATCGTCAATCACCTGAAACGCCCGAATTTCGAAGCCGAGCTGGTGTCGCAGATTCCCGATCCGCAGGATCAGGCAAACACGCTGCGCCGGTTCCACGAGCAGCTGCACCGCTGCGGCTTCTTCGGCTGAGGGTCAGCCGATCTCCATCTCGAGTTCATCGGCGAAATCGCCCCATTCATCCTCGTCGCCCGATGCGGTCCGCGCGGCTTCGACGAGGCTTTCGAGGAGGCTGTCATAGCGCGCCCAGGTTTCGGCATCGCCGCGCGCCTTGTTCGCGGCCCAGGCGGCTGCCAGAGCGGTCGCGCGGGCTTCGTGCGTGCGGGCTGCGGCGGCGCGCGCGGCCTCGGCGGCGGCGGCGGCCGTCACCTTGTCGGCCAGAACGTAGTTGCGCGAAAGCTCTCGCGCCTCGGCACGGGCAGAGACGCGGAAGTTCTCGTTGCCGGTTTCAAGAAACTTCCGGACGTCCGCCGGCATCTCCCAGAGACCGGCAACGTCGAGCGCGACCTTGCGGGCGAATTCCCTGAGCAGGTCCTCGCCTTCGACGCGCCAGAGAATGGTGCGCGCGGCGCAGACCAGCTTGTCGTCCTGACGCGCGGACACCCCGTCGCATTCGACGCGGCAGATCGTGTTTCCCGGAGCGAACTTGAGCGCGTCGATCACCCGCTCGGAGGCGTGCAGCCCGGACTGGCAGAGCGCGACCGGCGCGCCATGTTCCAGCCTTTCGCCATCGGACGGGACCTGGCGCCCGTCGCGCAGTTCCTCGTCGACGAAGTGCCAAGCGAGCAGTCCCGCGGATCCGTTCTGGTCTGTCATCTTCTGCCTGTCCGAAAGCTTCTGTCGGTACCGGGATATCGTCCTACGGCGCAGGCCAAAGGGCAACCTCTTGATGCAGGGGTCGAATCCGCACATGGCCGGGAGGCCGGAAACATCGAAATCACAGGGTCGGGAAGCAAAATGCCGGTAGGCAAAGCCGAAGCGATATGGAACCATGAAACCATTGATTCGAGGATGGTTTCCATCTGTGGGCGAGCTGTTTTCTGATGGCCAAGGTTCTGATTGTCGATGATTCCCGTCTGGTGCGCCTGACGATCAAGACGATCCTCGATCGCGCCGAGGGTATGGAAGTCGTCGGCGAGGCCGAGAACGGCCGTGAGGGCGTGGACATGGCGAAGGAACTCAACCCGGACGTGGTGACGCTCGATATCGAGATGCCGGTCATGAATGGCATCGAGTGCCTGCGCCGGTTGCGCATTCTCTCTCCGGCCAAGGTGATCGTGCTCTCATCCCTCACGCATCCCGCCTCCCCGAAAGCGGTGGAGGCGCGTCTCGTCGGGGCCGATGCGGTGATCGGAAAGCCGTCCGGTTCTGTCAGCCGGGACGTCGATGCGAGCGGCGGCAACCTTCTGGTCGAGACGATCCACCGGGTCATGGGCTCGGGCGGGCAGGTGTCGGCATGAACGCGGTCGAGAGCGCATACGAATCCCAGAAGATCCCGGTCCTGCTGTTCCAGTCGGACGACCGCCGCTATGGCGTGATGCTGTCCAGCGTCCGCGAGGTGGTCGAGATCGAGGACATGGAACCGATCGAGGGCGAGGATCCCGAATATATCGGCGTCATGGTGCTTCGGAAGGAGCCGATCCCCCTGGTCGTGGTGCGCGCCGGCGCGCACGATCCGGAGACCGACCTGCCGATGTGCATCGTGCTGCAGCGCGGCCATGCGGTCATCGGGCTGGCGGTGCAGAAGATCATCGGCATCCGCAATTTCGATCCCGCCCATCCGACGAAAGGCCTGACGGCATCCGAGCAGCCGCAGCACGCCTATCTCGATGAGAACGGCAAGATCGTGCAGGCGGTCGATCCGGACCGCTGGTTCAACGCGCAGAACATGCTGCCGCTCCTCGCCGACCAGCGCGCGCTGCGCCTCGTTCCGGACAAGACGGAAAAGGTCGAGAAGGCGCGCAAGACCTATATGGCACTGACGGTGAGGAACCACCTCTATGCCGTCGATTCCAGCTTGGTCGAGCGCGCTCTGGACGATGTCGGCACGACGCCGCTGCCGAAACGGCCGGGCGTCCGGCTCGACTCCGTGATCGAGGTGAGCGGCAGCGTGCTGCCGGTGCTGCGCCTGACCGAAGGCGGGTTCGAAAGCCAGAAAATCCATATCATCGTGAATTTCTTCGACCAGAAATGGGCGATCGCGACCGAACAGGTGCTCGGCATCGTCTCCGACGAAAGCCCGGTGGGCCCTGCAACGGACGAGACCCAGGCGCGGGTGATCTCGCACAAGGGTGCGTTCCACGAAGTGATCGACCTCGCGGCATTGATCGCGCAATCGGTGCCCGATTTCGTGCGCTCCGACGGAAGAGGGTGACCCGATGAGCGGATTCGACGACGGTCCCGGCGCGGAAATGTGGGAGCTCTTCGAGCAGGAGAGCGAGGATTATCTCGGTCAGATCGAGAGCCTGCTGTCCGGCAGTGCCTCCGATCTGATGAATCCGGAGACCATGAGCGCGCTGTTCCGCGCGATGCATTCCCTCAAAGGCGTTTCCGCGTCGCTCGGCCTGACGGGCATCGAGCTTGTCGCGCATCATGCCGAGGATCTGCTGGATCTGTTCCGCAACGGCGAGGCGCAGCCCGACGAGGCGACGCGGGATCTGCTGCTGCAGACCGCGGATACGCTGATCGCCCTCCGCGAAAACTGCGTCGGCGACCGCGTCGATGCGCCGGCGGACATGCATCTCGTCGCACAGTTGTCGCAGGCAAAAGCGCAACTGAAGAGCGGCGGCGCCGTGCAGCCTCCGCAGGCCGCACCGCAGCCTGCGCCCGAGCCGGCCGCCGCGGCACCGGAGCCTGCGCCAACTCCCGCACCGACTCCACCGCCTCCGCCGGTTCAGGAGGAAGAAGAGGACGCCGCGCCTGCCGGTCAGATGTCCATGCAGGTCTCCCAGGCGCCGGCCGATCCGTCGGAGCCCGAGTTCCAGCCGGAGACGGTTGAGCCTTTCGCCGAGGTGGTGAAGAGCGAGCTCGGCCAGCTCGCGGAAGCGCTTGAGAGCCCTGAGCTTGAGAGCCTCGATACGCAGGGCATATCGAGCTCGATCCTGGCGATCCGGGAAATGGCGAACGAGGTCGGCTATCTTGGCATCGCGACGGTTCTCGACGGCGTCGCCGAACTTCTGCGCGACTCGGACAGTCTGGACAAGACAGAGCTTACCCGCGGTCTCTGTATCTTCGTTCACCGGCTCCGCGTTCTCTCCGAGCTCGCCGAGTCCGGGATCTCGATGGAAGACGTGGACGATTCCATGTCGCCGCATATCTCCCGCGAAGCGCGCGACGTGGTCGACCGCCTGTCGGTCGCGGGCGGGGCGCCGCGGGACTGGGAACTGGTCGGCATTCTCGCCCGCGCGCTTGGTGTGCAGCGGATATCGGCCCTCGCGCGTCTCTCCAGCGAACTGACGATCCAGGAAGGCTGGCAGGACCGGCCGGGTGCGCTCGACGTGCTCGACGAGATCCGCCGCGAAAGCCAGGTGATCGGGATCGAGGGACTGAACGTCGCCTCGCTCGACATGCGCCGGGAAACCTACGATCGCCTGCGCGACCGCATGGCGCTGCTGCTGACCAACGCCGAGGCGGCGGTTGCGGAGCTCAGGACCTCGCTCGGCGACGAGATCTTCAACTCGCTGTCCCCGGATGCGCGCCAGCAGATCGCCGACTATCTGAAGGAACCGAACGCCAATCTGCTCGAGATCCAGGCCAAGCTGCCGGACGGGCCGGCCTCGACCCAGCAGATCATGGAGCGGATCTACCAGGAACGCGTGATGTCGAACCGCGTCCTGGTCGATATCGATCCGGAGCTCTACCAGTTCCTGATCGGGATCAAGGGCTCGGCGGATCCATTGATGGCGTCGCTGCAGGGCATCGGCGGCGCGGCGCAGGCGCTGCAATCCTGGGCCGTTCTTGCCAGCAACCCGGTTCAGACCGCGGCGGCAGCACCGGCACAGACCCCGCCGCAACCTCAACCGGCGCAGCCCGCGGCCGAAGAGCCGGCGAACGTGATGCATATCGGCGATGACTGGACAGTCGGGAAGACCTCCCGTCCGGCCGCGCCGCCTCCGCCGCCGCAACAGCAGGCGCCGCGGCAGACCCCGCCGCCTCAGCCGAGCGCGCCGTCGGTGCAGCACGCTCCTTCCGCGGCACCGGTACCTCCGCCTCTGGCTGCCGAGCAATCCCAGCTTCAGCCGGTCACGTCCGAAGGTGCGGTGCCGGCCGAGCGGACCGAAGGCGGAGCGCCGAGCCGGAATGTCGGCGGCGGTTCGCTCCGTGTTTCGTCGGAACTGGTGGACAATTACCTCGACACCGTCGCGGAACTTCGGCTCTGCATCTCCCGCATCGAGCAGGGCGCCTCGGAAGCCGGTTTTGCCAGCACCATCGCGGAGCTCCGTTCCGTCGCCAAGCAGACCGGCGCGCGCAAAGCCGAGCGGCTGAACCTCGCGGCGAGCCATATCGACGAAGCAGGCAAGGTGCTCGCGAACCAGATCGCGAAAGCCGAAACGACGCTGCGGATGCTGCATTCCGTCACGCTGCAGCTCCGGGTCGTGCCGATCAGCATCGTCCTCGGACGGATGCCGCGCCTGGTCCGGGATTTGTCCCGCAGCCTCGGAAAGCAGGTCAATCTCGAGGTCGAGGACGGGGATATCCAGATCGACAAGTCGATGGTCGATGCGCTCATGGAGCCGATGGTGCACATGATCCGCAACGCCATGGATCACGGCATCGAGCCGGCGGACGAACGTGTCCGCCTCGGCAAACCCGAGAAGGCGACGCTCACGCTCGAGGCGACTCAGAACGGCAACGTCGCGCAGATCATGATCGCCGACGACGGCCGAGGACTGAACACCGGACGCATCCGGGCGAAAGCGATCGAGCGCGGACTGATCTCGGATCAGGATGCGTCCCGGATGTCGGAGCGCGAGATCCAGCGCCTGATTTTCGCCCCGGGCTTCTCGACCGCGGCGGCAGTTACAGAGACCTCCGGCCGCGGGGTCGGCATGGACGTCGTGCTGACGACGATCCGGCGCCTCGGCGGGGCGATCGACATCGACAGCGTCGAGGGCGAGGGGACGAAGTTCTACCTCAGCTTCCCGGTCTCGGCGGCGCTGCAGCGGATCGTCGTGGTCACGGACGGCGAACGCGATCTCGGGTTGCCTGAACGCGCGATCGTCGAGGTGATCGAGGTGCGGCGCAGCGCGATCCAGGAAGTCGGTGAACTGGCCGGGATCCAGCATCGCGACGGCTTCCTGCCAGTGCGCTCCATCGAGACCATGCTGGGGTGGGAGACGCCGGAAGTCGCGGCAAACCAGACAGCCATGCCTGTGGTGATCATAGGCACGCCGCAGCGCCGGGTCGGCGTCGCGGTCTCCCGGGTGAAGCGCCGCCAGGAAGTCTTCATGAAGGAGCTGCATCCGGCGCTGAACGCTGTGGATGTGCTTGCGGGGGCGACGGTGATGGGCGAGGGGCAGCCGCTTCTCGTGCTCGATCCGGAAACGCTTATCGCGATCGCCGGCGGCTGACGGAGCGCTATTTCGGCAGCTGAAGCGTGACGCCGGAGATCCAGCTCGCGATCTTCTGCAGCGGCAGGACTGTATCCGCCGCCTTTTCCTCGAACGCGACCTTGGGCATGCCGTAGACGATGGAGGTTTCCTCGTCCTGGGCGGCGGTGCGGGCACCGGCCTGACGCATGGCGAGCAAGCCGTCCGCGCCGTCGCGCCCCATACCGGTCAGGATCACGCCGACAGCCTTCTTGCCCAGTTCCTGCGCGGCCGATTTCATCATCACGTCGACCGCCGGACAATGTCCACCGATCCGTTCGCTCTCGCCCAGTGCGGTCCAGATCCCCTTGTTGCCCTTGCGCAGCCTGAACTGACGGTCGCCCGGGGCGACGACGGCGAGGCCGGGCCGTAGCGCCTGACCGTCATGCGCCAGTTCAACATCGATGCGGCAGGACTGATCCAGTCGCTTGGCGAAATCGGGAACATAGTCCTTCGGCATATGCTGCACGATGGCGATCGGCGGGCAGTTCCGGTCGAGCCCGGAGAGCACCGTGAGCAGCGCGTCTGTACCGCCGGTCGAGGCGCCGATGCAGATCACCGTTCCGAGATAGGGAACCCCGGTATCCTCGACAGGCCGCGGTTTCTCCGGCGCGCTGGGCATCGGCGCGCGGGCGGGGGCCGCTTGCGGCTGTACAGGCGCGGGCGCGTTCCGGGGACGGTCGCGCCGTGCCTGCCGGATGGCCGATTCCAGTTTGGAGGATACGGCCCGGAGTTCCTCGCGGATATCCAGTTCAGGGATGGCGATATGGTCGGAGCCACCGATCTTGAGATCGGCCGCGACGGCGCGGCCTTCGCCGCTTTCGCCGGCGGTGACGAGCAGTGTCGGGCGGTTGGCCGCCTTCACCAGCGCGAAAACTGATCTCAAGCCGGCGAAGTCTGCGTCGCGCGCCGCGAGGACAACGATGGCGGCGCCCGAGAGGCGTTCCGGTGTTGCGCGGGTCTGGGAGATTGACGTAACGGTGGCGCCGTCGGCAAAGGGTGTCACGTTTTCCGCCACGACCTTGCGCAACAGCGGGTCGAGGGCGACGACCAGGATTTCACCGGAAGCACTCAAGTCTTGGCTTTCTTTCGGAAAATGGCGGGCTGGATCTGGTCGAGATAGATCCGCGCGTGATCTGGGTTGTCGGTATGGCCGATGAACAGATATCCGCCGGGCGCCAGAAGATTGCTCAGGTTGCGCACCAGGTTCTCCCTCGTCGCATCGTCGAAATAAATCATGACGTTACGACAGAGTATCAGATGGTAGCGTCCGCGTAACTTGTCGAGCGGCTCGGTCAGGTTGAGCCAGCGGAACATGACGTCGTCCCGGACCGCCTGGATCACGCGGTAGGTATCGTCACCCAGATACTCGAGATATTTCTGCTTCCAGTCCGGCGGCATGTGCCGGAAGAGGTCGGATTTGTACTCGCCGATCGCCCCCTTGCGCAGGGCTGCCGTTGCGATATCCGTTGCGAGAATTCCGGCATCGAGATCCTGGTAGTGTGGGCCGAAATACTCCCGCATCGCCATGACGACGGAATAGGCTTCCTCGCCGGCCGCCGCCGCAGCGCTCCAGATCCGGATATCGCGCGAGCGGTCCCGTTTCAGGCTTTCGGAGAGTTCGGGAAGCAGCTTCTTCGCGAGGAATTCGAAATGCGCCGGCTCGCGGTAGAAATAGCTGTGGTTGGTCGAGAGATGCTCGACCACATTGATCAGCAGATCCTCGCGCCCGTCGCTCCTGGCCTCGTGCAGGAGCTCCGCGATCGAGCCGTGTCCGGACATGCTCATGAAGCCGCGCAGGCGCGAGTCCAGGAAGCTTTGCGCGTTCGCCGGGACGATGATGCCGAATTTCTGGTGCGCGAGGCGGCGGAGTTCGTCGAACTCCGCCCCTACCAGATCAGTATTTTCCAAAGTCACCCGATGTGATCTTGTCGTCCTGCGCCTGGCGCTTGCCGCTCTGACCCTTTTCCGTCGGCGGAAGGGGGGCGGACGCGTCCTCGGCGGGTGCCGGGGCGTGCGAGCCGTTCAGCTTGAAGCGGGAAACCGATTCCTGCAGTTCCCGACCCCGGCCGGCAAGGGCGCCGGAGGTGGCGGCCATCTGCTGGGCGGCCGCCGCATTCTGCTGGATCACGGTGTTCAGGCGGTGGATCGCGACGTTGATCTCGTCCGCGCCGACCGACTGTTCCTCACTCGCGGCGGTGATGCCCTGCACGAGGTCCTTCGTGCGGGTGATTTCCGGCAGCAGGTCGTTCAGCAGGCGGTTGGTGTTTTCCGCCGCCTCGCGGCCGTCCGCGGAGGCGTCCTGGATTTCGCTCGCCGCCTGTTTCGAGATCTCCGCAAGGCGGGAGACCTCGGAGGCGACGACGGCGAAGCCGCGGCCATGTTCGCCCGCGCGGGCCGCTTCGACCGATGCGTTGAGCGCGAGCAGTTCGATCTTCCGGGTGATTTCCTCGACTACGAGGATCTTGTCGGAGATGTCCTTCATCGCGGCCGCGGTCGCGGTCATGGCATCCGCGCAGCGTCCGGCTTCCGTCGCCATGCGTTCGGAGACCTTTTCGGTCTCTTCCGCGTTCTTGGCGTTCTGCCGGATGCCGGCGGTCATTTCCTCCATCGCGGCGGATGTTTCCTGCACGCTCGAGGCCTGATCGTTCACGCCGTCGGAGACCTGCTGGGCGGTCTGCCGAAGCTCGTTGCTGCCGCTCGTCACACCGCCCGAGACCGTCCGGATGGTGCCGAGCATGTCCTGCAGGTTCTTCTGCATCGCGTCGATCGCCCGCATGACGCGGCCGATCTCGTCATTGCTGCCGCTCACCGGAACCGGCGTCGACAGGTCGCCGGCGGCGAAACGGTCTACGGCCTCGACGGCGGCGTTGAGGCGCCGACGGATGCCGATGGCGAGCGGGATGCCGACGATCAGGGAGAGCGAGACCGCGACGATGGCGGCGATCGTCAGGCTGCTGATGGCGCGCTGTTCCGCGGCGTGGATGGCTTCGACCGATTCATTGGTCATGCCATTCACCTTGTCGAGCAGCTGATGCACATGCGTGTTCAGGCGGGTCTGCATCTCCTCGATCTTGCTGGTGTGGATGCTGAGATGCGAGAGCCGGGGAATGCGCTCGCCCGCGGCCTTTACCAGTGCCCGGAGCTGCGTCGTCACGACCTGGCCCGTCTTGCCGATCTCGCTATGCTCGGCCTCGATCTCTGTGAGGAGTTTCTGCACTTCGGCATACTCGAGGCCACGATTTCCACCGGCATCGATTGCAGGTTTCAGCAGCTTGTTGATTTCGGAGAATTTGTCGTCGACGACCGTTCCAAGTTCGGCGAATCTCGCGAGGTGGTCGTCCGCCTCGCCGCCGCGCCCCTGGGCAGCAACGGAAATCGCGACATGGATCGCCATCTCCTGCTGCAGCTGAAGTTCGACTGCGGAACTGACCAGCATGGCGATCGGGGTGTCTGTTTCCGTGATCTGTTCCACCTGTGATTTCACGGTGGACATGGTCCAGATGGCGAAGCCGGCGAAACCGCAGAGTGCGGCGGCCATGAAGAGAACCAAAGCGGTCAGCTTCGTGGACAAATTCAAAGACATTAATGTGGCCCCCTGATTTTCCCGAACGGCCCACGCAGCCCTGCGTTCTGTCGGGCGAATTTACGTTGAATTCCAGTATATCTTCGTGATCACCGCAGTGCAGCCTCTTAATTCGACCGCTCTGCATAGAATTACCGCCAATACTAGTTGCGACGCAGGACGTTAGAGGTCCTTCAGCCGGCGCTCGCGCGCGTTCCGGCCGAGAGGCTTTTCCGGCCCGGAATAGAATCGAGGCAGGATAACCCGGTTGATTCGGGGTTGATCAGACCGAGGCTCGGGATCGGCGAGGGGCCTACCCGTGCGTCTTGCGACGCACGGGCCAGGGTCGAGTGGTGCAACAACAACCCTGTACGGGAGCCGAGGCCCCACCATTCAGATGTCATTCGCGATAGTTCGGGTCAATGGCGTCGCGAATGTTACGAAAAGGTTAAAAAACAGGCAGTGCACAATATTGGTGCAAAATTTCGCTCTCTTCATGCGGATCACCAGCTGCTACCGGTCTCAAGATTTCCGATTAGAAAACTGAAAAAAATCACTTTTTTTGCGAGTCCTCCCGCCACCTCCAGGCATGGCACAGCGCTTGCTATTTCGTGTGCGGTGCAACAACAACCCTGGACTTGGGAGAACTAATCAATGGGGAAGCTCACAAAGTGGAAAGGCGCCCTTGCGGCCGCGGCCCTCGGGGTCGTCGCGATGGCCGGCACGGGCGTGGCACAGGCGCAGGAGACCATCAAGGTCGGCGTTCTGCATTCGCTCTCGGGAACCATGGCGATCAGCGAGACCACGCTGAAAGACGTCATGCTGATGCTGATCGAGGATCAGAACAAAAAGGGCGGCGTGCTCGGTAAGAAGCTTGAGCCGGTCGTCGTCGACCCGGCCTCCGACTGGCCGCTCTTCGCCGAAAAGGCGCGCGAGCTGATTTCGAAAGAGGGCGTTGCGGTCACTTTCGGCTGCTGGACCTCGGTCTCCCGAAAGTCGGTGCTGCCGGTCTTCGAGGAACTGAACGGGATGCTGTTCTATCCGGTGCAGTATGAAGGCGAAGAGTCTTCGCGCAACGTGTTCTATACCGGCGCCGCGCCGAACCAGCAGGCTATCCCGGCGGTCGATTACCTGCTCGGGGCCGAAGGCGGCGAGGCCAAGCGCGTCGTCCTGCTCGGCACCGACTATGTCTATCCGCGCACGACCAACAAGATCCTGCGCTCTTACCTGAACGCCAAAGGCATCGCCGATGCCGACATCATGGAGAACTACACGCCGTTCGGTCATTCCGACTGGCAGACCATTGTCGCCCAGGTGAAGGAATTCGCCAGCCAGGGCAAGAAGACCGCGGTCGTCTCCACCATCAACGGCGATGCCAACGTGCCGTTCTACAAGGAACTGGCCAACCAGGGCATCAAGGCGGAAGACATTCCGGTCGTGGCCTTCTCCGTCGGTGAGGAAGAGCTCGCCGGTCTCGATACCGGCCCGCTGGTCGGTCATCTGGCCGCGTGGAACTACTTCATGTCCGTCGATACGCCGGAAAACGCCGAGTTCATAAAGACTTGGCACGCCTTCATCAAGGACGAGAAGCGCGTGACCAACGACCCGATGGAAGCCCACTATATCGGCTTCAAGATGTGGGTGCAGGCGGTCGAGCAGGCCGGCACGACCGACGTCGACGCGGTTCGTCAGGCGATGTACGGCCAGAAGGTGAAGAACCTGACCGGCGGCACCGCGGTGATGAACACCAACCATCACCTCTCCAAGCCGGTGCTGATCGGCGAGATCCTTGAGGACGGCCAGTTCGAGATCGTCTCCGCCACCGACGATGTGGTGGTCGGCGACGCCTGGTCCGACTTCATCCCGGAAAGCGCCAAGCTGACCGCCGACTGGACCTATCCGTGGGTCTGCGGCAACTGCGAGAAGCCGCGCTTCTAAGCACAAGTCACGACCGAAGCGCGGCCGAAACCGGCCGCGCTTCGGGGCTTCTCTGACGCGCGCGCAGCTTTTTGGGAGGGGTGTCACCATGCCCGCATTCCGCAGGATCGGCCGTTTCCGCTCCGGTTTCCTGATGGTCCTCTTCACAGCGATGGCGCTGCTGGCGCCGATCGCCGTGCAGGCGGCCGATGACTTGGAGAGCCTCGTCGCCGAACTCGGCGCGGCGCCGCTCACGAAGAAGGATGAAGTGGTCGAACGGATGATCGCGACCGGCGCGCCCGAAGTGGTCACCATCCTCGAAGCGCTTGTCGAGCGCGATCTCTATACCCGCAAGAGCGACGAGAAGGTCGTCATCGGCCGCAAGGCCGACGGCGGTCTGATGCTGGTCGATCCGATCAGCGGCGAGGAACTGGGGATTGTCGGCACGCGCGACGTCACGCGGGTAAAGACGAACAACTCCCTCCGCTCCTCCGTGAAGGCCGCGATGGGCACGCTGACGCTGATGAGCCCCGACCCGCAGCGTCGGCTGGAGGCCGCGCAGGGCCTGTTGAAGTCGAGCGATCAGTCGATGCTGCCTTTGCTGGAGCAGGCGCTTGCCAAGGAACAGGATGCCAACGTCCGCAACGCGCTGCAGCTTGCCGAAGCGTCGATCAAGCTGCTGTCCGAGAGTGCGGAGGAACGGCTTGCCGGCGTTCAGGCGCTCGCCGACCGGACGGACCCCGAAAGCCGGGTCATGCTGTCCCGCCTGCTGCTGAAGGACGGCGATGTCTGGCGCGAGCCGGACGAGACGGTCCGCGCGGCGGCGGAGGAGACGCTGGCGTCGATGGAAGGCCGGCTGCGCATGTGGCGCACGGTCGAGCACCTCTATCAGGGCATCAGTCTCGGCTCGGTCCTGCTGCTCGCCGCCATGGGACTGGCCATCACCTTCGGCGTCATGGGGGTCATCAACATGGCGCATGGCGAGATGGTCATGCTCGGCGCCTACACCACATTCGTGATCCAGGAAGGCTTCCGCGCCGCCGCACCGGAGCTGTTCGGCTGGTCGCTGGCGGTCGCGCTTCCGGCGGCATTCCTGGTTTCCGCATCGGTCGGCGTGGCGCTGGAGCGGGGCTGTATCCGTTTCCTTTACGGCCGGCCGCTCGAAACGCTGCTGGCGACCTGGGGGATCAGCCTGATCCTGCAGCAGACCGTGCGCTCGATCTTCGGCCCGACGAACCGCGAGGTCGGCTCGCCGGAATGGATGCAGGGCGCGATGGAGTCCGTCGCCGGCATCACGCTGACCTACAACCGCCTCTACATCATCCTCTTCTCCTTCTGCGTGCTCGGCGCCGTTCTGCTGGTACTGAAGAAAACCGCCTTTGGCCTGCAGATGCGCGCCGTAACGCAGAACCGCGAGATGGCGCGGGCGATGGGCATTCCGACCGGCCGGGTCGACGCGATGACGTTCGGTCTCGGTTCCGGCATCGCCGGGATCGCCGGCGTGGCGCTCAGCCAGATCGACAATGTCAGCCCCAACCTCGGGCAGGCCTATATCGTCGACAGTTTCATGGTCGTGGTGTTCGGCGGGGTCGGCAATCTCTGGGGCGCGTTCGCCGGCGCGATGTCGCTCGGCGTGGTGAACAAGCTGCTCGAGCCCTGGGCCGGCGCGGTGCTCGGCAAGATCCTGGTGCTGGTCGCCATCATTCTCTTTATCCAGAAACGCCCGCGAGGCCTCTTCGCCCTGCGCGGCCGCGCAGTGGAGAGCTGATCAGATGTCCCTGCTGCAACGTCTTTATACGGCGCAACCGCAGGCCTCCGGAAAAGGCCGGCTGGCGAGCGTCATCCTGCTCACGATCCTCGCCGCGATCGCGATCCTGGTCCCGCTGCTGAACCTGACGCAAGCACCCGGATCGGCCCTGCATGTGCCGACCTATCTCGTCAGCCTGCTCGGCAAATATCTCTGCTTCGCCATGCTGGCGCTCTCGATCGACCTGATCTGGGGCTTCTGCGGCATTCTCAGCCTTGGCCACGGCGCTTTCTTCGCCCTCGGCGGGTATGCCATGGGGATGTATCTGATGCGGCAGATCGGCGACCGCGGCGTCTATGGCAATGCGGAGCTGCCGGATTTCATGGTGTTCCTGAACTGGAAGGAGCTGCCCTGGTACTGGTACGGCTTCGACCTGTTCCCCTTCGCGATGGTTATGGCGTTGTTCGTCCCCGGGTTGCTTGCCTTCGTCTTCGGCTGGCTCGCCTTCCGCTCGCGGGTCAGCGGGGTCTATCTCTCGATCATCACCCAGGCGATGACCTACGCCCTGATGCTCGCCTTCTTCCGCAACGACATGGGCTTCGGCGGCAATAATGGGCTGACCGACTTCAAGGACCTGCTCGGCTTCGATCTGCAGGCGGACACCACGCGGGCGGTGCTGCTGGCGGCGACCTGCATCGCGCTCGGCGGTTGTTACCTGATGTGCCGCGCCATCGTCGCCTCCAAGCTCGGCCGGCTGATCGCGGCGATCCGGGACGACGAGCCCAGGGTCCGCTTCCTCGGCTACCGGGTGGAGAACTTCAAGCTCTTCGTCTTCGTGCTTTCGGCGATGATCGCCGGGCTTGCGGGCGCGCTCTACGTTCCGCAGGTCGGGATCATCAATCCCGGCGAGTTCGCCCCGGCCAACTCGATCGAGGCGGTGATCTGGGTGGCTATCGGCGGCCGCGGAACGCTCTATGGCGCCATCGCGGGCGGTGTTCTCGTGAACTACGCCAAGACCGTGCTCACAGGCCTGATCCCCGAGATCTGGCTCTTCGCCCTCGGCGCCATGTTCATTGCCGTGACCCTGTTCTTCCCGAAGGGGCTGGTCGGCAGCCTGCCGGGTGCGGTCGACTGGCTGAAGGCGAAGGCCGGGGCACGAAGCGCTTCGACACCGACGACGCCGCTTGCCAAGGAGGCGGGAGAATGACGGTCACCGGCAAGGCGTCCTACGCGGAATCCCAGCTCTATGTCGACGGCGTGACCGTCAGCTTCGACGGCTTCAAGGCGCTGAACAATCTCAGCTTCACGGTGGATCCGGGTGAGATGCGCGCAATCATCGGGCCGAACGGCGCCGGCAAGACGACGATGATGGATGTGATCACCGGCAAGACCAAACCGGACGAGGGGCGGGTGATCTTCAAGGGCGACATCGATCTCGGAAAACGGGACGAGGCCGCCGTCGTCGCCCTCGGCATCGGCCGCAAGTTCCAACGCCCGAGCGTGTTCGAGAACCACACCGTGTTCGACAACCTGGAGCTCGCCATCAAGTCGGACCGCCGGCCTTTCGCCTGCCTGTTCGATCGCCTCGACGGGGAGCGCCGGGACAAGATCGACGCGACGCTGGAGCGTATCGGCCTGACCGAACAGAGGAGCCGGCTCGCGGGCCAGCTCTCGCATGGTCAGAAGCAGTGGCTCGAGATCGGCATGCTGCTGGTGCAGGACCCGGAACTGCTGTTCCTGGACGAGCCTGTCGCCGGGATGACCGACCAGGAAACCGAAGGCACGGTGGAACTGCTACGCGACCTGCAGGGCGAGCGCTCGATCGTGGTGGTCGAGCACGACATGGCCTTTGTCCATGCGCTCGGCGTCAAGGTGACCGTCCTGCATGAAGGATCGGTCCTCGCCGAGGGGGCGATGGACCAGGTGCAGAACGATCCGCGTGTGATCGAAGTCTATCTGGGGCGCTGAGATGCTGAAGGTATCTGGACTGCACCTGCATTACGGCGCGAGCCACGCGCTGCGTGGCATCGACCTTGTGGCCGAGCGCGGCAAGATCACCTGCGTGCTGGGGCGCAACGGGGTCGGCAAGACCAGCCTGATGCGCGCCGTCACCGGGCTCGAGACCCCGAGCGCGGGGAGCATCACCTGGGACGATACGGACCTGCTTTCCTTGCCGGTGCACAAGCGGGCGTCAGCCGGCGTCGCGTTCGTTCCGCAGGGGCGCGAGATCTTCCCGCTGCTGACGGTCGAAGAGAATTTGAAGACCGGTTACGCGGCCCTGAAGCGTTCCGACCGCTCGATCCCGGACGAAATTTTTGAACTGTTCCCGGTGCTGAAGCAGATGATGAAGCGGCGCGGGGGCGATCTCTCGGGCGGCCAGCAGCAGCAGCTTGCCATCGCCCGGGCTCTTGTCCTCAGGCCGAGCCTGCTGGTGCTGGACGAGCCGACGGAAGGGATTCAGCCCTCGATCATCAAGGATATCGAGCGGATTATCGCGCTGCTCGCCTCGCGCGGCGACATGGCGGTCATCCTGGTTGAGCAGTACTTTGAATTCGCTCAGCATCTCGCGGACGAGATCGCTGTTATGGACCGGGGAGAGATCGTTCTGGCCGGAGCCAAGTCCTCATTGTCCGAAGCGGATGTGCGCGGACATTTGACCGTCTAGATCCTCAGGCGGTTTGAGTCTGGCTTGATGCGACGCTGCCGTTCTTCGGCAGACGGACGGTCACCGTCGTCCCGGTTCCGACCTCGCTGTCGATCGTGAAGCTCCCATCGAGCAGCACCGACAGGGAACGGACGATCGACAGACCGAGACCGGTTCCCTCCTTGGCGACATGGGGGTGGATCGCGGAGTGAGAAAAGGGTTCCGCGATGGTCGGCAGCCGGTCGCGGGGAATGCCGATCCCGTTGTCAGCGACACGAAACACAATGTCCTCTTCGATCTCGTCGACAGAGATGCGGATCTCACCGCTGCTCGGGGTGAATTTCACTGCGTTGGAGAGCAGGTTAAGCAGAATCTGGCGCACGGATCTTTCGTCGGAAACCATCGTGCCGACCCTTGCGTTTCGCTGGACCACGAGTGAAATGCTCTTGGCACCGGCCTGACTTTCGATCTGCGAGAGGCTGTGCGACAGCAATCCGTCGATCTCGACTTCCTCGAGCGTCAGCACGCGCTTGCCGGCTTCGATCGCGGAGATGTCCAGGATGTCGTTCACGAGCGCCAGCATGTGCTGGCCGCTCTCGTTTATGGCTGTGGAATATTCCGTAACGCGGTCCGCGCCGGCTTTCAGCAGCTCCGGCATCGAGAGCAGGGAACTGAAGCCGATGATCGCGTTCAGCGGCGTGCGGAACTCGTGGCTCATCGTCGCCAGGAATTCGGATTTGGCGCGGCTCGCCTGTTCCGCCCGCTGCAGCGCTTCGTTGCGGGCCTCGGCGATCAGCCGCTCGTTGGTGACGTCGGCGCCCGTGCCGCGATAGCCGATGAAGGTGCCGTCTTCGTCATAGAAGGGGCGCCCGTTGATGCTGACCGTCTTCACCTCGCCCGGCTGGATTGCCATGTCGTAGCGGAAGTCCCTGAATTGCCGGCGCTGACGCTGGATTTCCTCGAGCTTGTGCCATTTCGGCGTATTGACGGGCTCGGCCGTCGTCTCCGCAATCGTTCGTCCGTAGACCTCGCCGGTTTTCTTGTTCAGGGTCTTTGTAAAGCTCGGCGAAATATAGGTGACGCCGCCGTCACGGTCAGATTCCCAGAACCAGTCGGACGAGATTTCGGCGAAATCCTGCAGGCGCTTCTGGCTGCGGTAGAGCTCGTTGGCCGTCAGGTCCCGGACTTCGGAGTTCCGCTTGATGTCCCGCATCAGTCTCACGCCGTTCTCCGCGATCTCACGGAACTCGCGGAACCGGAACTTTGCAGGATCGGGGAGCGGGCTGTTCTTCGGGTCGCTCACGTCGAGGCGGCGAAACGCTTCGGCGAGGCGCAACATCGGGCGGCTGACATAGATATGCGAGATCAACAGCAACGTTCCGGCGAGGAGAGTGGTGCCGAATAAAACGCTGATCAGCACCATCCCGAGCTGGGTGGCCCAGATCTGGGTCGCCTGGGCGGAGGACGCCGTCACCTTGAGGTAACCTTTGGCCTCGCCGCCGCTCGAAGGTGTTGAGAGTTCGAGAAGGATCGTATGCTGCGCGGACGGGATGCTGAACGGGAACCAGGTCCCCAGCGGCTCCACCTGTCCGCATTCCTTCCAGGCCAGGACGGTGCCTGCTTCGTCGCTCACTTCAACCGACTCGATGGATTTGAATTCCAGCAGTCCGGTTGCGACCTCTTCCGCGAGAGACCTGTCACGGTTTGCGGCGGCGCGTGCGGCGATATTCTCGAAAGCTTTTGCGACCTGTTCGGAATGCTCGAAGAGTGTCGTGCGGAGTTTCTTGTATTCAAGCGTCACTTCGAGTGTGCCGACGATCAGCCCAAGGACCACGGCCGAAAAAATAACAAGCCTCGCGAGATGGGTACTGACGCTCTGGGGCTGCTCGGAATTTGCTCCCATGCGCCTTATGCTTCCGGCAGGCGATTGGCCGGAAGTGCCGCATGACGTGCTGCCTTGTCTAGCTCAGTCACATTGCCCCCGCCCACGATGGAATACCCGTCTTCTTGATTATGATCCGATGTCCGGGACAGAACATGCTCCTTTGCCGCAACTCTTTGACAGTTCACGGCGGTTACCGTGCGGGAACAATTGTAAACAATACGTTTCTGGCTTTGGTCGGAATTTCGACCGTGGGCTCTTGCCGCTACAGTTTGAGCGATCCGGACGCGAGATTGTCAAACCGAATCAGGGAAATCCCGGTTCCGCAGGAACCTCATGCAACGACGCTATAGCCGCCGTCGATGTAGTGGATGCCCCCGGTCACGTTGGCCGCCTCGCGGCTGGCGAGAAATGTCGCGAAGGCTCCGACATCGTCGATCGTCGCCAGGCGATGAGTTGGCGCGCGTTCCGCGGCCGCGTTCATCAAGTCGTCGAAGTAGTCGATGCCGGACGCAGCCCGGGTCTTGAGAGGGCCGGGGGAAAGGGCATGCACGGAGATGCCTTTCGGGCCGAGTTCCGCGGCGGCGTAGCGCGTCGCGGACTCCAGAGCCGCCTTGACCGGTCCCATGAT
Source organism: Nisaea sediminum (assembly GCF_014904705.1). Lineage (NCBI taxonomy): Bacteria > Pseudomonadati > Pseudomonadota > Alphaproteobacteria > Rhodospirillales > Thalassobaculaceae > Nisaea > Nisaea sediminum. The sequence goes on from NZ_JACZCQ010000001.1 coordinate 236,610, forward strand.
GTTGTAGTGGTCGACGACACGGTCCGCGCCGTAAAAGGACACGGTCATGCAGGTCCCGCCATCCTTCATCAGCGGCTCGGAGCGCCGGATCAGACGCAGGAAGGAATGCACCGACACATCCATTGCGGTCGCAAAACCCTTGGCCGAACAATCGATGACACGGCCGTGCAGATCGTCCTTCGGGCAGAAGGCGATGGAATGCAGCAATGTGTCGAGCCGGCCCCAGCGATCGCCGATCTCGGCGAAGAGCCGGTCCATCTGGGTGTCGTCGCGGACATCCAGCGGCAGGACGATTTCTGCCTCCAGCTTTTCGGCTAGCGGGCGGACGTGTGGCTCGGCCTTCTCGTTCAGATAGGTCACAGCGAGCGTTGCGCCGCGCTCTTTGAGCGCTCTCGCGCATCCCCAGGCGATGGATTGGTCGTTCGCAATCCCGATGATCAGCGCGGTCGTGCCTTCCAGAGAGAACATCGCGGAACCTCGAATGCTGCGTCTGCGAAATTATGGTGCGATGCACAAATAAGTAAAGTGACGTTCTTCGTAACAAAGGCCGTGCGGCCAGGGCGGGATGAGGGGATGATGAACTGGGAAGTCGCAACGGGACGGGAAAGTTCAGCAATGCTTCGCTTCTATGCCATCCCGCCTAGCCTCTATTGCGCCAAGCTGCGCATCCTGCTGCGGCACAAGAAGCTGGCCTGGGAGGAAATTGCGCCGCCTGGCGGATACGGGTCTCCCGAATTCCGCCGGATTGTCCCGGCTGGCAATCTCCCCGCACTTCTGGATGAGGGGCTGCTGCTTTCGGATTCCGAAGCGATCGCGGAATATCTGAACGAGACCAATCCGGAGCCTCCAATGCTACCGGAAAGCCCGGGCGCTCGGGCCCAGGTGCGCGCGCGGTCCCGCTACCACGACACCCGCCTCGAGCCGGCGGTCAGGGCTCTGTTCCCCTTCATCGGGCGGAAAGCGCGCGGCGCGCTCGATCGCTCAATCCACGTAGCTACGTTGAACGACCGTCTGGACGGCCTCGCCCGCCTGTTTGAGATGGCGCCGAAGGAAGAGATGCTGACGCTCGGCGATTGCGGGTTTCCGATCACGTTCGCATGGCTGGATCTTCTGCTCCCTGAGCTGGAATTGAATGTCGAGATACCCGAAGGCGTTGCCGGCTACCGTGAGGCCGTCATCGGGCATGAAGCGGTCCAGGCGGAGCTCGATCACTATCTTCCAGTGCTGCGGAACTGGTTCGACGGCGCCTGCGCGGAGGTGTGACGATTGCCTAACTATTGAGCATCCCGCGCAAGACTGCCCTTGGCTTGGGCGATGAGCCCGGGTGAATTGCGCGGCGGTTGCAGGTTTTCCGCGGGTACGCTTTGATTTCGCCGGTGGCGCCGGCTTGGCATGGAGCTTGCCGTTAAGAAGCAAAAAAGGGGGCGCCGCGTTTGCAGCAGGTGCGGGGACATTATGGTCGTGGCGGATAGGGGAAGGCGCTCGTGAATATCGCCGTTCCAGTTGCGGCCGTGGAGGGTTTGCACACGACGACCCGCGGAGCTGCGCGTCTCTCCGTCGCGTGCGCCGAGGGGCGTTGCGCAGTCGCGGAGCTCTATTCCGCCCAGCCGCTGCGGATCCTGACCCCTCGGCCGGGCGTCGGCGAGGCGCTGACGGCGGTGATCGCCAATCTCTCCGGCGGGATCGTCGGCGGAGACAGATACGAAACCGCAATCGACCTTGGACCCGGTGCAAGTCTTTCCGTGGCGGCGCAGGCTGCCGAGAAGGTTTATCGATCGACAGGAGCCGAGGCGGAAAATCGTCTGACTTTCAGGCTTGGCGACGGCGCAACGCTCGAATGGCTGCCGCAGGGCACGATCCTTTTCGACCGCGCGATCTTCCGCCAGTCCGTGAGCTTCGATCTGGCGGAAAGCTCCACCCTTCTCGCAGGGGCGATCTCCGTGCTTGGACGGACAGCCATGGGAGAGACGGTTTCGACGGGACGTTACCGGGAGCATTGGGACCTGAGACGCGACGGCAGACTGGTCTGGGCCGACCGTTTCGATCTCCGCGATGCCGCCGCCTCTGCGGGACCGGCTTCGGCGATGCGCGGTGTGTCCACGTTCGCGACGGCGCTTTTCGCCCGGCCGGATGCGGCCGGCGATCTGGAATGGGCGCGGGAGACCATGGCGGAATGCGGCCCTGATGTCCGCGCGGGCGTGACCGCGATCGACGATCATCTGCTGGCGATGCGCTGGCTCGGCAGTGATGCCATGCGGCTGCGCGAGGCGGTCGGAAAATTCTGGGGCAGGGCCCGGGCGCGCTGGCTCGGCCGGCCTGAGCGGCTGCCGGTTATCTGGCGAATTTGAACGGGCTTTCGGAGGGGAGGCTGAGGTGAATCTGACACCGAGGGAAAAGGACAAGCTGATGGTCTCGCTCGCGGCCATGGTCGCGCGTGGCCGGCTGGAGCGCGGCGTGAAGCTGAACTATCCGGAAGCGATCGCGCTGATCACGGACTATGTGGTCGAGGGCGCGCGGGACGGGCGCTCCGTCGCCGACCTCATGGCGGCCGGCGCGACCGTGGTGAAGCGGTCCGACGTGATGGACGGGATCGCGGAGATGATCCACGAAGTCCAGGTCGAAGCCACCTTTCCGGACGGGACCAAGCTGGTCACCGTCCACGATCCGATCCGCTAGGAGGGTGCCATGATCCCAGGGGAAATCATCGCTGCCGAGGGCGAGATCGTTCTGAACGAGGGCGCCGAGGCCGTCACCATCGAGGTCGCGAATACCGGCGACCGGCCGGTGCAGGTCGGCTCGCACTATCATTTCGCGGAAACCAATCCGGGACTTTCCTTTGACCGGGAAGCGGCGCGCGGACGGCGGCTCGACATCCCGTCGGGAACCGCGGTGCGCTTCGAGCCGGGGCAGACCCGGACCGTCGATCTCGTGCCGTTCCAGGGCGAGCGGAAAGTCTACGGTTTCAATCAGGCGGTGATGGGGCCGCTGGACGCCACGCAAGAGTCCGGGGAGGACGCCTGACATGCCATACAGGATTTCGCGGCAGGACTATGCGGGCATGTTCGGTCCGACCGTCGGCGACAAGGTGCGGCTCGCGGATACCGATCTCATCATCGAGGTCGAGGAGGACCGCACCTTCTACGGCGAGGAAGTGAAGTTCGGCGGCGGCAAGGTGATCCGCGACGGCATGGGTCAGTCACAGATCTCGCGTGCCGACGGTGCCGTGGACACGGTCATTACGAATGCGCTGATCCTGGATCACTGGGGCGTGGTGAAGGCCGATATCGGTATCAAGGACGGGCGTATCTTCGCCGTCGGCAAAGCCGGCAATCCGGACGTGCAGAGCGGCGTGAACATCATTGTCGGACCGGGCACGGAAGCCATCGCTGGCGAAGGCAAGATCGTGACCGCGGGCGGCATCGACGTGCATATCCATTTCATCTGCCCACAGCAGATCGACGAGGCCCTGAATTCCGGCGTCACCACCATGATGGGCGGTGGCACGGGGCCGGCGACCGGCACCAACGCGACGACCTGTACGCCGGGCCCCTGGCATCTGGAGCGGATGCTGCAGGCGGCCGAAGCTTTTCCGATGAATCTCGGCTTCTTCGGAAAAGGCAATGCCAGTCAGCCCGAAGGGCTGCGCGAGCAGGTCCGCTCCGGCGCCTGCGGTCTCAAGCTGCATGAGGACTGGGGCACGACACCGGCAGCGATCGACACCTGTCTTTCGGTTGCGGACGAAATGGACGTCCAGGTGCTGATCCACACCGACACGCTGAACGAGTCCGGTTTCGTCGAGAACACGGTGAACGCCTTCAAGGGCCGGACGATCCATGCGTTCCACACCGAGGGCGCGGGCGGCGGCCACGCGCCGGACATCATCAAGGTCTGCGGTCTCGACAATGTCATCCCGTCCTCGACCAACCCGACGCGGCCCTTCACGGTGAACACGATCGACGAGCATCTCGACATGCTCATGGTCTGCCATCACCTCTCGAAGAGCATCCCGGAGGATGTCGCCTTCGCCGAGAGCCGGATCCGGCGGGAGACGATCGCGGCGGAGGACATCCTGCACGACCGCGGCGCCTTTTCGATCATCGCTTCCGACAGCCAGGCCATGGGGCGGGTCGGCGAGGTGCTGATCCGCACCTGGCAGACCGCGCACAAGATGAAGACCCAGTTCGGCCGGCTGCCGGAGGAGAAAGGCAATAACGACAATTTCCGGGCCCGCCGCTATATCTCGAAATACACCATCAACCCGGCCATCGCGCAGGGCATCGACGCTCATGTCGGCTCCATCGAGGTCGGCAAGCTGGCGGATCTCGTTGTCTGGTCGCCCGCTTTCTTTGGGGTGAAGCCGGACATGGTTCTCAAATGCGGCACCATCGCCGCTTCGATCATGGGCGATCCGAACGCCTCGATCCCGACGCCGCAGCCGCAGCACTACCGGCCGATGTTCGGCAGTTTCGGGCGCTCGCTGCACAAGAGCGCGGTCACCTTCGTCAGCGACGCGGCGATCGAGGCGAGCGTGGCCGCTCGCTTTGGACTGCAGAAGGAAGTTCTGCCGGTGCGCAACACGCGTGCCGGGATCACCAAGAAATCGATGATCCTGAATGACGCCACGCCGGATATCGAGGTCGATCCGGAGACCTACGAGGTGAGGGCCGACGGCGAGCTGCTGACCTGCGAACCGGCGACAGAGCTGCCGATGGCGCAGCGCTATTTCATGTATTGAGGGACGCGTGGCAGAAACCAGCACAGCAATACCGGACCTCGGACGTGCTGTCGCGCATGCGGCTGCGGGACATTGGGACCGAACCAGACAGATCGGCCAGGTGACGCTCGCCTTCGATGACCGTCACCGTCGGCGCATCCGCCTTGAGACGGACGAAGGCGCCTCCGTGCTCCTCGACCTGCCGCGTGCGGTCGCGCTGTCCGACGGGGACGGCCTTGAACTGGAAGACGGCAGCGGCTGGGTGCGGGTCGCCGCCGCGCCGGAACCGGTGATGATGGTGCGGGCCACCTCGCCGCATCACCTGCTGCGTCTCGCCTGGCATATCGGCAACCGCCATCTGCCGGCGCAGATCTCCGAGGCCGAGATCCTGCTCCGCCCGGATCATGTCATCGCCGACATGCTGCGCGGACTGGGCGCGACCGTCACGGAGGCCGAGCAGCCGTTCCAGCCGGAAGGCGGCGCCTACGATCACGGGCATGGCCATGCCCACGGACACGATCACGGGCATGATCATGACCACAGCCATTCCCATAGCCACCATCATGATTGATGGCGGCGGCACGCTGGCCGCACTCCGCCTGCAGTCCTGGCTGTCTCCGTCATTCCCGATCGGTGCCTACAGCTACAGCCACGGCGTTGAGGGCGCGATCGAGAGCGGCCTGGTCCGCGACGCCGCGACACTTGAGGACTGGATCGGAGGGCTGCTGCGGTTCGGCACGGGGCGGAACGACGCGATCCTGCTCTCGGAGGCCCGGCGTCTGGCCTCAACGGGGGATGCGGATGGGATCGTGGAGCTCTCGGAACTCGCTCTGGCCCTGATTCCGACCTCGGAACTGCGGCTGGAAGCGACGTCGCAGGGAACGGCCTTTCTGAAGACCGTCTCGGCGGCCTGGCCGGAGATCGGGCAGGTCTCAGTACCCCCATCGCCACCGCTTCCGATCGCCTACGGAGCCGTGATCGCCGCCGCAGGCATCGAGCTGGGCCTCGCGGGGCCGCTCTTCCTGCAAGCCTTTGTGCATAATCTCGTCTCGGCCGCCGTGCGCGCCGTGCCGCTCGGCCAGACCGACGGTCAGCGCGTCATTGCGGCATTGGAGACCACGGTCGATGCTGTCTGGCAGGAGAGCCGGGAACTTGGCATCGAAGACATCGGAAGCGCCGCACTGATGGCGGAATGGAGTTCACTGCACCACGAGGCCATGGACGGCCGGCTGTTCAGATCGTGAAGGAGGAAAAGATGGCAACAGGACCGCTTCGGGTCGGGATCGGCGGGCCGGTGGGCTCGGGCAAGACCGCGCTCTGCGAGATGCTGTGCCGGGAGATGAGCAAGACGACGGACATGTTCGTCATCACCAACGACATCTACACCAAGGAAGATCAGAAGATCCTGACCCGCACCGGGGCCATCGCGGCCGAGCGCATCATGGGGGTGGAGACCGGCGGCTGTCCGCACACGGCGATCCGCGAGGATGCCTCGATCAATCTCGCCGCCATCGACACAATGGTCGGCGCCTTTCCGACCGCGGAACTGGCACTGATCGAGTCCGGTGGGGACAATCTCGCGGCGACCTTCAGCCCCGAGCTGGCGGATCTGACGATCTACGTGATTGACGTCGCGGCAGGCGAGAAGATCCCGCGCAAGGGTGGGCCGGGTATCACGCGCTCCGATCTTCTTGTGATCAACAAGACCGATCTCGCGCCGCTGGTCGGCGCCAACCTTGATGTCATGGCCGAGGACACGAAGCGCCAGCGCGGAGAGCGTCCGTTCGTCTTCACCCAACTCAAGAACGGACAGGGGGCTGCCGAGATTGCTGCCTTCATCCGGGAAAAGGGCGGCCTTGCCAGCGCCTCGAGCGCAGCCTGATTTGGGCCTTACCTAGTCTCGGCAGGCCTTAGTTTCGGCGTATTCCGGGCTATGTTGTCTTTTGCGCCAAAGTTGCCGGCCGCTCCCGGACGGGACCCGGCGGAAGTTTTCGGGCGTCAGATTCGGATGGAAAGAGGCTATGGGACGTTTCGTACTGGCGCTGGTCGTCGGCTTTGTGGTGCTCGGGTTCTGCAACGCGTTCAATCAGACCGCGCCGATCATCAAACCGATAGACGATTGGGAATGGAGCTATCAGGGACGACCGGTAGAGACGGTCGAGTTCGTCGCCTTTGCCGATCTGGTGCCTCTCGCCTCCGAACTCAATTACACCGCGGAAACCTGGAGCGCCGGACAGACGGAGGTTCCGCGTCTGGTCCTGCAGCAGGTTCCCGAGCGGTTTGCCGAAGTCACCGTGCACGAGGTGCCGGTCGAGCATAAGAAAAGGATCTTCTTCCAGATGATGTTGCCGCTCGTCCTCATCGCGAACGAGGAGATGGCATATGAGCGGGAAGCCCTACTCGCGCTGAAGGCCCGGATCGATGCCGGGCGGATACCGAGTGCAAAGGACCTGATCGAACTCCGCAGGTTTGCGGACAAGTACGACGTCTCCATGGAAGGGGACGTCGTACCGGTGCAGAAGGTTCTCGATACGCTGGAGCACCGGATCGACATCGTCCCGCCGTCGCTCGCACTTGCCCAGGCGGCGATTGAAAGCGCCTGGGGCACCTCCCGTTTCGCGCTCGAAGGCAATGCGCTCTTCGGGCAATGGACTTTCGGCCGCAAGGGAATGGTGCCGGAGGAACAGAGGACGGAGAAGGGAGACTACAAGGTCGCCGCGTTCCACACGCCGCTGCATTCCGTACGCAGCTATCTGCGGAACCTCAATACGCATCCCGCCTATCGCGACTTTCGCAAGCATCGCGCTGCCGCACGGACAGACGGTCGGTCGCTCTCGGGCAAGTCTCTTGCGGCTACCCTGTCCCGCTATTCGGAGCGCGGTGCCGCTTATGTGAAGGAAATCCGGCACCTTATCGCTGCAAACGGTTTGTCGATTCTGGACCGGAGCAAGCTTGTGGACGGGACTGTCTACGAGCTGGTTCCGGTCTGGCGAGCAGCTGGCTGATCCCGGCAATCGGAAGACATGACGCAAAGGAGCCGGTTTCAGCGGTGAGGCGCCGCGGCTCCTCAGTCTCCGCTATGTGTTGTCGCGAGTTTCACGGCGAAGGCCGCGAAGCCTGCCGCGAACAGGCGCCGCATCCAGATCACCGTTCTTTCCGAGGAAAGCACAAGGTCTCGAACCTGTGCCGCGAAGAGCCCGTAAATCGTGAAGACGCCGAAGGTCATCAGCATGAAGAGGGTGGCCAGCACGAACATCGCAAATCGAGGCTCCTCCGCGGTGTGGGGAACGAATTGCGGCAGAAACGCGAGAAAGAACAGGGTCAGCTTGGGATTCAGCAGGTTGATCAGGATGCCTCGCATGGCGATCGCACGCAGGCTGCTCGCCTCTTCACCGGCGGATTCCCTCTCGGCGTCCGTGTTAAAGCTCGTGCTCCGGTCCCGCCACATGCCCCACGCGAGATAGAGCAGGTAGATCACGCCTGCATATTTGATCAAACCGAACAGCAGGGCGCTGGTGTGAAGAAGCGCGGCAAGGCCGAACACGCTCGCCATCAGGTGCGGCACGATGCTGATTGTGCAGCCCGCGACCGCGGCCATGCTGCTTGTCCGGCTACGAAATAGACCTACCGAGAGCGTGTAGATCACACCTGTGCCCGGCAGCAGGGTGACAAGCAGGGTCGTTAGGAGAAAGTCGGTCGAGACGATTTCAGAGAGCCCGCTCATGCGCTTGCCTTTCCCTGTCGGTGATCCGTTGCGGGTCGGTCTTTGCGGAAGCCGGCGGCCAGCCGCAAGACCAGGACAACGAGCGCGGCCTCCGCAACGAGCACGGCAGGCCAGATTTGTGTGAATTCGGCAACCAGCAGCTTGTGCGGGCCGAACGACGGAAGGACGCTAACGATAAACGCCATCGCCGCAATGCGCCACATGCGAGTGCCGGATCTGCAGAGATAGAGCGCCGCCGCCCCGAGTGCGAGGGAGGCACCAAGGAAAGGTGCGAGCGCGAAGAGTGGGATTGCCAGCGGAGGATGCGGTGGCGTTTGCGTGACAAGGGCGAGCAGCATCACGACCGTGATGGTCAGCAACGTGACCAAGGCGGCGCCCGCAATTGGGTCCGGGGATGAGGTGGAGGGGGAAGGTTGCATGAGAGGCTCCGGAAATAGGCGTACCAATTGGTACGGACAATTGACCGTACTTATGGGTACGGTTGCGGTCAAGCACGTTCTCATGCAAAGAGGATTGCGTATGTGGAGTTGCGGAAAATGAAAGATCGGGACCGCCGGGAACGGCGGAACGAAATACTCGATGCGGCGATCGAAATTCTGATCGAGCGCGGCTACCGCGAAACCACGATGCTGGCTGTCGCCAAGCGGGCGAATGCCTCGAAAGAAACGCTCTACAGTTGGTTCGGCGACAAGACCGGCCTGTTCGAAGCCGTCATTCAGCGCAACGCGGAGCGGCTGCAGCAAGAGATCGCTCCGTTTCTGTCCGGAGAAGGCGGAGTGGGCGCCTTCCTGACGGATTTCGGCATCGGCCTTCTGAACCTGCTGCTGTCCGAGAGCGGACTGGCCATAAACCGGGCGGCAATCTCCGAGGCGAGCCGCGATCTTTCCCTCTCGCGGGCTCTGGAGCGGTCGGGCCGCGGCGCGACTTTCCCGCTCGTCATCGATACCCTTCGACGGTACGAGGCCGAGGGCGCACTAAAAATGGACAATCCGGTGGACGCAGGTGAGATGTTCCTCGGCCTGCTGACGCGGGATCTCCAGGTGCGCGCCTTGCTCGGGCTGCAGACCAGCCTTGATCCGTCCGAGATCAGAAGGCGAGCCGAACAGGCGACCGGGGCGTTCCTCCGGGTATACGGAACGGACCCCGTCACGTCTTAGCCCGATCCCCTAGAGGTTATCGAGGTGGTGTTTGGAGAGCAACTCGGTGAGCATCTTTCCCGCCGCACAGCGATGCGCATGGTGAACCGCTCGCGCACCCTCCGCATCCCTGTTCAGCAGGCATTCGAGCAGTGCCCGGTGATCCTCCGTCGATTTCCGCGGCGTCGGACGCATGGTCAGCGTTGCCATCCGTGCCCGGTGAACCTGGGTCCGGTAGCGCGCCGTCGCCTCGATCAGGCGTGCGTTCCCCGACGCCTCGACAAGCAGCGCGTGGAAGGCATCGTCCGCCTCCGCCCAGCTCACGAGATCGTTTTCGCTGAGGGCGGCTTCCATACGTGCCGTCAAACCTGTCATGGCTGCCATGGTTGCCTCATCCAGCCCCCTCTCGGCGGCGAGCTGGGCGGCCAGCGGTTCGAGCGCGCTCAGAATCTGATAGATCTCGTTCATGTCCTCGGCCGAGACCGGAAGGACCTGAATGCCCCGGCGCGGGCGCACCTTGACAAGACCCTCGCGCTCCAGGCGGAGTCCGGCCTCGCGCACCGGCGTGCGGCTGACGCCGATCCATTCCGCGAGTTCGGTCTCGAGATAGGAGGCTGAGGGCTTCAGCCGTCCATCAAGGATCATTCCCTTCATCGCGCGGTATGCCTTCGCACCGGCGCTCGGATGTCGCTCTTCCGGCAATGCCGGCGCCGAGGAGGCTGCTGGAAGTCGTGGGCTCACGCTGCAACTCCGCGAAGAACGGCATCTGATATCTCCGACGTTCCGGCGTCGCCACCGAGATCGCGGGTCAGGACCGTTGAGTCCGTCAGTGTCGCGGCCACGGCTCGTTCGATCATCTGCGCGCCTTCGGCGAGCGCGCCGTCCTCATGCTCGTCCGAAAGCCAGTCCAGCATCATCGCGGCAGAGAGGAACATGGCGAGCGGATTGGCCACGCCCTTGCCGGCGATATCGGGTGCGCTGCCGTGACAGGGCTGGAACACCGCGTTGCTGTCGCCGATATCGGCCGACGGCGCGAGGCCGAGCGTTCCCATGATGCCGGCACCGAGATCCGAGAGGATGTCGCCGAACATGTTCTCCGTGACGACGACGTCGAACTCCCAGGGCTTCTGCACCATCCACATGGCGAAGGCGTCGACATAGGCGCTGTCGGCGGCGATTTCCGGGAAGGCTTTCGCCCGTTCCTCAAAGATCGAGCGGAAGAACCAGAAGGCGCGGAACACGTTCGCCTTGTCGATACAGGTGACGCGCCCCGGCGTGCCGCGTTTCGCGGACCGGCGCCGGGCGAGGCGGAAGGCGAAGTCGAACAGCTTCTCGCTGGTCTGCCGGGTGATCCGGAGCGTCTCGGTCGCGTACTGTCCGCCGACGACCTGGCCTTCGTCCTTGTGGGCGAAGAGACCTTCCGTGGATTCGCGGATCAGCACGAAATCGGTTTCGAACACGCGCGGATCGCCGAGCGGTGTGCGTTGTCCTGGATAGAGCTTGACCGGACGGACCCCGGCATAAAGTCCGAGGGCGAAACGCAGATCGATTTGCGGCGAGATTTCGGTCCCGTCCGCCTTGCGGATGTCCGGCAGGCCCATCGCCGAGAGCAGGATCGCGTCCGCCGCACGGGCCGCCGCCATGGAATCCGCGGGCAGGGACTCGCCTGTCCGGGCGAAATGCTGTGCTCCGGCGGGCAGGGAGTCGAATTCGAACTTGCGTCCGACCCGTTTCGACACATCTTCAAGCAACACGCGCGTCGGCGCCATGATTTCGGGGCCGATCCCGTCTCCGTCGAAAAGGGCGATGCGGTAGACGCGGTTACTCTTCATCTGATCCTCGTTCCCAGAGTTGGAAATAACGTATGCGTTAATGTGTACGTTATTTTTGACCGGTTAGTCGAGGATGGATAACGGCCGATGCCGCAGGACAGCGTTGTTGCTTTCGGCATCAATCACTCATGCCTTGCCGGTGGTTGCATCGGATGTGGAGGCGTGTTCCCATTTTAACCGGATGGTCTTTCAAAGGGGGGCGGTCGTGAAGGCGCTTTTCGGCAATGGGTGATGTGCGGACAGCGCGCTGGCGCGAAGCCGGCGGATCCACGCGGCTCAGTGCCGGCGGGGTCGAGCTGGAATCCTATACCGTGGGTCCGCCCCCGGACCGGGCGCCGACACTGGTTCTGCTGCATGAAGGGCTTGGCTGCGTTGCGCTCTGGCGGGATTTCCCCCGAAGCCTCGCCGAGGCCACGGGATGCGGCGTGCTCGCCTTTTCCCGCGCCGGATACGGGGCCTCCGACCCCTGTTCGCTGCCCCGCCCGCTCGATTACATGACCCGCGAGGCGGTTTCCGTGCTCCCCGAGGTTCTGGACGGGATCGGATTCCGCGAGGGCTTGCTGATCGGCCATAGCGACGGAGCCTCCATCGCAGCGATCCATTGTGGTGAGGTCCGCGATCCGCGGGTGCGCGGACTAGTGCTTATGGCACCGCATTTCTTTACCGAGGAAATAGGGCTTGCGGCGATCGCGAAGGCGCGGACGGCCTATGCCGAGGGTGACCTGGGCGACCGCCTGGCGAAATATCACGTCAATGTGGACGCGGCCTTCCAGGGTTGGAACGACGCCTGGCTCGATCCCGGATTCAAGGCCTGGGACATCCGGAACTGCCTCGACCCGATATGCGTCCCGGTTCTTTGCCTTCAGGGCGAGGGGGATCAGTATGGGACCGAAGCGCAGGTTCGGGTGGTGGCAGAGCGCGTTCCGGCAAGGGTCGATATCCGGATGATTGCCGATTGCCGTCATGCGCCGCATCTGGAGGCGCCGGATATCACGCTGGACGAAATCACGGAATTCATCGCCCGCCTGCGGGCTGGCGGCGCGCTAACGGCCGGAGCGACGAATGTTCGACGGATTCAAAACTGAGACGGTAGCGGTTGCCGAAACCGAGATTTTCGTTCGGACCGCCGGCATCGGCGATCCGGTGCTGCTGATTCACGGTTTCCCTCAGACGGGAGCGTGCTGGCACAAGATCGCACCGACGCTTGCCGAACGTTTCCGTGTCGTGGTTCCGGACCTGCGCGGTTACGGAGCCAGCGGCAAACCGGCGCCGTCGCATGATCATGCCGCCCACAGCAAGCGGGCGATGGCGAAGGATCTCGTGCAGCTGATGACCGCTCTCGGGCACGAGACATTCGCCGTTGTCGGGCACGATCGCGGTGCGCGGGTCGGCTTCCGGCTGAGCATGGATCATCCGGAACGGGTCACGCGTTTCTGTTCGCTCGACGTGATCCCGACTCTGGATATGTGGGAGAAGATGGATCTCGCCGGCGCGGTCGGCGGGTTCCACTGGTCCTTTCTGGCGCAGCCCGCGCCGGTTCCGGAGACGATGATCGGGAGCGATCCCGATTTCTTCTATGGATATCTGATGCGGAAATGGGCGGCGCCGGAGTTCCTGTTCGACGCACACGCGATGCAGCTCTATCTCGAGGCGATGCGCGACCCAGCGGTGATCGAAGCGACCTGCGAGGATTACCGGGCGGGCGCCTCGATCGATGTCGCCCATGACAGGGACGACAGGGAATCCGGCCGGAGATTGTCCTGCCCGCTGCTGTTTCTCTACGGAGGCATTCGCGGGTTTGGCGGTCCGGGAGGCGCGAGGGATCCGCTGGATACCTGGCGCAATTGGAGCGACAGCGAGGTTACCGGCGGACCGGCCCCCTGCGGGCATTTTCTTCCGGAGGAAGCGCCGGGCACCGTTCTGGAGCAGCTTCTTCCATTCTTGTTGGCCGCAGACTGACGATGCCGTATAAGTCGTAACAAGGTATTATTGGGGATGAATACTTTGGTACTGCCAAAAGAAATCGGCGCCGGCCATGAATTCGTAACTCGGATTGCAGGATGACGGCGACGGCGGGAAAACTTCCGGGGACGGTCTCCGACTTTCTCGAAGAACCGCAGAGTCTGCAGTTGTTCGATTATTGGTGCAGCAAGAGGGCTGGGCGGATCGCGCCGAGCCGCCAGGATATTGATCCGAGTGAGATCTTCCAGCTGCTGTCCCTGGTCTATCTGGTTGATTTCGAGAAACCCGACATTTTCCGCTACCGGCTTGCAGGGACGGACATCGCCGAGACCTTCGGCCATGGCAACCTCAAGGGACTGACGTTGAGGGATATCCTCTCGGAACAGGGACGCCAGTTCGTCACCGCAAGGTGGCTTCCGGTCGTAACGGAAGGTCGTGTCGTCTGCATGAAGGGGCAGGTCTATAACTCGGCGAACCGGTTCGCGTTCGGGGAGCGTATTCTGCTGCCCCTGGCGGATACGCCGAAAGGCCCGATGACCGGTCTGCTCGGCATGACCGTCTGCAAATGGGTCGACCGGATCGGTCCGGTGGAACGGCGGAATTCCGATATGATGACGTTCCTCGCTGCCGAAATTCCCTGAGACCCGTTCTATCGGCCGGACGGCAGCTTCCAGGTCGAGGTCGCCATGGCGGCCAGGTTCCCCGCCTCGTCGAACATCCGGGATTCGAGAAAACAGAGCGAGCGTCCGCGCCGGAGGAACCGTCCTTCGCAACAGGCTGAGCCGGAGGTGAGCGGGCGCAAGTACTGCACCTTCATCTCCAGCGTCGCACCTGCGGTCCCGGTGACGCGCTTCAGCAGATGCCCCATCGAGATGTCCATAACCGTGGCGATGGCACCGCCATGCACGCTGCCCTGCGGATTGAAGAGGAAATCCTCGACCGGAAAGCGGATCCGGCAGAGTTCCTCTTCGTACTCGAACCCGAGATCGAGCAACCTGGCGAGAAAGAACGTCTCGAATTCCTGGCGGTAGGTCGCGAGCGCTGTTTCGAAGCGCTCGTGTGCGCGGTCTTCATTCATCGGGACAGCGTGCCTTGCAGGAACAGGGGGGTCAGGAGCCGGTGAAGTTCGGCTTGCGCTTTTCCATGAAGGCGCGCCGGCCCTCGATATAGTCCTGGCTGGCGAAACATTCGGCGACCAGCCGGGCGCACATGTCGAGGTCGCGGTCGCTTTCGTCCTTCATCACCTCGTTGACGATTGCCTTGACTGCATTGACGGTAAGCGGCGCATTGCCGGCAATCATCTCTGCGTACTCGGTGCAATATTTCTCGACCTCGGCATCCGGAACGACCCGGTTGGCGAGCCCCATCTCGTAGGCTTCCGAGGCGCTGAAACGGCGCGCGGTATAGAAGATTTCCTTGGCGAAGCTCGGCCCGACCACGCCGGTCAAACGGCGCAGTCCCTCATAGGGATAGCCGAGGCCGAGCTTGGCGGCAGGGACGGCGAACTGGGAACCTTCGCCGCAGATCCGCATATCGCAGCAGACCGCGAGCGCGACGCCGCCGCCGACGCAGAACCCGTCGATCTGCGCGATCACCGGCTTCGGGAAGGAGGCGACCTTGTCGTAGACCCGCTTCGTCGTCGCATTGTAATGGGCAACGGCCTCGGCGCTGGCGCGCTCGGATTCGAACTTCGAGATATCCGCGCCCGAGACGAAAGCCTTGCCGCCGGCGCCGGACAGGATCAGCACCCGAACGGCGTCATCGTCTTTGTAAGCGTCGAGCGCCTTCTCCACCGCTTCCCACATTTCCAGCGAGACGGCGTTGCGCTTTTCCGGCTGGTTGAAAACGATGCGGGCGATATTCCCATCCTGGCTCGTCAGGATCTTGTCGGTCATCGGGGCGGTCTCCAAGGCGTTTCCAAATCTGGTTGGGGCAGACAATATGGCGAAAAGGCGGGAGCGATAATCGCCAATTTCACCCTGCGGTGTTCGGCGCGGGGAAAGCATCGGACGGAAAACGGGAGGCGGGGAGCGATGACGCGCGAAGAAGCGATCGATTGCCACATACATATAATAGGCGGCGCGGAGACCTATCCGTTCGACCCCAAGAGGCGCTATACACAGGCGCCGGCGTCGGTGGAGGATTACTGGGCCGCACTCGCGGATACGCCGGTTTCCCGCACCGTCGTCGTGCAGCCGAGTTTCTACGGTACGGACAATTCCTGCATGGTCGACGCGTTGCGGGCGATGGGCGGCCGCGCGCGGGGCGTCGCGGTGCTCGACCCGGAGCAGATCGCCGACCGAAGTCTCCAGGATCTGCACGAAGCCGGGGTGCGCGGATTGCGTCTCAATATGTTGTCGGTCCGCAGCGGCGTCCGTCCGCTCGAACAGTCTCTGAGGGAGGTCGATGCCGCCCTTGCCGGGAGCGGCTGGCACATCCAGGTCTTCTGCGATCCCTCAAGCTACGCGTTTCTGGCGGAGCAGCAGGCGAAGCTCTCCTCTTATCTGGTGCTCGATCATTTCGGCTTTCTCGCTCCCGGCGCGGCGCCGGATGAGAGGGCGGGGTTGCTGCGCCTGATCGAGGACGGCGCCTGGATCAAGCTGTCGGGCGTCGACCGCCTGACGCGAGGCGGGGACGCGAGCTGGTTCCGCGATCTTGCGAATGAGATTGCGGACATCGGTGCGGACCGGATCGTCTGGGGCAGTGACTGGCCGCACACCCCGCTGCATACGGATGAGGCTGTGGATGCCTGGGCGCTCTCTCCGCCGCGCAACCCAGGCACGGCCGGTCTGTTCCGGGCAGCGGAATTGTGGTTCCAGGATAGGGCGGTACGGCGACGATTCCTGCTGGAGAACCCTGTCGCGCTCTATGACTTTCCGAACTGATGGAGAGAGCCGTCATTGGCTTTCGATGTTGATTCTATCGGAATCGGCTCCGGAAAACCTCTCGAACCCCCCTTAAGCGTAGCGATCATGCGGTTTTTTTGACCTTCCGGAGGTACATCGAATAGGTGTGCATCCTGAGCGGATTTTAACCCCTATCTCCGTAACGCTTTGATTTTTCGCGATTATTAATTCTTCGCGAGTGGTTAGCTAAAAACAGCGGAGAAACTCGCGAGAAATCTCGCATTTCCGAGCGATTCCGGGGCTTGCAGCGGGAATGAGAATCCCAGAGACTGCGGCCCATCCAATAACGGGAGATCAGTTCCATGAATAAATCCGAACTCAGCGCGGCAGTTGCCTCCAAGACCGGCCTCACCCAGGCTCAGGCCGAAGCGGCAGTTAACGGTGTGATCGATGCGGTCACCGACACGCTGAAAAAGGGTGGCGATGTCCGCCTCGTCGGCTTCGGCACTTTCTCTGTCTCTGAGCGGGCCGCCACCACTGGCCGCAATCCGCGCACGGGCGAGACCATCAACATCGCCGCGTCGAAGCAGGCGAAGTTCAAGGCTGGTCAGGCCCTGAAGTCGGCCGTCAACGGCTGATTTTCTTTCGAACCGGGCGCGCGTGTCGCGCCCGGTTCGTTTCCTGTTATTGTTCGAGACCGCCTAGGAGGCGGTTTTTTTGTGCCTGCTTTCCGCCCGGGGCTGCTTGGTGAGCCTCAACGGTCCTTCAGGTCCTGCACATCGGCGCGGAGCGCGCGCAGCTCGTTCAGCAATTCCATGTGATCGGCATGGGTGAAGGTCTTCATCTCTTCCGTGGCGGTCTCGGAGCGTTCCCGCGCCACGTCGTCGGCGATCGACTGCATGGAGTTGACGATGATGGCGATGAACAGGTTCAGCATCGTGAAGGTCGCCACCAGGATGAAGGGAACGAAGAAGGCCCAGGCGTAGGGGAAGACCTCCATCACCGGGCGGACGATTCCCATCGACCAGCTTTCCAGCGTCATGATCTGGAACAGGCTGTACATGCTGGCGCCGATATTGCCGAACCATTCGGGAAAGGCCGCGCCGAAGAGCTTCGTCGCCATCACGGCGAAGACGTAATAGACAAGCATCAGAAGTCCCGCGATGGAGCCGAGCCCCGGAAGGGAGCGGAGCAGGGCTTCGACGACCATGCGCATCCGCGGCACCATGGAGAGCAGGCGCAGCGCCCGCAGCACCCGGAGCGCCCGGAGAACGGAGAGGGCGCCGGTGCTCGGGATCAGGGCGATGCCGACGACGATGGTGTCGAACCAGTTCCAGGGCTGGCGGACGAAATCGCGCCCCTGACCGACCATCTTCATCAGCAGTTCCGCGCAGAAGCAGACCAGAAGGATGCGGTCGACGGTCTGCAATAGCGGGCCGGCCGTTTCCATCGCGACGGGCCAGGTCTCGAGCCCGAGGATGACCGCGTTCAGGACGATCAGTCCCGTGACGAGATTGGAAAAGCCGGCGCTGTCGACCAAGAGCCGCAAACGCGCGCGAAATCCCTGTCCATCCCCCATGCCCAAAGCTCTCCCTATCCGGTCCGGTTGCCGTGTTGCCGGGCCTATTTAATGATCCGCCGGGCGGAGGAAAAGGGTCAGTCCGCGAATGGTGGTGTCTCGCCCTCGGGAACGTCGACACGGAAGACGTTGAGGTTGGCCGAGATCATCGCGTAATAGCCGGCCAGCGTCACCAGATCCGCCATGCCCCTGTCGCCGGTGAAGGCATGGGTCGCGTCGTAGGTCGCGTCGGAGACGTCGCCCGTTTCCATCAGTTCGGCGACGAAGCTGCGGATGGCCGCGAGCGCCGGGCTTCCCGAAGGGCCGGTGCCGGCCTTGAGCTCGGCGATCTGCTCAGGTGTCATGCCTTCCTTGAGGGCGATCTGCTCGTGCGCCCACCATTCATATTGCGAGCGCCAGTGCCGCGCCACGGTCAGGATGGCGGTCTCGCGTTCCGGGCCGGAAAGCGAGTTCTCGAAGCGCAGCTTCACGCCGAGCGCCTGCGCGGCCTCGCCGGTTTCGGGGGTGTGCAGCCACGCATTGAACGGTCCGCGCAGGGTCCCGTCCGGCTCCATCATGTCGAGGCCAGGCGTCGATTTGAACCGCACGCCGCCGGTGATCGTTTCGTAGAGTTTAGCCTGCGCGGGCGCGAGCTTGTCCGGTGTCATCTTGGGAAGACGGGGCATAGCGGATCCTGATCGAATGCATGGCGCGGACGCGCCGGAGGACGGGAGGTTGATGATACAGTGGTGCGCGGCATTTTCCAGAACCACGGAAGGGGAATGCCTCACCGGCGTCACCTTTTCCGCCGGTTTGGTCCGATAGAGACGATAGAAGTATGGGATCGGGGGGCGATACTGAAGGCGATCCGGGTTCGCCCGGGAGGGGCGGCGCGGCAATGACCGCCCCGGAAACAGGCGGCGGTCCGTCCGCCGCAAGGAAGGAGGCAACCATGCCCGGCATGGAACGCCGGTCCGGACGCAGGTCCGGCGGCGGCCGCAGGCGCGGCGGCGAACCCTCGATCCTCGACCGCCAGAGACCGTTCGGCCGGATCGTCAACCCGTTCCCCCCGGTGAACCCGATGACGCCGGAGCAGCTCGCCAAAGTGCACGACGTCTCGATGCGGATTCTCGAGGAGATCGGTATCGAGGTGATGAGTGCCGATGCGCGCCGCCGGCTGAAGACGGCCGGCGCCGAGACGGACGAGGCGAGCGGCATCGTCCGGATGGACCGGGCGCTGGTGACGGAGCTGGTCGCGAAGGCGCCGGAAAGCTTCACGCTGACTCCGTGGAACCCGGAACGGGCCGTGACCATTGGCGGCAACGTGCTGAATTTCGGCATGGTCTCCGGCCCGCCCAACGTACATGACGCTTTGCGCGGGCGCCGTCCGGGAAATTTCGCCGACTATTGCGAGCTGATGAAGCTGGCGCAGAGCTTCAACGTCATCACCATGTTCGGCAACCAGACCCTGGCGCCGACCGACCTGCCGGCAAACACCCGCCACCTCGACACCTATTTCGCCAACCTGACGCTGACCGACAAGATGTTCTGCGGCATGTCGATCGGCAGCGGCAGGGTGCGGGACCTGATGGAGATGCAGGCGATCGCCCGCGGTCTCACGGTGGAGGATCTTGCGGCGAGCCCGTCGGCGATCACCAACATCAACGTCAATTCGCCGCGCAAGCTCGACAAGGAGATGTCGGACGCCGCCACCACGCTGGCGGAAATGGGCCAGGCGGTGGTCGTCACGCCCTTCACCCTGATGGGGGCGATGACGCCGGTGACGCTCCCGGCAGCGCTGGCCCAGCAGAATGCGGAGGCGCTGCTGACCATCGCGCTGATCCAGGCGGTCCGGCCCGGCGCGCCGGTGGTCTATGGCTGCTTCACCTCGAACGTGGACATGCGCACAGGCGCGCCCGCTTTCGGCACGCCGGAGAACGCCTGGGCCAATCTCGCCGGCGGACAGCTCGCCCGGCATTACCGGCTGCCTTACCGCACAAGCTCCTGCAACGCCTCCAACGTCGCCGACGCGCAGGCGGTCTACGAGACCGAGATGGCGCTCTGGGGCGCAGTGATGGGTCACGGCAACATGATCTACCATGCGGCCGGCTGGCTCGAGGGCGGGCTCGTCGCCTCCTACGAGAAGCTGGTGATCGATGTCGAGATCCTGCAGAACATGGCCGCCTTTCTGGAGCCGGTCGATTTCTCCGATGCCGAGTTCGCCTTCGAAGCGATCCGCGAGACCGCGCCGGGCGGTCATTTCTTTGGCGCCGCCCACACCATGGATCGCTTCAAGACCGCGTTCTACGAGCCTATGGTGAGTGACTGGCAGAACCACGAGAACTGGGAGCTCGCCGGCGCGCGGGACGCGAGCAGCCGGGCGACGGAGATCTGGCAGCAGGTGCTGGAGCGTTACGAGGCGCCGCAGTTCGATCCGGGACGGCGGGAGGCGCTGGAGGCTTACGCGGCGCGGAGGAAGCAGGAGATCGGTTCGGGAGAGCCGTAGGAACGGCGGGCGTTGTCCCGTGCCGCAAGGCCCCCCCGATTTCAGTCTGTCTCCGCGGTCAATTGCCGCGCCGGGATGCCGGTCTTTTTTATCCTCCGCCAGATCGGCTAGGCTCTGTTTCGTATTACGGAGGGGCAATGACATGCCTGAAGCCTCGGCGCACCCTGGGGACCCCCATTATATTACCCGTAGCGGCTGGTTACGCGCTGCGGTGCTCGGCGCGAATGACGGGATCGTCTCTATCTCGTCTTTGATCGTCGGTGTGGCTGCGGCAGATCCCGACCCGGGTACGGTCGTCATCGCCGGAATTGCCGGGCTCTCTGCCGGAGCGATGTCGATGGCTGCCGGAGAGTATGTATCGGTATCCTCTCAGGCGGATGTGGAACGCGCGGACATTGTGCGGGAGTCGGAAGCCTTGAAGGACTTTCCGGAAGAGGAACTCCTCGAACTTGCCGCCATCTATGAGGAAAAAGGGCTCAGTGCGGGGACTGCCCTGATGGTGGCGAAAGAGTTGACGGAAAAAGATGCGCTCGCGTCCCATGTGCGTGACGAGCTGGGCCTCTCGGAAGTCCATGCGGCCAACCCGTTTCAGGCGGCGGTTGCGTCCGGACTGACTTTCAGCATTGCGGCGGCAATCCCGCTTCTGGCGGCCTATTGGGCTCCCGCCGGAACGATAATTCCGGTTGTCCTCGTCGTGACGGTCATCGCTCTGGCGGCTCTTGGTGCGCTGGGGGCGAAAGCCGGTGCGGCCCCTGTCCTGCGCGCAACGCTGCGGGTAGTGATCTGGGGCGTATTCGCAATGGCCGTCACGGCCGGTGTGGGCTGGCTGTTCGGCGTGAGCGTCTAGGCACCGGAGCCGAAGGCGGGCGCAAAGTCGGCGGTCGATGTCCGGGCGACATGCTCAAACGTACCGGAACACCAGCACCCCGTAGACCAACGCGATCCCGAGCGGCCCCCAGAGTACGGTCCCGACGAGCCCGAGCCAGGCGAGGAAGATGAAGGCGCTGCCGAGCAGCCAGATGAAGAGCCGATCGCCGCGCGTCGTCGTCAGGCCGAGCACGCCGTCGCGCGGAGCGCCACCGGGGTTGCGCAGTTCCAGCACCGTCATGGTCGCGAGGCAGCAGGCGATAAACGCGAAGAAGGCGGCGGTGGGCCAGGTCCAGGCCATCCAGCTGAGCAGCATGGTCTCTCTCCTCCCTTGCCTCAGACCCGCCCGAGGGCGAAGCCCTTGGCGATATAGTTGCGCACGAAATAGATCACGAAGGCGCCGGGGATGATGGTCAGCGTTCCGGCGGCGGCGAGCAGGCCTAGCTCGTATCCGGACGAACTCGCCGTCTTCGTCATGGTGGCGGCGATCGGTTTCGCCTCGACCGCGGTCAGGGTCTTGGCCAGCAGCAGCTCGACCCAGGAGAACATGAAGCAGAAGAAGCAGGCGACGCCGATGCCGGCAGCGATGGTCGGTACGAAGATCTTCAGGAAGAAGCTCCAGAAGGAATGGCCGTCGACATAGGCGGTCTCGTCCAGCTCCCGCGGCACGCCGGACATGAAACCCTCGAGGATCCAGACCGCGAGCGGGATGTTGAAGAGCGTGTGCGCCAGCGCCACGGCGATATGGGTGTCGAACAGCCCGACCGCCGAATAGAGCTGGAAGAAGGGCAGGGCGAAGACCGCCGGCGGCGCCATGCGGTTGGTCAGCAGCCAGAAGAAAAGATGCTTGTCGCCGATGAAGCGGTAGCGCGAGAAGGCATAGGCGGCCGGCAGCGCCACCGCGACCGAGACGACCGTGTTCAGGGTCACGTAGGCGATGGAGTTCACATAGCCCATGTACCAGGTCGGGTCGGTGAAGATGGTGATGTAATTGTCGAGCGTGAATTCCTGCGGATAGAGCGTGAAGCTGCCGAGGATCTCGTTCGTCGTCTTGAACGACATGTTCACGAGCCAGTAGATCGGCAACAGCAGGAAGAGGATGTAGAGGGTCGGAACCACGCGTCCGGCGGTCTTGTTCGCGTTCATCTCACTGTTCCTCGTTCCGCGTCATCACGGTGTAGAAGACCCAGCTCAAGAGCAGGATGATCAGGAAGTAGATCAGCGACATCGCCGCGGCCGGGCCGAGATCGAACTGGCCGAGCGCGATCTTCACCAGATCGATCGAGAGCAGGGTGGTCGAGTTTCCGGGCCCGCCTCCGGTCAAGACAAAGGGCTCGGTATAGATCATGAAGCTGTCCATGAAGCGCAGCAGGAAGGCGATGGTCAGCACCCGGCGCAGCTTCGGCAGCTGGATGTAGCGGAAGATCGCCCAGCTTCCGGCGCCGTCGATCTTGGCCGCCTGGTAATAGGCGTCGGGGATCGAGCTGAGGCCGGCATAGGCGAGCAGTACGACGAGCGAGGTCCAGTGCCAGACATCCATCAGGATCAGCGTGAACCAGGCGTCCTCCGGCTGGCGCGTGAAGTTGAAGTCGATGCCGAGGGAATTCAGCGTGTAACCGAGGAAGCCGATATCGGGCAGCGCGAAGATGTTCCACATCGCGCCGACCACGTTCCAGGGGATCAGCAGCGGCAGCGCCATCAACACGAGGCAGACCGAGACCCAGGGCCCCTTGCGCGGCATGGTGAGCGCGATGGCGACGCCGAGCGGCATCTCAATCGCGAGAATACTCGCGGTGAAGATCGCCTGCCTTCCGAGGCTCGCATGGAAGCGCTCGGAATTCAGGATCTCCTCGAACCACATCACCCCGGCCCAGAAGAACTCGTTGTTGCCGAAGGTTTCCTGGACCGAATAGTTGACCACGGTCATCAGCGGGATGATCGCGTTGAAGGCCACCAGTGCGAAAACGGGCAGGACGAAGAGCCACGCCTTGTTGTTCTGCAGCTTGTTCATCGCGTCGCTCCCGAGGCCACGAGCCAGCCGTCCCGGTAGATCCGGGTCCGGTCGGCGCGGAAGGAAAGGGCGGTCTTGCCGGTCGGGATCTCGACGCCCTCGTTCACCAGCAGTTTGACCGGCGCGTCGCCGACGCGGGTCTCGACGATCTGGTAGCGGCCGCTGTCGCTCACCTTCACCACATCGGCCTCGATCCCGCTTTCCGCGAGACTGACGAATTCCGGGCGCACGCCGAGACGGAGCGGGCCGCTCTCGCCCTCCTTCACTGAGCCCGCGTTGGCGGCCTCGATCTCGCGGCCCTGCAGGAACGCCTTCCCGCCCTTCACCTCGCAGTCGAGGATGTTCATGCCGGGAGAGCCGATGAAATGGCCGACGAACTCATGCTGCGGTGTCTCGAAAAGCTCGACCGGGGTGCCGATCTGCACCACCTGGCCGACATTCATCACCACCACCTTGTCGGCGAAGGTCAACGCCTCGGTCTGGTCGTGGGTGACGTAGATCATCGTCCGCTTCACCCGCTGGTGCAGCTCTTTCAGCTTGGAGCGGAGCTGCCATTTCAGATGCGGGTCGATCACCGTCAGCGGCTCGTCGAACATGATCACGTTGACATCGTCGCGTACGAGGCCGCGGCCGAGCGAAATCTTCTGTTTGCCGTCCGCGGTGAGGCCCGAGGCGCGGTTCTGCAGCGTCTCCTCGAGATCGATCATCGCCGCGATCTCGCGCACCTTGCGGTCGACATCGGCCTCGGCGACGCCCCGGTTGCGGAGCGGGAAGGCGAGGTTGTCGTAGACGCTCATGGTGTCGTAGACGACCGGGAACTGGAAGACTTGCGCGATATGACGCTGGTCCGGCGCCAGACCGGTCACGTCCTTGCCGTCGAACAGCACCTTGCCGTGGCTCGGCGTCAGCAGGCCGGAGATGATGTTGAGCAGCGTGGTCTTGCCGCAGCCGGAGGGGCCGAGCAGGGCATAGGCGCCGCCATCCTCGAAACTCACGTCGAGCTGCTTCAGGGCGTAATCGTCCGGGCTCGCGGGGTTCGGCACGTAGGCGTGCCGGAGATCGTCGAGGGTGATCTTCGCCATCCTCTCTCTCCTAACTCTGCGCTGCGCCGGCGGCGGCGAAACTGCCGTCCGGGGCGAAATAGAGAGCCTGCGCGAAATCGGCATGCAGGTGCGCCTCGCTGCCGACCTCGAAGGCGTGGATGCCGTGCGACTGGGAGACCCAAGTCTCCTTGCCGCGGGCGAAATGGATGATGCTTTCCGAGCCGCTGAGTTCTGTCACCAGCACCCGCCCGGACACTGGAACCGGATCCGCGCCCGCGGCGGCGGGGGTGACGAAATGCGGACGGATAGCCAGCGTGTAGCTGCCGTCGGCAAGTCCGGCGGCGGTGCCTTTCGCCGTCCAGCGCGCACCGTCCGCATCCTCGAAATGGTCGCCTTTCTTTTCGCAGCCCATCACGTTGATCGGCGGGTCGGAGAAGACCTCCGCGCTGACCAGGCTGTTCGGTTTGCGGTAGATCTCGCGCGTCGGCCCGAACTGGGTGACGGCGCCCTCGAACAGCGTCGCGGTGCTGCCGCCGAACAGCAGCGCTTCGGTCGGCTCCGTCGTCGCGTAGACGACGATGCAATTGCGGTCGGCGAAGAGGCGCGGGAGTTCGTCGCGCAATTCCTCGCGCAGCTTGAAATCGAGATTGGCAAGCGGCTCGTCGAGCAGCACGAGGTCCGCGTCCTTGACCAGCGCGCGGGCGATCGCGGTGCGCTGCTGCTGGCCGCCGGAAAGCGCGCCGGGCAGCCGGTCCAGCATCGGGGTAAGGCGCAGCAG
This sequence comes from Nisaea sediminum, assembly GCF_014904705.1. Lineage (NCBI taxonomy): Bacteria > Pseudomonadati > Pseudomonadota > Alphaproteobacteria > Rhodospirillales > Thalassobaculaceae > Nisaea > Nisaea sediminum. Next base: position 261,587 of record NZ_JACZCQ010000001.1, read on the forward strand.
CTCGGCCATGGTGCCGACCCGTTCGCGGATCGTCGCCTCCGGCGCGCGCGCCACCCGGAGCGGGGAGGCGATGTTCTCGAACACGCTCATGTTCGGGTAGTTGATGAATTGCTGATAGACCATCGACACGTTGCGCTTCTGCACGGGCATGCCGGTGACGTTCTTGCCGTCGAACCAGATCTCGCCTTCCAGCGGGCGTTCGAGCCCGGCCATCAGCTGCATCAGTGTGGTTTTGCCGGCGAGGGTCGAGCCGAGCAGGATATTGAAGCTGCCGGTCTCGAACGTCAGGTCGGTCGGGTGGATATGCACCGCGTTTCCGACACGCTTGGTTACGCCTTTGAGTGTAAGTGCCATGGCCTGTCGAGAGGTCGGCGGATCACGTCGCGGGCCGTCCCGCCGTATCCGCATATGTAGGGAACTCTAGCCCGGAAGCCGTTTTTCGGGAACCGCGCGCGGATGCCAGAGAAAAATCCGGGGCCGGATCGAGGGATACGGCCCCGGGGAGTGGAGTCTCCGAGCTAGGGAGAGGGTCCTATTTCTGAGCCCAGCGTTTCACCAGCTCATCGTAGGATACGGTCTCGCCCTTCGGCTTTTCGTTGGCGAGCTTCGCTTTCGCGCCGCCCTTGCCGAGCCATTCGGACGGATCCTTTTCCGCATTCAGGCGTGGGCCGCAGCCGCCATAGGTGTTGGCGCCCTTGTCCGCGCGTTCCATGCGGGCCATCACCTGGTCCATCTCGCTGGCGAGACGGTCCATCGCTTCCTGCGGGGTGAAGGCGCCGGAATTGACGTCACCGATCTGCTGCCACCAGAGCTGGGCCAGCTTCGGATAGTCGGGCACGTTCACGCCGGTCGGGGTCCAGTTCACCCGGTCCGGCGAACGGTAGAACTCGACCAGACCGCCGAGCTTCGGCGCGCGCTCGGTGAAGGAGGCGTGGTTGATGTCGCTGTCCCGGATGATGGTCAGGCCGACATGGCTCTTCTTCAGCGAGACGGTCTTGGAGACCACGAACTGGGCATAGAGCCAGGCTGCCTTGCGGCGATCGACCGGGGTGGACTTGAAGAGGGTCCAGGAACCGGCGTCCTGATAGCCGAGCTTCTGACCTTCCTCCCAGTAGGGGCCGTGCGGCGACGGCGCCATGCGCCAGAGCGGCGTGCCACTGTCGTCGACGGTGTTGTTGCCCTCGCTCTTCGGAGCCACCATCGATGCGGTGAAGGCGGTATACCAGAAGATCTGCTGGGCGACGTTGCCCTGGCTGAGGGCCGGAAGCGACTGGTAGAAGTCATAGTCGGCCGCGCCCGGAGGGGCATATTTCCGCAGCCATTCGTCCCATTTGCGGATCGCGTAGACCGCGGCCGGACCGTTGGTGCCGCCGCCACGGGTGACGGAGGCGCCGGCCGGATTGCAGGAGCCTTCCTCCATCCGGATGCCCCATTCGTCGATCGGGCGGCCGTTCGGCAGGCCCTTGGAACCGGCGCCGGCCATCGAGAGCCAGGCATCGGTCATGCGCCAGCCGAGGTCGGGCGCGCGTTTGCCGTAATCCATATGACCGTAGACGCGGACGCCGTCGATTTCCTTCACGTGGTCGGTGAAGAATTCCGCGATGTCCTCATAGGCCGACCAGTTCACCGGAACGCCGAGCTCGTAGCCGTACATTTCCTTGAACTTGGCCTTCAGCTCCGGCTTGTTGAACCAGTCGTAACGGAACCAGTAGAGGTTCGCGAACTGCTGGTCGGGCAGCTGGTAGAGCTTGCCGTCCGGGCCGGTGGTGAAGGACTTGCCGATGAAGTCGTCGACATCGAGCGTGGGGTTGGTGACGTCCTTGCCTTCGCCGGCCATCCAGTCGGAGAGATTGACTGCGAGCTGCAGGCGGGAATGCGTGCCGATCAGGTCGGAATCGTTGATGTAGGCATCGTAGAGGTTCCGGTTCGTCTGCATTTGCGTCTGAACCGCCTGCACCACCTCGCCCTCGCCGAGCAGCTGGTGGTTCACCTTGATGCCGGTGATCTCCTCGAAGGCCTTGGCGAGGGTCTTCGATTCATACTCGTGGGTCGGGATCGTCTCGGACAGGACGTTGATTTCCATGCCCTTGAACGGCTCGGCCGCCTTGATGAACCACTCCATCTCCGACTTCTGCGAGTCCTTGGAGAGTGTGGAGGGCTGAAACTCGTCGTTGATCCATTTTTCGGCCTCGGCCATGCCGGCCACCGCAGCGCCCGGTATAGCCAGCAGCGCCGTGACCGCGACCGCGGCCATCAGTGCTTTTTTCATTGCTTTTCCTCCCAGCTTAAAAAGCTAGAGCGACTATCAAACGAAAAAAAGCGAAGGTCAAGCGATGCTATATGAATTCGAACCGAAGGCGTTTTGCCCCGCCTTAAATGCCTTCGAATCCTTTCCGCGGTTATGTCTGAACGTCTCTGAAAATCAATATTCTAGTCCCGTCTCAGGTGACGGGAATCGATGCATACACAGGTATTTTCCGGAAATGGGTCGACAGCGGGCTTGTCAGTCAATCGAAAGAAAACGAATATAGGGTGCGTTGGCAAGCGGGGTATCTGTTTCCCTGCTTTCGCTTTCGCTTTCCCGCGTTAGTTCTGGGGTTATTTTCGCCGGAACGAAACTAAACGAAAGGAAGCGAGATGGATCCGGTCTCGCCGCGCCAAACCGATATCCTTAAAAAGGCCCGTCAGACCGGACGGGTCGAGGTGGACGATCTTGCGATCCAGTTTGACGTGACTCCGCAAACAATCCGAAAAGATCTGAACGAGATCTGCGACGCGGGCCTGCTGCAGCGGGTGCATGGCGGCGCGGTTTATCCGTCCGGCGCGATCAACTATGCCTACGACGCGCGGCGCTCGCTCGCAGCCGAAGAGAAGCGGCGCATCGGCGAGACGGCGGCGGCGCTCATTCCGGACAACAGTTCGGTGATCCTGAATATCGGGACCACGACGGAGCAGGTTGCCTTCGCGCTGCGCGACCGTGACGGGCTCATGGTCATCACGAACAATATCAACGTCGCCAATATCTTGCGCGAATCCCCCTCGACCGAGGTCATCATCGCGGGCGGCCTCGTGCGGCGGTCGGATGGCGGTATCGTCGGAGAGGCGACAGTCGATTTCATCCGCCAGTTCAAGGTGGACTACGCGGTGATCGGCGCCTCGGCGATCGACGAGGACGGCACGATCCTCGATTACGACTATCGCGAGGTGCGGGTGGCACAGGAGATCATCTCCCATGCGCGGCGCACGATTCTCGTCGCCGATCACATGAAATTCGACCGAAATGCGCCTGTGCGGATCGGTCATCTGAGCGATATCGACGTCCTCGTCACCGACGGCGAGGTGCCCGAGAGCGTTCGGGAAATCTGCGCCGCCCAGGGCGTGTCGATCGAGCTCCCGTATCGGGATCCCCAGGCCGCAAACGACCAGAGTTAAGAAGGAACGGGTATGTACGACATCGCCATCATCGGCGGCGGCATCAATGGCTGCGGGATCGCGCGCGACGCGGCGGGGCGGGGATATTCGGTCTGCCTGGCGGAAATGTCCGACCTCGCGAGCGGAACCTCCTCCTGGTCGACCAAGCTGATCCATGGCGGGCTGCGCTATCTCGAGCATTACGAGTTCCGCCTCGTCCGCGAGTCGCTCGAGGAACGCGAAGTGCTCTGGGCCATGGCGCCGCACATCGTCCGGCCGCTTCGCTTCATCCTGCCGCATCATTCCGGCCTGCGCCCCGCGTGGCTGCTCCGGCTCGGGTTGTTCCTCTATGACCATCTGGGTGGACGGAAGCTGCTTCCGCCGACCCGCGTCGTCGACCTGACCCGCGACGCGGCCGGCGAACCGCTCAGGGACATCTTCCGCAAGGGGTTCGAATATTCCGACTGCTGGGTCGACGACGCGCGGATGGTTGTTCTTAACGCGCGCGACGCGGCCAACCGCGGTGCAGACATCCATACCCGGACCCGGGTCGTCAAAGCGGTTCGCGAGGCCGGGCACTGGCGCGTGACCCTGCTCGATCTCGCGACCGGTGCCGAACGCGAGATCGAAGCGCGGCTGCTGGTCAATGCCGCAGGGCCGTGGGTGGACAAGGTGCTTTCCGAAGCGGCGGGCTGGAACGAGGCGCGCAATGTCCGGCTCGTTCAGGGCAGCCACATCGTGGTGCCGAAGCTCTACGATCACGACCGCTGCTACATCTTCCAGAATCCGGACGGGCGGATTTTCTTCTCCATCCCCTACGAGCAGGATTTCACCCTCATCGGCACGACGGACCGTGACTATGAGGGGGATCCGGGTGCTGTCGCGATCACCGGCGAGGAGAAGGCCTATCTCTGCAAGGCGGCGGGCGAGTATTTCAAGCAGCCGGTCAAGGTGGAGGACATCGTCTGGTCCTATTCCGGCGTCCGTCCGCTGTTTGACGACGGTGCCTCGAAGGCGCAGGAAGCGACCCGCGACTACGTGCTGCGCGAGGACGGAGACAGGGCAAGCGGCGTTCTCATCAATATCTTCGGCGGCAAGCTGACGACCTACCGGCGTCTCGCCAATTCCGTGCTGGGAAAGATCGAGGCGCTGCTCGGCGCCAAGGGGCCGGAATGGAGCGGCGGAGAACCTCTCCCCGGGGGCGATTTCCCGGTGCTTGAGTTCGATGCGAAACTGCGTGCGGTAAAACAGAAATACCCCTTTCTTGACGACCGCACCGCGCTGCGCCTGACTCGGCAGTACGGAACTCTCCTGTTCGAGATTTTCGGCGATGCGATCGATGCGGGCAGCCTCGGGCGGGATTTCGGCGCGGGTCTCACCGAGGCGGAAGTCCGCTATCTGATCGAGCGCGAATGGGCGGTGACGGCGGAAGACGTGCTCTGGCGCCGCAGCAAGCTCGGCCTGCGTCTCGACAAGAGCCAGATCGCTGCGCTCGAGACCTTCATGTCGGAGGCAGCCACCCGCGCTGCGTGACGCAGACCTGCACGCAAATTCCTTGCGGGCATGACGCGTGGTCCGCATGCTGCCTCTCTGGCCATTCGGCCGGCAAATCAATCCCATGGGAGGGAGCCCGGACATGACGGGGCCGAAAGCAGATGGCATCGCGGCCGTCTTCTACGGGAACGCGTATATCATGCTCGCGCTGACCACGGCGATGTGGGGCGGCAACGCGATCGCGGGCAAGCTCGCCATCGGCGAAGTTTCGCCCATGGCGCTGGTCGTGCTGCGCTGGGCGGGCGTGGTCCTGCTCATGGGCGTGGTCTCGCGCCGGAAGGTGATGGCCGAATGGCCGGTGATGCGTCAGCGCATCTGGTTCCTCTGCGCCCTCGGCGCCCTAGGCTTCACGCTCTTCAACGGTCTCTTCTACGTGGCGGCGCACTACACCGTCGCGATCAACATGGGCATCCTCCAGGGCGGTATCCCGGTCTTCGTTCTCGTCGGCGCGCTCGCCGTCTACCGGACGCCGGTATCCGCCGTGCAGGCTGCCGGTGTGCTGCTGACCATGATCGGCATCGCGCTCATCGCCTCGCGGGGCGACCTCGAGCGGCTTGCGGCGCTCGAATTCAACCGCGGCGACATCCTCATGGTCGCGGCCTGCGCGCTCTATGCCGGCTACACGGTCGCTCTGCGCAAGCGCCCGAACGTCTCCGGCCTCGCCATGTTCACGGTCATGGCCGGCGCCGCTTTCGTGACCGCCATCCCGCTTGCCGGGATCGAGATCTATCTCGGCCAATTCCAGTGGCCGACCCTGAAAGGCTGGGGAATCGTTCTCTTCGTGACGCTCTTCCCGTCCTTCCTCGCGCAGATCTTCTTCCTCCGCGGCGTTGACCTGGTCGGTCCGGGCCGCGCGGGGGTCTGGGTCAATCTCGTGCCGATCTACGCCTCGGTCTTTGCGGTGGCGATCCTTGGGGAGGATTTTGCGTGGTTCCACGCGGCGGCGCTGGTCTTCGTGATGGGCGGCATCGCGCTCGCGAACCGCACCAAGGCCTGATCCCTCGGCTGGAGGCTTGCCCTTTTCGGACGACGGCGTATGACTGGGCGGATATGACATTTCCGGCATCACTCCGGTTTGGGGCCGGAGCCTGAGGAGACCATTCACGTGAGCGCACAACCCGTCACCGTCGTCGATCATCCGCTGGTCCAGCACAAGCTGACCATCATGCGAAAGGCCGACACGGCCACCGCGAAGTTCCGTCATCTCCTGAAGGAGATCGCGCACCTGCTCTGTTACGAGGTGCTGCGGGATCTCAGCTTGGAGACCGTCGAGATCGAGACCCCGCTCGAGACCATGATGGCGCCGCGTCTGGAGGGAAAGAAACTCTGCTTCGTCTCCATCCTGCGCGCGGGCAACGGGTTGCTCGACGGTATGCTGGAACTGGTGCCGTCCGCCCGGGTCGGCCATATCGGCCTCTACCGCGATCCGAAGACGCTGCAGCCGGTGGAATATTATCTGAAGCTGCCGGAGCATCGCGACGAGCGGCTCTTCATCGTGGTCGACCCGATGCTGGCGACCGGCAACTCCGCCGTCGCCGCGATCGAGCGGCTGCGCAATGCCGGCGCGACCAACATCAAGTTCGTCTGCCTGTTGGCCGCGCCCGAAGGCATCGAGACCTTCCAGAAGGCGCTGCCGGACGTGCCGATCTTCACCGCCGCGATCGACCGCGAACTGAACGATCACGGTTACATCATGCCCGGCCTCGGCGATGCCGGGGACCGCATGTACGGCACCAAGTAGAGGCGATATGTCGGCTCCGAGGCCTTTGGGGGGAAGGCGGGTTCTCGACCTCACCAACGTGCTGGCGGGGCCGTTCTGCTGTCACCAGCTCGCCCATCTCGGGGCCGAGGTGATCAAGGTGGAGGTGCCGGGCAGCGGCGATCTCGCGCGCCAGCTCGGCTCCGACCCGGCCCTGAACGAGGCTTTGATGGGCGTCTCGTTCCTCGCCCAGAACGCGGGTAAGCGTTCCATCACGCTGAATCTGAAGTCGGAGGCCGGAAAGCAGGCCTTCCTCAAGCTGGTCGCGACGGCGGACGTGCTGGTCGAGAATTTCCGCCCCGGTGTCATGGACCGGCTCGGGCTCGGCTTCGGGCGGCTCAAGACCGTGCGGAGCGACCTTGTCTATTGCGCGATCTCGGGGTTCGGCCAGGACGGGCCGATGCGCGATCTGCCGGCCTACGATCAGATCGTCCAGGGCCTCTCAGGTATCATGAGCATTACGGGCGCACCGGACACGGCGCCTTACCGGGTGGGCTTCCCCGTCGCCGACACGATCGGCGGCCTGACGGCGGCGATGGCGGTGTCCGCGGCGCTGGCGGAAAAAGACCGGACCGAACCGCGCTTCATCGACGTCGCAATGCTGGAAGCGGTGCTGGCGACCATGGGATGGGCGGTCTCGAACTATCTGATCGCCGGCAATCCTCCGCGCCCGCTCGGCAACGACAATGTGACAGCCAGTCCGTCGGGCACTTTCGAGACCGCCGACGGATTGCTGAACATCGCGGCCAATAAACAGGAACAGTTCGAGGCGGTCTGCCGAATTGTCGATCGGGAAGAACTGATCGCGGATCCGCGTTTCGCGACCCGGCTGGCACGGCTGGAAAACCGGACGGAACTGGCGGCTGCTCTGACGGACGCACTCTTGGCGGAAGACGCGGCGAGCTGGGAGACGAAGCTGAATGCGGCTGGGGTGCCAGCCGGGCGGGTCATGTCGGTCCCCGAGATACTCGCGGCGCCGCAGATCGCCGGCAGGGGGCTTGTCGAGAGTTTCGCCGCGGTTCCGGGTGCCGGGAGAGATATCAGCGTGGTGGTCCCCGGCGTGAAGATTGACGGGGCGGCGCCACGCGTCGATGCGCCACCGCCCGTGCTCGGTGCCCAGACGGACGAGATCCTGAACGACCTCGGTTACGGTGCGGAGGAGATCGCGCGGCTGAGGGCCGAGGGAGCGATATGACGGGAAGGAACCGCCGGCGATGAAGACCGCCTTGATCGTGATCGACATGCAGCTCGGATCCTTCACGCCCTATTCCGCGCGGCACGATACGCTGGGCACAGTCGAACGCATCAATGCGCTTGCGCGAATGGTGCGGGAAAAAGGCATGCCGGTCGTCTTCGTGCAGCATGATGGGCCGGAGGGGGATCCCCATCATCCGGATGCGGAAGGCTGGCACATGCTGCCGGAGCTGGAGGTGGGCCCGGAAGATCTGATGGTCCGGAAGACATCCTGCGATGCCTTTCTCGGAACCGGTCTTGCCGAAATCCTTGAGTCGGAAGACGTCGGGCGCGTGATCGTAACCGGGTGCGCCTCCGACTACTGTATCGACACTACGGTGCGCGCCGCCCTCGCGCGGGGAATCCCGACCGTCGTGCCATCCGACGGACACACAACGGCTGAACGGCCGCATCTGTCGGCGGAGAAGATCATCGAGCACCACAATTCGATCTGGTCTGATTTTCTCTCGCCGATCGGTCCAGCCTCGGTGTTGCCTTCGGCGGAGATCAAGCTCGACTGAGACTCAGGCGTTCGCCTTCTTCGCCTGCCATTCCTGCAGGGCAGAATGGGCGTGACCGTCGCTGCCGTCCATTGCTTCGTCATGGCCCTCGCGCTTGGCGGTCAGCTCTATGACGTAGCCGTTCGGATCACGGAAATAGATTGAGTCGATGAAGCCGTGATCGGCAATGCCTCGGGTCTCGATCCCGGCCTTCTTACCCTTTTCATACATCGCCTTTAGTTCATCCATGCCGACCTCAAGCGCGATATGCAGGTCGAAATCGTGCTGTTCCTTGAACTCGAAGGGCCGGTCCGGGGCTTCGAAAAAGGCAAGGGCGGAGCCGTCTTCCATCTTGTAGAAGGAATGCAGCGTGCTGGTCGGGCGCCCGCTCTTGGTTTCCTTGATCTCGAAGGCATGCACCAACGGCAGGCCCAGAAAATCCTCGTAGAAGGCTCGGGTTTCCTCGGAATCGCGGCAGCGATAGGCGTTGTGGTGAAGCCCTTTGATCATGTCTTCCTCCCTTTCTCGAGCCGCATTCAATGCATGAACATTTATGCCTGCAATTATTCGCTGCAGCCGCGTTGCCGATTCCGTGCTTGCGCCCGAACGGACAATCGAATTGGGGAACATTACCTGACATCTGTCTTAAATCCGCGAAAATTAACCAGCTGCTAAGGTTGCGTGAATATTCTCGCCAGGCTTCTGCGGTACGGATCCAGGTGCGCGGTCGAGAACATGAGCCCAGAAAAACAATTGTTGTCAGGCCCGGATGCTTCCATCGAGGAGCGTGAGACGCTTGAAACCTTTGCAGACATCTCGAACGGCTGGTTCTGGGAAACCGACGAGGATCATTGCTTTACCTACATGTCCCGCTCCGTGACCCGACTGGTGGGCCGTACGCCGGAATGGCATTACGGCAAGTCACGGGCCGAGATCGGGGGGCAGAACCTCCCTTCCGAGATCTGGCGGGCACATCTCGACGATCTTGCCGCGCGGCGGCCATTCGAAAACTTCGTCTTTCAAAGAACCTCCGCCGACTGCGAGGTCTGGATGCGAACCAGCGGAAAACCGCGGTTCGACGGTGACGGCCGTTTCCTCGGCTATCGCGGATTTGCTTCGAACGTGACGGAGGAAATACTCGCCCGCCGCGAGGCCGGACTGTTGCGAGAAGGAATTCAACAGATCAGGGACCCCTTCGTTCTGTGGGGACCGGACGACAGGCTGGTTGTCTGCAACAACGCCTTTCTCGAATTGAATCGCCGGATCCGGGACATTCTGGTGCCCGGCGCCACGTTCGACGACGTGCTTCGTGCCGTCGCTTTCCAGGGGACCGTGGCCGATGCGCTGGGACGCGAGGAGGCTTGGATCGCCGAACGGACAGCGCAGCATCGGCTGCCGCACTACTCTCATGCCGCTGAAATCGGCGGGGGCCGCCACCTCATGATCCATGAGGAGCGGCTGTCGAACGGTGCATCGGTTTGGATCGGACTTGATGTTACACAACTCAAGAACGCCGAACGCCAGGCAGAGGAGTCCCGCCGGCGTCTGACCGAGGCCATCGAAGCTCTGCCCGACAGTTTTTCCTACTACGACTCGGATGACCGGCTGGTTCTCTTCAACTCGGGCTACGCGGAGTTCTTTCGGCAGTTCGGGATGGAGGCGAAAGTCGGACTTTTGTTCGAAGATGTGCTCCGGAGCGGTGTGCGGTCCGGTCTCCATGCGATCACCGACATGGACGAGGAGGAGTGGATCCAGGCACGGCTCAAACAGCACCGGTCGAAAGAGGTCTCGCGCATAGACCAGTTTTTCAACGGCGGCTGGGTTCGCATTATCGAGAACAGTACCGGCGATGGCGGACGCGTCGGGCTTCGTATCGATATTTCCGAGCTCAAGTTGCAGGAGGACGAGCTTCGGCGGGCACGCGAAGAGGCCGAACTCGCGAACAGCGCCAAGTCGATGTTCCTCGCAAATATGAGCCACGAAATCCGGACACCGCTGAACGGCGTGATCGGTCTCAGCGGGCTGCTGGGCGACACACCGCTCAACGATCAACAGCGCGGTTACATGCAGAAGATCGAGGCTTCGTCCGAGAGTCTTCTCGCGATCATCAACGACATCCTCGATTTCTCCAAAATCGAGGCCGGGGAGATGAATGTCGAAACCGTCGACTTCAATCTCAAAAACGAGATCAAGCGGATCGACGATGTCATTTCCCTGCGTGCCGCAGAAAAGGGTTTGTCTTTCGAGACCTTCATCGATCCCAGTGCGCCTGGAAGCCTGCGCGGAGACCCGGTGCGGATCGGTCAGATCCTGCTGAACTTCCTCAGCAACGCGGTAAAATTCACGTCGCGCGGCAAAGTCGCGCTCACGGTTCGTACGGACAGGATCGACGACGGGCGAGCTCTTCTGCATTTCGAGGTGAGCGATACCGGGATTGGAATGACAGAGGAGCAGACGGCCAAGGTCTTCCACTCCTTCACCCAGGCAGACACCTCGACGACACGGAGATTCGGCGGGACCGGTCTCGGTCTTTCGATCAGCGCCTCGCTTGCAGAGCTTCTCGGCGGAGAGATCTGGGTCAAGAGCGTGCCCGGCGAAGGCAGCGTTTTCCATTTCCGTGTTCCGCTGCAAATCAGTGTCGGCTCCGAACCGTCCGCGCTTCCCGAGAGGTTGCGGGTCCTCGTTGCGGACGACAATGAAACCGCAAGGATGGTCGTCGCGGAGATGCTGGCCGCCATGGGAAGCGAGTGCGTGCAGGTGGCCGACGGCGAACAGGCCGTGGCGGCCGCGCGGGACCAGGGACCGTTCGACGTGGTTCTGCTTGATTGGATGATGCCGGGGCTCGATGGATTGGAGGCTTGCCGGCAGATCATCGCAAGTGCGGGAGCCGACGGGGGTGCCGTGCCGCGCGTGCTGATCTTCTCCGCCGAGGCGAGGGACCAGATCAGGGAGGAGGCTCGCGCGTCGGGGGCCAGGGGAATGCTCGCGAAGCCAATCAGTTCCTCGACGCTGCACGACGGCATTGTCGCCGCCCTCGGCCAGGCAAAATTCATCGATGAAGGGGCGCGGTCCGGAGGGCCGCTCGAGGACCTTACCGGTCTCAGGATTCTTCTGGTGGAGGACAACGAGATCAATCGCGAGATTGCGACAGCGGTTCTCGGAAAGGTCGGCGTCGAGGTGACCCAGGCGGAGAACGGTGCGGTTGCCGTGAGCCTTCTGCGCTCCGCCGGTCGTGCTGCCTACGATGCGGTCCTGATGGACATCCAGATGCCGGTGCTGGACGGTTACGCAGCGACGGAAATCATTCGCAGCGAGCCCGAATTCGACGATCTTCCCATTATCGCGATGACGGCCAATGCCTTGTCCGACGAGAAGGAGAAATGCTTTGCCGTCGGAATGCAGGATCATGTCAGCAAGCCGGTGGACAATAGAAAAATGTTCTCGGCTCTTGCGCGTTGGTGCACGATGATCGGAGATAGAACGCGTGCAACTTCGCAGCCGGAAATGATCGCGCCGGTGAACGGGAAAGAGCCGGAGAAATCCGGAGGGGGTAACGTGAACGACACAGCGGCGATTTCTCCGGAGGGACTATCCGAGAGATATGCCCCGATCGCGAAGATGATCGGCGATGAGTCGATGGTCGCCCGTTTCCTTGAGCAGTTTCGGGAGAATTTCTCCGGCGCGCGTGCGGTCTTCGAAGGCCATATCGCGGAAGGCGATCTCGAGTCCATCTATCGCTATGCGCATCAGATCAAGGGGGTCTCGGGCAACCTGCGGCTGAACGACATCTATGAGCAGGCGCAGAAGGTCGAAAGCGATTTCAGGGGTGCAACCACGGTCTCGGACGCAAGTTCCGGCGATCTGGAACATTTGCTCGGCCTGATCGATACGGAAATGCGGTTTATCGATATGTATCTCGCCGCCAGGAGCTAGGTCTCGAACGAGACCAGACTCTTGTAGAGATGCCACGTCGCATGGCCGAGTACCGGCAGGGCGACGATCAGGCCGAGAAACGCCGGAATCATCGACAGATACAGAGTAACGCCGATCGCTGCGGCCCAGCCGACCATGACGGCCGGGCTCATGGTAACGGCCTTGAAGCTGGTGATCATCGCGGTAATGAAATCGTGCTCCTGATCGAGCAGGAGCGGGAACGAGATTGCGGTGGCGGAAAACAGAATAAGCGCCAGGACCGCGCCGAATATGTGGCCCAGACCCAGAAACATCAGGCCGTCCGTGGTGGTCAAGATCACCTGCAGGAAGCCCTCGAAGCTTGTGAAGGACTGGAAGCCGAGGAAAATCGCCAGCAGGACCCTTACCTGATACATCCACATGATCAGCATGAACATGGTCACGAACGCCATCCAGCCAAGTTCGCGCCGGCGCTGCGCGACGATCACTCCGAGAATGTCTTTCCAGGTAAGCGGCTCGCCGGATGCGAGGCGTCTGCTCACTTCATAGAGCCCGACGGCGGCGAAAGGTCCGATCAGGGAGAAGCCGACGGCGGTCGGATAGGCGAGGTAGGAGAGGTTCAGCGCCCACGCCATGGCCAGGATCGACAATCCGCCAAGGGCGAAGAAACCGCCGAAGAACAGGCCGAAAACGGGAGCGTCGCGGAAGTCCCGCCAGCCAGCGGCAAGCGCGTTCCCGATATCGCCGACGGTCGCGGCCCGGACATTAATCCTCGGCGGATAGATAGCATCGTCGATCATGTCGCGTCCTCCCCGATTTCTTTTTTGAGGCAGTTTAGGCCGCCGCACCGGATTGCGGAAGCGCTACCGGCTATCGTCCGTTCGCGCATCCGAAGAGTTTCGTTCCGGTTCGTCAGCGTCCGGTGCGCGCAACATCTTGACCGCTTGCCATTAGCCGATATGGTGTTTGCGAAACGCAATTTCGCAAACGTGCCGCAATCATCACAAGCAGCACTTTGCAAGGGGTCCGGACCGCATTCATCTCGCGAAACCGGGTCGTCAGGGAGCCTAGAGGAGGAAATTCATGGGCATTTCTTTGCATTCTATCCGGCGTTCTGCGCTTGCCGGAGCGGTCCTTTCGGTCGCTCTCGGCGGGACTGCCTTTGCGGACGCCAAACTTCCGGACCAGCTGGCCTGGACCGCCTACGATACCGGTACGGCCGGTTACAATCAGGCCGTCGCGATCGGCGGTGCGCTGAAGAACAAGATGGGCGTGAACCTGCGCGTCCTGCCGGGCAAGAATGACGTCTCCCGGACCGAACCGCTCCGTCAGGGTAAGGTGCAGTTCTCCGCCACCGGCGTCGGCGCGAGCTTCATGGCGCAGGAAGGTGCCTTCGATTTCGGCTCCAAGCGCTGGGGCCCGCAGAAGATCCGCACGCTGATGATGAATAACGGCGCGATCGGCCTCGCGGTCGGCGTCGCCAACGATGTCGGCGTCAAGGAATACAAGGATCTCAAGGGCAAGCGGGTTTCCTGGGTGAAGGGCTCTCCCTCGCTCAACGTGAACACCGAAGCCTATCTCGCTTTCGGCGGCCTGACCTGGGACGACGTCATCAAGGTCGAGTTCGGCGGCTTCGGCGCCTCCTGGGCCGGCATGGTGAACGGCCAGGTCGACGCGGCTTTCGCCTCCACCAACTCTGGCAAGGCCTACGAAATGGAAGCCAGCCCGCGCGGCCTGATCTGGCCGCCGACCCCGGCGAGCGACACCGAGGGCTGGGCACGCATGACCGAGATCGCCCCGTTCTTCCAGCCGACTATGGCGACCGTCGGTGCGACCATCACGAAGGAAAATCCGGCTGCGACCGGTGCCTATCCCTATCCGGTTCTGGTGGCTTATCCGGAACAGGAGGAAGACCTCGTCTACAACATGACCAAGGCCATGTATGAGCTGTTCGACGATTATAATGGCAAGGCCCCGGGTATCGGCGGCTGGGCGCTCGACAAGCAGAACCTGAAATGGGTGGTCCCGTACCACGCCGGTGCGATCCGCTATTACAAGGAAGCTGGCAAGTGGGGCGACGCAGAGCAGGCGCATAACGACAAGCTCCTGAAGCGCCAGGACGTTCTCGCCAAGGCCTGGGAAGGCTTCGTCGCCAAGGGCGCGTCGGACGACACCTGGGACGACGAGTGGCGCAAGGCCCGCGAGACCGCGCTCAAGGCCGAAGGCTTCACGCCGGTCTTCTGATCGTAGTGACATCCAAAGCGACGGGACGGTGCCACCGGGCACCGTCCTTCGCCGTTTCCAGTCTGCAGCATTTTGTGAGTTGAGGCGCTCCGATGAGTGAGCAATCTTCCCCGGCGTCGGGTAAGGCCGACGAAGTCGACGGCGGTGCCGGCGAAAAACAACGGACCCGCACCCTTGGCGGCATTGCCAAGTGGGTCTTCGTACTGTTCACGGCGGCGGCGGTGCTGCTGTCCATCAACCAGCTCTTCAACCTTCAATTCTTCGCCGGTGTCGTCGTTCTTGAAGGCCGGTACCTGTTCCTTCTGGCAGGACTCTTCCTCTCGCTGACCTTCCTTTCCTTCCCGCTCCGCGGCGAGCCCGGTTCGAAGGTCGCTTGGTACGACTGGATCCTCGCAGCGCTTGGGGCCGCGGTGGCCGGCTATTTCGCCTATACCGCCGAGACCAATCTGGAGGAGGGCTGGGAATACGCGCCGCCGGAAACGGCGCGCTGGATGTCGATCCTGTTCTGGCTGCTGATCCTTGAGGCGACGCGGCGTGCGGGCGGTCTGGTGATCTTCGGGATCGTCTTCGTCTTCTCGCTCTATCCGACCTTCGCCGACGTGATGCCGGGCCCGATCTCGGGGTTTGCCCAGCCCTTCATGGACGCGATCCCGTATCACATCATTTCCTCCGAGAGCTCCTTCGGTATCCCGATGCGCGCCTTCGGCAATCTCGTGATCGGGTTCATCATCTTCGGCGCCGCGCTGCAGTTCACCGGCGGCGGTGCATTCTTCAACAACCTCGCCCTGGCCCTGGTCGGCAATCTCCGCGGCGGTGCCGCGAAGGTCGCGATCTTCGCCTCCGGCTTCATGGGGTCTCTCTCCGGCAGCGTGATCTCCAACGTTCTGACCACCGGCGCGATCTCGATTCCGGCGATGAAGAAGACCGGCTTCCCGGCGCGCTATGCCGCCCGTACCGAAGCCTGCGCCTCCACGGGCGGCGTGCTGGTGCCGCCGGTCATGGGGACGACGGCCTTCGTCATGGCCTCCTTCCTCGGCCGGCCCTATCTGGAGATCGCAGCCGCGGCCGCGATCCCGTCGCTGCTCTATTATTTCGGCCTATTCGTGCAGATCGACGCCTATGCGGCACGGCACAACCTGCGCGGCATCCCGCGCGAACAGCTGCCCTCGATCTCCGAGACGCTGAAGGAAGGCTGGTATTATCTCTTCGTCTTCGCGCTGCTGATCTTCCTGATGATGGTCATGCGGCAGGAGACTTGGGCGCCGTTCTTCGCGACCGGGCTGTTGCTGGTGATCAACCAGATCTCCAAGAAGCACCGCTTCGACCTCAAGGGATTCTTCAATCTGATCTACAGCATCGGGCTCGGGCTGACCGAACTCGTGGCGGTTCTCCTCGGCATTGGCCTGATCGTCGGAGCCTTCTCCGCGACGGGTCTCGCCGGCACGCTGGTCAACGATCTGATCTTCCTCGCCGGCGGTTCGGTCTTCATGCTGCTGGTCATGGGGGCCATCACCAGCTTCATCTTCGGCATGGGGATGACCGTCACCGCCTGTTACATCTTCCTCGCGGTGGTGCTCGCACCGGCGCTGGTGAAGGCGGGGTTGAACGAGCTCGCGGTGCATCTTTTCATCCTCTACTGGGGCATGGTCTCCTACATCACCCCGCCGGTGGCCCTCGGGGCCTTCGCCGCGGCGACGATGGCGCGGACCAATGCGCTTGCCGCCGGCCTCGAGGCCATGCGTCTCGGCAGCATCATCTACTTCGTGCCGTTCTTCTTTGTCCTGAACCCGGCGTTGATCGGGGAAGGAAGCTGGACGGAGGTACTGGTTGTGCTCGCAACCGCCGTGTTTGGCGTCTATCTCCTTTGCAGCGCACTGCAAGGCTATGTCGCCGGCTTCGGCCGATTGGGGACCGGCCCGGTGGCGCTTGGCGCCAAGATCCTCTTGCTTCTGGGCGGATTGTTCTTCGCGGCACCCGGCGACGTGATACCGGGTGTCTCGCACCTCCAGATGGGGATGATCGGCGCCCTGCTGGCAGCACCGGTCCTGTTCTATGCGCGGATGAACCGGCGGCGGGAGGCGGCTCTCGGCTGATCGCCCGAAATCTGGTGCGGCGGGGGGCGGATCCGGTCGGATCCGCCCTTCTTGCGGCGAAAGGCATCGCTTGTGCTGGTGGACCCTGCGCCTCCGATGCCATCCGCCGCGAGTTCCGCGCCGCATCGCCTGTCTAGGTGAGTCGCGTAACGAAGTGATTGCTTTTACGTGACTTTCTGATGTCTCTTGGTTCCGGTTTCCGGATAAATTCCTGCTAAGATCGAGGCTCGCGACCGTGCGTCCCCGGCATCTCCGGAAATCGAACTGGAAAATTGATGGGGCGGGCGCGAATATGCCGCCTCAAATCTCAAGACCGGCTCCGGGGCCGTCCGGCTCGCGATCGTACCGTCCGTCCGACTCGCTCCTGCGCCATCACGTTGCTTTCTGAATCGACCGGCTGGATTCCCGATGACCGATGCACTTGTTCCTGTTTTCGACGGCCATAACGACACGCTTCTTCGCCTCGTCCTTGGCGAGGCGGGGCGCGACGCGCGGAGCTTCTTCGAAGAAGGAGATAGTGGCCATATCGACCTACCCCGTGCTCGGAAGGGCGGTCTCTGCGGCGGTCTTTTCGCCATGTTCACGCCGTCGCGGATGGCGGACGATGGAGCGTTGGAACTGTCGCCGCGCGACCCGGCGAATTTCGCCACGGTCTCGCGCGCGGTCGCCGAGCCTTTCACCCAGCGCATGATCGAGATGGCGAGGACGGTCGAGGCCCTGTCCGGCGGTTCCGTGGTGATCGCCCGTTCCGTTGCCGAGGCGCGACTGGCGATGGCGGACGGAAAGCTCGCGATCATCCTGCATATCGAGGGTGTCGAGTGTTTGAAGACGGACCTCTCGAACCTGCATGGTCTCTATCAGGCCGGTCTGCGATCGCTCGGGCCGGTCTGGAGCCGCAAGAACGATTTCGGCGACGGCGTGCCGATGAATTTCCCGTCCTCGCCTGACACCGGCACCGGTCTGACCGATGCGGGGCGAGACCTGATCCGCGCCTGCAACACCATGGGCATCATGGTCGACCTCTCGCACATTACGGAGAAGGGGTTCTGGGACGTCGCAGAGCTGTCGACCAAACCGCTGGTCGCTTCGCACTCGAACGTGCATGCGATCTGCCCGTCTCCGCGTAACCTGACCGACCGCCAGCTCGATGCGATCCGGGCGAGCGGTGGACTTGTCGGGATCAATTTCCATGTCGGGTTCCTACGCCCCGACGGGCGGCAGGACGCGGCGACCGACCTGGATCAGGTGGTCGCGCACACGGACTATCTTCTGGAGAAGCTCGGCGAGGACGGCGTCGCGCTCGGTTCGGATTTCGACGGTTGCACCGTGCCGGAGGCGATTGGCGACGCGGCCGGCCTGCCGCGTCTCATCGACCGGTACCGGTTGGCGGGATATGGTGAGGAACTGATCCGAAAGATCGCTGCGGAGAACTGGCTGTCGCTGCTCGAGCGGACCGGGATCTGAGCCCGGGAGCCGGAAGGGATATCCCGGACCCCCGTGGAGGAGGTCCGGGACGGAAAGTCTGTTAGTCGACCTTCAGATTGGCGGCGAAAGAACGGCCGCGGCGGGAATCTTCTTCCAGCTCGTAGCTGATCTTGGTGCCGTCCGGCAGGTCGGTCAGGCCGGCTGTCTGCAGCGCGGTGATGTGCACGAACACGTCGGATCCGCCATCATCCGGCTTAATGAAGCCGTAGCCCTTGGTGGTGTTGAACCACTTAACTGTTCCTGTCGGCATTTTCGTCTCCTTATCAAATCAATGCCATGACCCAAGCCGGTCCGGTGCCCCGGATCGGCCCTGACCCGATCACGAGGCTATGCGGCCTCGCGACGTTTGGAGGCCTTGCGGCGGAGGGGCGCTTCACCCCCGCCGTTCGGCTTTCCGTGATGCTGCTGCCGCTTCGGCTTGTCGCCGGACTTCTGCTGATGTCCATCGGGCTTCTGGCCGGAGGGCGGTCCGCTGCGCCGGCGCCCGCGGCTCTTACGGGAGCCGTTCGGTCGCGGAGCACCGTCGTTTGCCGGACGCCGTTCCGGAGCCGTTCCGCCGACCACCTCGATGCGCTGGCCGGTCAGACGCTCGATATCGAGCAGATAGGCGAACTCGTCCGGATCGCAGAGCGAAAGTGCGGCACCGTCGGTACCGGCGCGCGCCGTGCGGCCGATGCGGTGCACGTAGCTTTCCGGTTCGTTCGGCAGTTCGAAATTGATCACATGGGTCACGTCACTGACATCGATCCCGCGCGCGGCGATATCGGTCGCAACAAGGGCGCGCACGGCGCCCTTCTTGAACCGTTGCAGGGCCTTTTGACGGGCGCTCTGTGTCTTGTTGCCGTGCAGGGCTTCGGCTTCGATACCTTCGGCGGTCAGCATCTTGGAGATGCGGTCCGCCTTATGCTTGGTGCGGGTGAAAATGATCACCTTGTTGAAGTCAGGATTGCTCATCACCTTGAGAAGCACGCTCTTCTTGTTCGAGGCGGCTTCAACGTGATGAACGGTCTGGTGGATGCGCTCCACCGTAAGCTGCTCCGGGGTCACTTCGACACGGGCAGGGTCGTTCAGGAGAAACTGTGCCAGCTGCTCGACCTTTGGCGGCATGGTCGCCGAGAAGAGCAGGCTTTGCCGGGCCGACGGCACCAGCTTGGCGATCTTTCGCACGTCATGGATAAAGCCCATGTCGAGCATCCTGTCCGCCTCGTCGAGCACCAGATGCGAAACTCCGTCGAGGAGCACGCAGTTCTGTTGCACGAGATCAAGGAGACGGCCCGGGGTGGCGACGAGGATGTCCGTACCGCGGGCAAGCGCCGCGCGCTGCGGGCCGAGAGAGACGCCGCCGACGACGACGACCTGCTTCAAGCGCAGATGGCGGGTATAGATTGCGATATTCTCGCCGATCTGAACCGCGAGTTCACGGGTCGGCGCGAGGATCAGTACACGCACCGATTTCGGCGCGGGCTTGCGGCGGCCGGCCTTGTCGGCCTCCGCGAGCTGATTGAGGATCGGCAGCGAAAAGGCCGCCGTCTTCCCGGTGCCCGTCTGCGCGATCGCGAGCAGGTCGCGGCGCTCGAGGAGCAGGGGGATCGATTGCTGTTGGATGGGGGTCGGGGTTTCGTATCCCGCTTCCTTCAGGGAACGCAGGATGGGCTCGCACAAGGCGAGCTCTGAAAAAGTCTGATAGGTCACAGAGTCATTGAGTCCATTACAACGGGGCGCTATCGGGTCCGTAAACCATAGACAGGGCTTCGTATTTAGCCGTCTTCCACGCGCACCTGGAGCTAACGGAGTTTCATCCAATTGCGGCGTGACAGAAGGTCAACCATACGGATAACCGTCGCGCGATCACCCCGCGTCGCCAATAGGAGTGGTTGTTAACGCCCGAGAAGTCAAGGACTTGATTTCGCATGGCGGCGTTGCGGGAGGCTGTTCACGGAGCCGTGAACGGGTCAGGCGGAGCTCAGGCTTTCGGCTCTTTGCTTCAGTTGCGCTTTCAGAATTTTGCCCGTGGCGGTTGCCGGAAGTGCTTCCAGGAAAACGTAGTGGGTCGGGCATTTGTAAGGCGCGAGGTAGGCGCGCATATGGCTTTCAAGGGCCGCCTTGTCGATCGTCCGGCCGGCTATGGGCTGCACGAAGGCGACCACTTCCTCGTTGTCTCCGGCGTTGCGTCCGACGACCGCCGAGAGGGCGATGTCCGGATGCGCTGCAAGCACGCCTTCGACCTCGGCCGGGTAGACGTTGAAGCCGGAGCGGATGATCAGTTCCTTCAGGCGCCCGACGACATAAAGGTCGCCGGCCGCGTCCATCCGTCCGAGATCTCCCGTCTTGAACCAGCCGTCCGAGGTCATGACCTTCGCGGTCTGCTCCGGATCGCGGTAATAGCCCTTCATCACATTGGCACCGCGCACCCAGATCTCGCCGACCTCTCCGGTCGCGCGCGGCAGCCCGGTTTCCTGATCGGCGATGCGGCACTCGACCCCGGGCAGGACCGGTCCGACGGTCTCGTCCGCTGCCGGGGCCTCCATCCGGGTCGTGGTCACCGTGGGCGAGGTCTCGGTCAGTCCGTAGCCGTTATGCAGCGGCTGGTTCCACATCTTCTCCACCCGCTCCTTGATCGCGAGATCGAGCGGCGCGCCGCCGGCCGAGAGATAGCGCAGTTTCGGGGCGGGCAGGGGCGCGCCGCGCTTGGCCGCGAGTTCCAGCAGATGCGCATACATCGCCGGCACGCCCTGGAAGATCGTCACCCCGTCCTCGGCAAGCGCGCGGGCCGTTTCGACAGGAGCGAACCGCGAGACGGTCCTCAGGTGTCCGCCATGGGCGAGCGTGCCGAGGAAGACCGAGGCGAGACCGAAGACATGCGAGGTCGGCAAAACGCCGTAGGCGAGATCGGAGGGGCCGATCTTGCGGATGCTGCCGGACCCTTCCGCGATGAAGAGCAGATTGTCGTGGGTCAGCATCACGCCCTTGGGCTGTCCTGTCGTACCCGAGGTATAGATCAGCGCCGCGACCTGGTCTTTTCCGTCCGCATCGAGCGGTTCCGGCACGGCATCGTGGTTCAGCGGCGCGATCTTCACCTCGCCGACCGGTCCGATATCGAATGGAACGGCGTCGACGCCCTCTGCATGGGCCGTCGCGTCGGGCGAAACCCCGGTTGTGTAAAGCGTGGTCCGGGCACCGGAATGCTGCGCGATCTTGCCGATCTCCGCTCCGGTCAGCCGGGCGTTGATCAGAACGGTCCAGGCGCCGATGCGCGAGAGTGCGAAGATGAGGACCTGCAGAGCGACGGAATTCTCGTTGACGAGAAGGACGCGGTCTCCGCCCCGGACACCGAAATCGCGCAGCGCCCGCTCGGCGCGCTCGACGGCAGCCTTCAATCCCTTGCCGTCGAGCGCGACGGTGTCGTCGCTGACCAGGATGCGGTCGGCCGCGTCCTCCGCCCTGCGGTCCACGATCGCGTGCAGATACGAGCCTTCGGGAAAGCTGCGTTCGAAAGTGCTGGTCATTCTCGGTCCGTTCGGAAGGGGGCTGGTCTCAGGGGTTGGCGGCGACGACGTGGAAACCCTGGCCGCCCATGGTGAGGGTCTCGGCGAGATGCACGAGGCGCGGCCCGAGTTCCTCTTCCAGGAGTTCCTTGGAGAGCAGGAAGCGGGGGCCGCCGCAATTCAGCGCGAAGATTGCCGACCGGTCGGGGAGCAATACCGGGGCGCCGACCGCATGCACGTCCTTGTGCCAGTCGGCGAGCGAGAGCGTGAAACCGCGCGTCACGATATCCTCGACGGCCTGGTCGATCCCGTCCTTCAGCTTCGGGAACCTGTCGGGATCCTTGCGTCTGATGTGATCCATCAGATAGTCGCGTTCGTCCTCCGGCAGCGCGGCGAGGAAGGCGCGGCCCATGGCGGTTTCGGCGATCGGAATGCGGGAGCCGACATCGAGGCGCAGTGTGAGTGCCCCGTCGCCGCGGCAGGTCTCGAGATAGAGCATGGTCAGGCGGTCGCGCGTGCCGAGCGAGATCGCCGCATCGACATCGTTCGCCATTTCCTGCATCAGCGGACGGGCGCGTGCGCGGATATCGAGATTTGCGAGGAAGGAATATCCGAGGGAGAGCACGCTCGGGCCGAGCTGGTAGAGGCCGGTGCTTTCATCGAAGGTCAGATAGCCAAGGGTACGCAGCGTATGGGTCAGACGCGAGACCGTCGGTTTCGGAAGTTTCGTGCGTTCGGCGAGATCCTGGTTTCCGAGACCGCCGTCGCCTGGCTGGAAGGCGCGCAGAATCTCAAGGCCTCTGGCGAGGGCGGTAACGAACTGGCGGTCCTTGCCGTCTTCAGTCAAAACATTGTCTTGGGACATTGTGTCTGGTCGTTTCCTTTTTTCTGTGCCGGGGACCCTCCTCCCGGCCCCGCCTCTCGACATGGGCGAGTTTCGGGAAATATGCCATGGCCGGCGCGAGCTGGTCAATTTGCGGAACGCAATTCCGCGTGTCGAAACTGGAACGCGTGAGACCTCGTCCGGACCTGCTTGTTCGTGCCGCCCTCGCGGCGATGTCATTTCGGCAGGGCGCAAAGCTGTATTAGCGTGCGCGCCGCATTGCTTCCGGTGACAGCCATGGAGATCCAATCGTGCTTTTGATGCGTCGTCTGACTATCCTCGCGCTCGCCGCGGTTCTTGCCACGGTTTTGACCCCGGCGCGTGCGGACTCTCCGTCGGCGGAGTGGAGCCGCGTTCTGGAGGCCGCGAAAGGTCAGACGGTCTACTGGAATGCCTGGGGCGGCGATCCGCGCATCAACGCTTACATCGCCTGGGCCGGGGAACAGGTGTCTGCGCGATACGGTGCCGAAGTGGTCCATGTGAAGCTGACGGACACGGCAGAGGCCGTGGCTCGCGTGCTGGCGGAAAAAACCGCAGGCCGGAACGAGGGCGGCGCGATCGACCTCATCTGGATCAACGGCGAAAATTTCGCCGCGATGAAGCGGAACGGGCTGCTCTACGGGCCGTGGATCGAGGCGTTGCCGAACCACAAGCTCACCGGTCCGGCGAACAGTCCCGACCTCGCGCTCGATTTCGGCGTTCCGGTCGAGGGCCTGGAAATGCCGTGGGCGCGGGCGCGTCTCGTTTTCTATCGCGACGAGGCGGTGCTTCCGGAACCGCCGCGCAGCAGCGAGGCCCTGCTGACATGGGCGAAGGCGAATCCTGGACGCTTCACCTATCCGCTGCCTCCGTCGTTTCTCGGCACGACCTTCCTCAAACAGGTCCTTCTTGAGCGCGCGAGTTCCGTCGATGCGCTTTACCGCCCGGTCGCGGAGGGAGATTTCGCAGCGGTCACCGCGCCGCTCTGGGACTATCTGGACGCGCTGCATCCCCATCTCTGGCGCGCGGCGCGGAGCTTCCCGGCCAATGCCGGTGCGATGCGCCGCCTGATGAGCGACGGCGAAATCGACATCGCCTTTGCCTTCAGCCAGTCGGAGGCGACCGCCGGAATCGAAAGTGGCGAGTTGCCCGAGACCGTGCGGAATTACCTGTTCGACGCCGGAACCATCGGCAATGTCAGCTTCCTCGCCATCCCGTTCAACGCGGCGCACCGGGAAGGCGCGATGGTGCTGGCGAACTTTCTCCTTTCGCCCGAGGCGCAGCTGCGCAAACTGGATCCCGAGCACTGGGGCTCGGCGACCGTGCTCGACCTGGAGGAACTGACCCAGGAACAGGCAAAGGCTTTCCGGGAAATGGATCTTGGGCCGGCGGCCATTCCGGCGGACCGTCTCGGCACCATGCTGGCGGAACCGCATCCGAGCTGGACCGACGCTCTTGAGGAGGAGTGGAACCGGCGCTACGCAGTACGGTGATCCTGACCGCTACCGTACCGGTTTCATGCTGAAAGCCTCTCCTTATCTCGTCGCCGCGATCCTCGCGGGACCCGTCGCCGCCGGAGCCCTCGGCGCGCTGGTCCCGTCCTTCGGCTTCCTGCCGGCGCTCGGGCACGACACGTTCGGTCTCTCGGTCTGGCGGGATCTCCTGGACTGGCCGGGGATCGGCGGCTCGGTTCTGCTCTCGCTCGTCTCGGGCCTTGTGACCGCAGGGCTTGCGCTCGCTCTGGCGATGCTCTTTCTCGCGGTGTTTTTCGAGACCCGCGCCTTCACCTGGCTGCGCAAGGCGATCGCGCCGCTGCTTGCTGTGCCGCACGCGGCGGCGGCCTTTGCGCTGGCCTTCCTGATTGCCCCTTCCGGATTTCTGGCCCGGCTGATGTCGCCATGGGCGACGGGCTGGCAGCGTCCGCCGGATCTGCTGATCGTGCAGGACGAGCTCGGGCTTTCCCTGATGGCGGGGCTGGTGATGAAGGAGGTGCCGTTCCTTCTGCTCGTGGCGCTGGCGCCGCTCGCGCAGATCCGCGCGGTGGAGCGAATGCGGATGGCGCGGGCGCTCGGTTACGGACGGATCGCGGCATGGTTCAAGACGGTGGTCCCGGCGCTCTATCCGCTCCTCCGTCTGCCCATCTACGCGGTGATCGCCTATTCCTCGGCGAATATCGACGTCGCGCTGATCCTCGGACCCGTCTCGCCGCCGCCGCTCGCGGTCCAGGTCCTGCGCTGGTCCAACGATCCGGAACTCGACTACCGGCTGATTGCGGCTGCCGGTGCGGTTCTGCAGTTCGGTGTCACGGCCGCCGCCATCGCGCTCTGGGTCGCCGCCGAAAGGACATTGATCGGGCTTGGCCGCGGATGGATCGAATCCGGCAACCGCACTCTGGCGGAGCAGGGGCTGGGACTGCTCGGACGTGTGATGTTTCCGGCGCTCCTGCTCAGTGCGGGCCTCGGCATCCTTGCTCTCGGGCTGAGCGCCTTCGCGCGGGTCTGGCGTTTCCCCGATCCATTCCCGAGCCGCTGGACGCTTGAGCATTGGCAGACTGTCGGGGAGACCGCATCGGGTCCGCTCTGGTCAACAATCTGGATTGCCCTGACGGCAACCGGTCTCTCGCTTGCGCTGGTGCTCGCGATGCTCGAGAACGAGCGCCGGACGGGGCGCCGGGCCAGCCGGGCGCTCGAGCTTGTTTTCTATCTGCCGCTGCTTGTGCCGCAGATCGGTTTTCTCTTCGGCCTGGTCCTGCTGGCTGAACTGGCCGGGATCGCGCCGGGCGGCGCGCTGGTGGCTGCAGGGCATGTCATTTTCGTTCTGCCCTATGTCTATCTGACACTCTCCGAATCCTACCGCCGCCTCGACCCGGCCTGGGGCCGGCTCGCCCGGACGCTCGGGCACTCCGAGGGCGGGGTCTTCTGGAAGGTGATCTTGCCGATGGTGCTCACCCCGACGCTCGCGGCCTTCGCGGTCGGCCTCGCAGTCAGTATCGGGCAGTATCTCGTGACCCGCCTGCTGGGAGCCGGGCGGATCGATACGGTCACGACGGAGGCGATCGCGCTGGCGGCGGGCGGCGACCGGAGGCTCATCGGCGCGTGGGCCCTGACCCAGGCGGTGCTTCCGATCCTCGGCTTTGCTCTTGCGCTCGCGGCACCGAGGCTGGTCTGGCGCCACAGGCGCGGCATGTTGGGGGCGGCGCAATGACGGACGGGCTTGTTCTGGAAAGTGTGCGGATCGCGCTCGGTGACCGTGAACTGCTCGCACTCGACAGGACCGTCGCTCCGGGCGAGGTCCTCACCGTGATGGGTCCCTCCGGTGCGGGCAAGTCGACCTTGCTGTCCTTCGTCGCCGGTTTCCTGACGGCTCCCTTCACGGCGACGGGGCGTATTCGGCTTGACGGCAACGACATCACGCAGGCGGCGCCGGAGGCCCGTCACGTCGGTCTGCTGTTCCAAGACCCGATGCTGTTTCCGCATCTGAGCGTTGGCGGAAACCTGCTTTTCGGGATGCCGGCGGGACGGTCCCGTCGAGCCGCGCATGCGGCGGAGGCGCTGGCCCGCTTCGGTCTGGACGGCTTTGCGGAGCGTGATCCCGCGACTCTCTCAGGCGGGCAGGCCTCTCGCGTCGCCCTGTTGCGGCTGCTGCTCTCGGAGCCGCGCGCGGCGCTGCTGGACGAGCCCTTCTCGAAGCTCGACCGGCATTTGCGGGCCGATATACGGGACTTCACCTTCGCACGGCTTCGCGAGGCGGGGCTGCCGACGATCCTGGTCACGCACGATGCCGAAGATGCGGAAGCGGCGGGCGGACCGGTCGTCGAGCTCGCGCTTTAGCCCCCACCCTTTCCCCGGTTCATTCTTGCCATCGCAGACAGACATCACGGTTCGGCTCTGGACCGGGAGCGGCCGGGAGGGCTATCCAGATCGAGGGCAGAGGAGGGAGACCACGCCATGACCGATCGTATGAACCGCCGCTGGCTTCTGGCATCACGTCCGGAGGGCGAGCCGAAGGCGGAAAACTTCCGTCTGGACGAGGTCGCCGTGCCGGAACCGGGAAACGGCGAACTCTTGCTCCGGACGATCTATCTCTCGCTCGACCCCTACATGCGCGGTCGCATGAGCGACGCGAAGTCCTATGCCGCGCCGGTGCCGATCGGCGGTGTTCTGGAGGGCGAGACGGTCGCCGAGGTCGTGACTTCGAACCATCCCGACTACGTGGCGGGGGACATCGTGCTCAACCGGATCGGCTGGCAGAGCTACGGAATCTCCGACGGTAAGGGACTGCGCAAACTCGATCCGAAGGCGGCGCCGATCTCGACCGCGCTTGGCGTGCTGGGCATGCCGGGACTGACGGCCTATGCGGGCCTGAAGAATATCGGCCAGCCGAAAGCCGGCGAAACGGTGGTGGTCGCCGCGGCATCTGGTCCGGTCGGCTCTGCCGTCGGGCAGATCGCGAAGATCCGCGGCGCCCGTGCGGTCGGGATCGCCGGCGGCCCGGAGAAGTGCGCCTTCGTGAAGGACGAGCTCGGATTCGATGAGGTGGTCGATCATCGGGCGCCGGATTTCGCCGCCCAGCTCGCCGCCGCCTGCCCGGACGGGATCGACGTCTATTTCGAGAATGTCAGCGGCAAGGTCTTCGATGCCGTCTTCCCGTTGTTCAACCAGTTCGCCCGTATGCCGGTCTGCGGCACGATCGCCTTCTACAACGCGACCAGCTTTCCGGAAATGGAGAC
Organism: Nisaea sediminum; assembly: GCF_014904705.1. Taxonomy (NCBI): domain Bacteria; kingdom Pseudomonadati; phylum Pseudomonadota; class Alphaproteobacteria; order Rhodospirillales; family Thalassobaculaceae; genus Nisaea; species Nisaea sediminum. The sequence goes on from NZ_JACZCQ010000001.1 coordinate 288,854, forward strand.
CAAGGTGCCTCCGCTGATGCGTGCGGTGCTGACCAAGCGTCTAAGAATTCAGGGTTTTATAGTTTACGATTTCGCTTCCGACTATGCTGACTTCGCGCGCGATATGGCGGGCTGGATCGCCGATGGCCGTCTCAAATATCGCGAAGATATTGTCGAGGGACTGAACGCTGCGCCGGACGCCTTCATCGGGCTTCTGAAGGGACGCAATTTCGGCAAGATGGTGGTCAGGGTCGGAGCCGACCCGACGATCGCTTAACGCTGCGGGATTTTCGCGTATTATTCAGTTGGGGAATGATGGCGTGTGGTGTTCGTCACCGCCTGCATGTTCAGGAAAACTTAATATAAAATTGTAAGCATTGGTTTGCGATTCATTGATCCGAACAAGGATTTCGATATTCATGACTGACCGGACGAGGAAATTGCATGCCGCTGCTCTTTGCAAGGCGGTTCGGTCGGCATGAATCCCTTCGCGACGTTTGCCCGAAGTCTGGCGCTCGGCCTCTTCCTCTGGATGTTTCCCGTTGGCGCTGAAGCGCAATACGCCGCGCCTGCGGCAGAGGACCGGACGCAAATCGAAGTGGCCTACGACGAGGCCTTCCGGTCCATGTTCAAGGACCCGGGCAATCTCGACAAGGCTTTCGCCTTTGCCCTGCTCGCCATCCGGATTGGAGATTACGAAGGCGCGATCGCAACCCTGGAGCGGATGCTGCTGATCGATCCCGATCTGCCCCGGGTGAGGATGGAACTCGGGGTGCTCTATTTCCGCCTTAAATCCTATCAGGTCGCAAAAGGCTATCTGGAGGAGGTGAGGGACGACCCGACGGCGCCGGAGCTGGTGAAGGTCCGGGTCGCAGAATTTCTCGACGCGATCGACGATCAGACCTCGCCGCACCGCTTCCGGGGCTCGGTCTTCGCCGGTATTCGCCATCAGAGCAATGCCAATGCGGGCCCCGCCAGCGGGAAGGTTCGGGTGCTCGGCCTCGATGCGGATCTCGACAGCCAATTCACCAACCAGCCGGATGTCGACCAGTTCGTGTCCGTCCGGTTGCTTCATTACTATGATCTCGGCGTCGAGCCGCGGGTAGAGCTCGAGAACGAGCTAGTCGGCTACCTGTCGAACCAAACGACGCAGGACCAGCTCGACACCTCGCTCCTGCAGTTCCGCTCCGGGCCGCGCTTCACGGTCGATCCCGATCTGGTGCGCGGCCTGGATCTCCGGCCGTTCCTGCGCGGCGACATCATCGATCTGGACGATCATCTCTATTACGTTTCCTACGGCGCCGGCCTCGACGGAAACTATGTCGTCAGTCCAGAGACGGGGCTTTATTTCGAGACCTATGTGACGCACCGGAACTACAACGACACCGACGATTATCCGACGAACAAGGAAGAGCTGAACGGACCCCGTGGCTATTTCGGAGTGACGGTCAGCCAGATCTTGACGCCTGACACGCGGCTGTCCGTCAACGGATCGGTGACACGCGATGAAGCGGATGCCGCCGGCCGGCGGAGCTGGCGTTACGAGGCGTCCGCGACTTTGACCCGGATCTTCGAATCCCCCATTCCGCAGCATACCGGGCCCTGGAGCCTTTCGGCGACCGCCAAGGCCGCTTCCGTTCCCTATGACGCGCCGCTCGCCTCGATCGATTCCGACGTCACGCGGGAAGACACGGAGTTGCAGGCACAGCTCATCGGCAGCGTGCGCCTCCGGGACAATGTGTCCCTGGTCGCGAGCGGTCTCTACAAGCAGGTCGACTCGACCCTGTCGAATTACGAATATGACAACTGGGCCTTCACCATGGGCCTGGCCGTACAGTTTTGAGCGAGGGACATCACCGGCCCGAAGACGCTGGCGGGCCACAAGAGAGAGGTGGACACATGGCGAAGAACAGCCTTCTGAACGTGGCTCTCCGGACAACCGCACTGACCGTGCTCGGCATCGCGCTGGCGAGTCCGGAGGCCGGGGCATCCAACCGCTCCATCGGCGTCGCTTCCGGCACGACGACCGAGGCCCTCGGCACTCCGCCGAACGAAGACACACGGGTGTTGTCGACCGGAACCACGATGTTCTTCGAGGAAAAGGTCTCCACCGACGATACCGGGCGCGCGCAGCTCCTCTTCGAGGACGGGTCCTCGATGACAGTCGGGCCGAAATCGGACCTCGTGATCGACCGTTTCGTCTACGATCCGGATGCACGGACGGGCGACATGGCGGTCAGCCTCACCAAAGGCATTGTCCGTTTCGTCGGCGGGCGGATCAGCAAGAAGCGCGCGGTGCAGTTCAAGACGCCGGTCGGCACGATGGGCATTCGCGGCGGCATCGCGGTGATCTCCGTCGAGCCCGCGGGCGGAATCGAGGTCGATTTCCTGTTCGGGCGCGAGATGACACTCGAGGTCAATGGCACCGTGCAGACCACGACGACCCCGGGAACCTTCATTTCGGTTTCCGCTCCGGGTGCGGCTCCGTCCGAGCCGCAGCGGCGCGCGCCGGAAGCCCTGAACCAGCGGCTTCAGGCTTTTGAAGCCGGTGCGACAGAGGTTGCCGCCGCGGACGACGCGACGCCGGAAAGCGCCGACCGGGACGCCGCACCGTCCCGAGGGCAGACGCTCGGGCAGCGGGCTCAGGAGCGGTCGGTTTCGGCGGGAAATTCCGGACAGCAGCAAACGGCAGGTTCGAATGTCGGTACCCGCAGCGGTCTGACGCGCGAGATCGAATCCGGAGCTGAACGGCTTGCGACCCTGGAGAGGCAACAACAGCAGCAGGTGGCGGTTCGTGTCGAGGGTGTCACCGGAGTCCCGGTTGGCGAACGGCTTCGACAGGACGCCGAAAATCTCGACCTTCCTCCGCCGAGGCCTGAGCAGGACCGGCCGCAGGACTTCATCGCCGTTGCTCCCGCTCCGGCGCCGACGGTGGAACCGACGCCGGTCGCGCCCGCGCCGACGCAGCCGGTGACACCGCCGCCTGTCGTCGTGGTGGATACTCCGACGGACACGGGATCAACGCCCAGTCCGGTGTCGTTTTCCCGGACCTATTCCGGTTTCGCTTTCCGCGGCGGCGCGAGCTTCGCGACCGTCGGCGCGGACACGACTAATTCCAATACGGCGCTCGGCAATCGCCGGTTTTCCTCGGCAACCGCCTCCGGGTCGGATCAGGGGGTTGGCGGTCAGGTCACCGCCTCCACGACGGCGGGTGCCTACAAGCTGTTCTATCCGGGGCCCACGACCTCCTCGCCGACCCAGCTCAGCGCCTGTCCCACCTCCCTGGACTGCTCCACGCAGATCGCGGGGGTGACACCAAGCAGTGTCGACGGTCCGATCAACCATGCGGGCGATCCGGATTTTGTTTCCTACACGCTGAATGTCGATGGCCAGAAGGAGCTGGTCTTCTTCGGCAAGCCCTATACCGGCGCCGTTCCGACCGGGGCGACGACCTACAAGCTGCTGCGGGACCCGTTCTTCACGGACAGCCTGCCTTTCGCGCGGACTCCGGTTTCGGGGCTGGCATCCAACAAGGAGCCGGCGGGCACGATCTACTGGGGCAGTTCGGCGACGGAGAAACCCTTCGTTTCCAGCTCGTTCGAATATAACGCCTCGGGCGGTACCTCGATCGGCAGCGTGGTGATCGGCCGGGTGAATGTCGGCGGATCCACTGAGTATTTCTCCGGCTTTGCCTATGGAATGTCTGACACAGCGAGCACGGACGCGCCGCAATTCTACAAGGGTGGCGCGTTCAGCGCCGACGACGGCGCGGGCAAGGATTTCTTCGGCTCGAACGGGCCGGACAATTTCGTTCTCAGCACGATCGAGGATGCCGATACCTCGAACAGCGTCCCGGCCGGGATGGACGACAAGACCGGGGTCGGGACGACCTATTATCCGGTGTCTACCGTTCAGAAGACCGGCACTGTGACGGTTTCCGGCAGCGACCGGACGTTTCCCAGCAACACCGTGACGGGATTCACGGCCGGGGCAGGGACCGTCGCGGGAACACCGGAGGCGTTCCGGACGACGTCAGCGACGGGCAATACGAGCCTCCTGACGGTATCGTCCTCGGCCGATACCGTCGATGTGTCCGTTGCCGTCACGGGCAGCGGCGGAACCACCATCACGTCGACCACCAACGGCTCGGTATCGGCATATATCACCGACAAGACATTCGCCTCGCAGATGACGGGCGGGACGATTTCGGCTGGTTCCGAGGCGAATATCGAAGGCGTTTTCGCCACACATGGCAGCAATTCAGCATCCTTCGATCTCTGCTCTTCCTGCCAGTTCCTGAAATGGGGCTACTGGGGGCTTCGGATGAGCGACCAGAATGCGACCCTGCACATGGCTTCCTGGGTCGCGGGAGTGGCGACAACCGTCGGAACCCTGAGCGGGGTGACGAGCGGCTCGGCAACCTATACCGGGAATGTTATCGGCACGGTGATTGAGAACGGCGCCACGGCCCTGAAAACCGGGACCTTTTCGACCGGCATATCCTTCTCAGGCAGTACGGCCACGGTGACGCTCAACAGCCTGGGCTTTGACGGCAACACATTCAATACGGCAACGACCACTTTCAACAACAGCTCGGTCAACGGATTTGCGATGACAGACACCTCGAGCGTTGCGGGCAAGACTCTGGACATGCGTGGCGCTTTGTTCGGTACAGACGGCACCAACCCTCCGCCGGAACTCGGCGGCGATTTCCGCATCACGGGGACCGGATACAACGCCGCAGGTGTGTTCGGAGGCAAGAAATAAACCGGTGTCTCACGGCGGGAATTGACAGAGTCCCCGCGAAACCGGACGGTGATGGCAACAGGGAGCTGTGACCGGGGCGGGGGCATGTCGGAGCAAGCGAAAGTCGATCCATATCTGGGGAAACCGTGGGAAGACCCTGAACGGAACCGGCCGATGGTCCGCGTGCGCGGGCTGGTGAAGCGGTTCGGTCTGTTCGAGGCGGTTTCCGGTGTCGATCTCGAGGTCTACAAAGGCGAGATTTTCTCGCTGCTCGGCGGCTCCGGCTGCGGCAAGACGACATTGCTGCGGATGCTTGCGGGCCTCGAGACGCCAAGCGAGGGAACGGTCGAGATCGACGGCGAGGATGTGACGGACCTGCCGCCCTACGACCGTCCCGTCAACATGATGTTCCAGAGCTACGCGCTGTTCCCGCACATGAGTGTCGAGGGCAATGTCGCCTTCGGACTGAAGCGCGACGGGGTGCGGGGAACGGAACTCTCGGACCGGGTGGCGGACGCCCTGGCGCAGCTCGAGCTGACCGATTTCGCCGCGCGCAAGCCGCACCAGCTTTCCGGCGGCCAGCGCCAGCGCGTGGCGCTCGCCCGCGCCATCGTGAAGCGGCCGAAGATCCTGTTGCTGGACGAGCCGCTGGGCGCGCTCGACAAGCGGCTGCGGGAGAACGCCCAGTACCGGCTCATGAAGCTGGCGGACGATACCGGGATCACCATGATCGTCGTCACCCACGACCAGGAAGAGGCGATGGTGCTCTCCACCCGCGCGGCGGTGATGGACAAGGGCAGGGTCAAGCAGATCGGAACGCCCGAAGGCCTTTACGAGAAACCGGGCTCCCGTTTCGTCGCCGAGTTCCTCGGCAATATCTCGCTTTTCGACGGACAAGTGACGGCGGTGCGCGACGGCATCGCCGAGCTGGCGGTGGACGGACTGGAAACATCCCTCTTCGCCGTTGCCGGAGAGGCGCAGGAAGGCATGCGCGGCGCGGTCGCCGTGCGCCCTGAAAAGGTCCGCATCGCGCGCGAAGGCGCTGCGCCGCCGAAGCTGGTGAACAGGCTGAAGGGAACGGTGGAGGGACTTGCCTATCTCGGCGACGTCACCTCCTACCGGGTGCGGACCCAGCAGGGCCACCTGGTCGAGATCACACGCGCCAACAGCGAGACCGGAGCGGCGAGGGAGGTCGACTGGGACGACCGGGTCGAGATCTGGTTCGAGCCCGGAAACGCGCTGCTACTGGGGGCGGACTGACATGGCCGCCCGACGCCGGCCGTTCTGGCTTTCCGGCAGGGGAGCCGTGACGGGGATCCCCTATCTCTGGCTCTTCGTCTTCTTCCTCGTACCCTTTGCCATCGTCTTCCGGATCTCGCTTTCCGAGCCGGTGCTGGCCCAGCCGCCCTATTCGCCGCTCTTTGCGGAGGACGGGAGCTATGCCGGATCTCTCTTTAATTACGAGCTGCTGTTCGACGACGCGCTCTATAGGGCGGGCTACTTCAACTCGCTCATGGTCGCCGGCATCTCGACCTTCATAACGCTGCTGATCGGCTATCCGATGGCCTACGCCATCGCCCGGGCGACCCCGACGGCGCGCAACCTGCTGCTGATGGCGGTGATGCTGCCGTTCTGGAGCTCCTTCCTGCTCCGGGTCTATGCCCTCAAAACGCTGATGGCGGACACGGGCCTCGTGAACGCCCTCTTGCTCACCATCGGCGTGATCGATACGCCGATCCGCATGCTGCAGACCGATTTCGCGCTCTATGTCGGCATTTCCTACACCTATCTCCCGTTCATGATCCTGCCGCTCTATGCGACGCTGGAGCGCCTCGACTGGTCGCTCGTCGAGGCGGCGGAGGATCTCGGCTGCCGGCCCTGGAAGGCGTTTCTGCTAGTCACGCTGCCGCTTTCGGTGCCGGGCATCATTGCCGGCGCGATGCTGGTCTTCATCCCGGCAACCGGAGAGTTCGTGATCCCGAACCTGCTCGGCGCCTCGGACACGCTCATGGTCGGGCGGATGCTCTGGGACACCTTCTTCAACGAACGGGACTGGACCCTGGCCTCGGCTCTTGCGGTCGTCCTGCTCCTCCTTCTGGTGGTGCCGATCATGCTGTTCCAGGTCGTCGAAAACCGCCGCCAGGGAGCCGAGGCATGAGCCGGACGGGAAGTCGCATCGCGCTCTACAGCGTCGTGGTCGGCGGGTTCGCCTTCCTCTACCTGCCGCTGATCGTCCTGGTGGTGTTCAGCTTCAATGCGTCCAAGCTGGTCAGCGTTTGGGGCGGCTGGTCCGTCCAGTGGTATGCGGAACTGTTCCGCAACGAGCAGGTGCTCTCGGCGGCCTGGCTCTCGATCAAGATCGCCGTGATCAACGCGACCGGCGCCACTCTGCTCGGCACCATGGCCGGTCTCGCGCTGTCGCGCTTCGGCCGCTTCGGCGGACGGCTGCTCTTCACTGGCCTGATCGCCGCGCCGCTGGTGATGCCGGACGTCATCATCGGTATCAGCCTGCTGCTCACCTTCGTATCCATGGAACAGCTGATCGGCTGGCCGGTGGGACGCGGGGTGGACACCATCCTGATCGCCCATATCACTTTCTCGACCGCCTATGTCGCGGTGGTGGTGCAGTCCCGGGCAAGCGGCCTCGACCGCTCGATCGAGGAGGCGGCGCTCGATCTCGGCGCAAGACCTTTCACCGCGTTCCTGCTCGTGACCCTGCCGATGCTGGCCCCGGCGCTGGCCTCGGGATGGCTGCTCGCCTTTACCCTGTCGCTGGACGATCTGGTGATCGCCAGCTTCGCCTCCGGGCCGGGCTCTTCGACCCTGCCGATGGTGATCTTCTCCAAGGTCAGGCTCGGCGTTTCGCCGGACATTAACGCGCTCGCCACCTTGCTGATCGGCTCCGTCGCGCTCTTCGCGGGATTGGCGACCTGGTTCCAGATCAGGCGGATGAACCGGACCTGAGCAGTGACTGGCGGTCGATCTTGCCAGTTCCGGTCTTCGGCAGTTCCGCGAAATAGACGAAATCGCGCGGCGCCTTGTGCGGTAACAGGGTTTCGCGCACGTAGCTCTTCAGGCGCCGGGTCAACTCGTCGTCCGGCGTCACACCCTTCGAAGGTGTGATATAGGCGCGGAGAATGGTCCGCCGGTCCGGCAGTTCGACGGCGGCGACGCAGCATTCGACGATCTCTGGATGCTCGTTCAGACAGAGTTCGACCTCCAGCGGATAGACCCACTGGCCGCTGACCTTCACCAGATCGTCGATCCGTCCGAGGAAGAAGTAGAACCCGTCCGCGTCGCAGCGGAACCGGTCGCCGGTATAGATCCAGCCGTCGCGCATGGTGTCGGCGGTCTTGTCGGGCCGGTTCCAGTAGCAGGGCGCGTTGGAATCGCCGCGTACCGAGAGCACGCCGTCTTGGTCGGCTGCGACGGGCTTTCCTTCAGGATCTGTCAGGCGGGCGGCGTAACCCGGAACGATCTTCCCGGCGGAGCCGATCTTCTTCTCCGTCTCCGTGTTCGAGAGATAGATGTGCAGCACCTCGGTGGAGCCGAGGCCTTCCATGATCTCGTGACCGAACCGGGCTTTCCAGGCGTCGAAGATCTCCTGCGAGAGGATTTCGGCGGCGGAGATGCAGGTTCGGACGGCGGAGAGATCGGCGCTTTCCGCCGACGGGTCCTTGATCATCGCCGTATAGAGCGTCGGCAGGCCGAAGAGCAGGGTCGGCTTGAAGCGGGCGATCATCCCGAAGACCGCTTCCGGCGTCGGCCGGCCGGAGAACAGCACCACGCTGCCGCCGGCATGAAACGGGAAGGTCACGGCATTGCCGAAGCCGTAGGCGAAGAAGATCTTCGGGATCGAGAAGCAGATGTCGTCCTCGCGGATCTTCAGCACATGGCGCGCATAGCTTTCCGCCGTGTAGAGCGCGTCGTGCTGCAGGTGCAGGATCCCCTTCGGGCGTCCGGTCGAGCCGGAGGAATACATCATGAAGGCCGGATCGTCCCGCCCCGTGTCGGCGGCGTCGAGCGAGGGCGACTGCCCGGCGAGCCAGGCAGATCCCTCCAGTACGCCGGACACTGCGGAAGGCCCGTTACCGTTCACGGAAACGGTCGTGAGCGAGGCTAGCGCCTCGGGTGACAGCGCGTCGACGATCCCGGAGAAATCCTCGTCGAAGATCAGCACGCACGCACCCGCATCCTCGGCATAGAAGGAAACCAGGTCGACGGTCGAGAGCGTGTTCACGAGGATCGGCACGAGTCCGGCGCGGATCGCGCCCATGATTGCGGCGGGATATGCGGGCGTGTCCGCCATGAGCAGCAGCACCCGGTCACCGCGTCCAAGACCGAGAGAGAGCAGGCCGTTGCCGAACCGGCAGGCGTCCTCCGCCAGTTCCTGGTAGGTGCGGGTGCCGAGGTCGGACCAGATGGCGATCTTCTCGCCGCGCCCTTTCGCCAGATTGTCGAACAGCAGGCTCGAGGCGTTATATCGCTCGGGCACGGTGAAACCGATTTCTCCGGTCTCGGCTGCATCCCGCGGCACGAGATCCCGGGTTGCCCCGGCGTTCATGCCCGGTCTCCCGCGCCCTTGTTCCATTCGGGGCTGTAGGTCTCGAAGAAATTCGGCGCGAGGCGCTGCAGGCGATCGTCATCGATGCGGCCGCTGCGCTGGATGTAGGAATAGGCGAAATCCGCCGGCGCGAGCTTCATGTGCTCGGCAAATCGCTCGTACCAGGCCGCGCTGGTATTCGCGGCGGTGACGAGCTTGTCGGTGATCGGCTTGCGTGCCGCCTGATACGCTGCGAGCGCGGCCGGGATGTCCTCCGGCGTCTCGATCAAGGCATTCGAGAGCGCGAGTGCGTCCTCCATCGCGAGCCGCGTCCCGGAGCCGATGCTGAAATGGGCGGTGTGGACCGCGTCGCCGATCAGCACCCTGTTGCCGCTGTACCAGCTATTGCAGGAGAGCTTGGGGAACTGGCGCCAATGCGACTTGTTCGTGATCAGCCTGTGACCGTCCAGCACGTTGGCGAAGACCTCCTCGCAATAGGCGCGGGTCGCGTCCTCGTCCATTCCGATGAAACCGGCAGCATGCCAGGTCGCCGCATTCGTCTCGACGATGAAAGTGCTGCGGTCCGGCGCGTAGCGGTAGTGATGCGCATTGAACGGTCCGTCGGCGGAGCGCCTGAAGGATTGGGTCAGCGTCTCGTAGGGGCACTCCGTGCCGTACCAGATGAACCGGTTCTCCAGCAGCGGCATCTTCGCGCCGAAATCCGCGCCGTCGCCGCGCACCAGAGAGTTCAGCCCGTCCGCGCCGACGATCAGATCGGCGTCGCCGAGCTCAGAGAGATCGCTCAGTTCGGTCTCGAACTGCGGTGCGACGCCGACGCTCAGCGCCCGCTCCGTCAGCAGTTGGATCAGTTCCAGCCGTCCGATCGCGGCAAAACCGACGCCGTCGATCACGATCCTCTCGCCTTCGAGATCGAGGGCGAGGTCGCGCCAGGTCTCCATCGCGGGCAAGATCGCGTCATGGGTCTCGGGATCGTCCGCTGCCATGAAGGCGAGGGCGGTGTCGGAGAAGACGACGCCGAAGCCGAAGGTGGCGCCTTCAGGATTGCGCTCGTAGAGCCTGATCTCGGTCTCCGGCCTCCGCCGCTTCATCAGGTACGAGAAATAGAGCCCTGCGGGCCCGCCGCCGATGACCGCGATACGCATTTGAGTTTCCCCCATATTCTTGAGGGCATATTCACGGCACCGCCGCGGCAACGCAACCGTTCGCCGATCAATAGGGGCTCTCTACGTCCCCCATCTCGACATAGACGCTCTTAAGCTGCGTATAGTGCTCGATCGCGGCGCGGGCGTTCTCGCGGCCGATACCGGATTTTTTCACCCCGCCGAAAGGCATCTCGATCGGGGTCAGGTTGTAGGCGTTGATCCAGCACGTCCCCGCTTCGAGCGCCGCGACGACCCGGTGGCCGCGCTGGATATCCTTCGTGAAGACGCCTGCGGCGAGACCGAACTCGGTCGCGTTGGCGCGGGCGACAGCTTCCTCTTCCGAGTCGAAATCGAGCACGCACATGACCGGGCCGAAGATCTCCTCGCGGGCGATGGTCATGCTGTCCTTCACGTCGGCGAAAACGGTCGGGGCGACGAACCAGCCCTCCTTGAAGGCGAGAACGGTCGCGGCATCGCCGCCGATGATCACGCGGGCACCTTCCTCTCGGCCCTTCGCGATATAGCCGAGCACCTTCTCGAACTGCGCCTTGGAAACGAGGGGACCGAGATGGGTTTCCTCATCCATCGGATCGCCGAGCCGGATCTTCGCCGTGCGTTCGCGCAGACGCTCGAGGAACTTCTGTTTGATGCCTTTCTGCACGAAGACGCGGGTGCCGTTGGAGCAGATCTGGCCGCTCGAATAGAAATTGCCGAGCATCGCGCCGGAGATCGCGTTCTCGATATCCGCATCCTCGAAGACGATCAGGGGCGACTTGCCGCCGAGTTCGAGGGTGACGTGCTTAAGCCCTTCCGCCGCCGCGGCCATGACCCGGGCGCCGGTCGGCACGGACCCGGTGACCGAAACCTTGGCGACGCCGGGATGTGCCACCAGCTTTGCGCCGACATCGCCGAAACCCTGCACGACGTTGAAGACGCCGTCGGGCAGGCCGGCCTCCTTGTAGATCTCGGCCAGCTTCAGCGCGGTCAGCGGCGTGGTTTCCGACGGCTTGAAGATCATCGCATTGCCGCAGGCGAGGGCCGGGGCCGACTTCCAGCAGGCGATCTGGATCGGATAGTTCCAGGCACCTATGCCGACGCAAACGCCGAGCGGCTCGCGCTTCGTGTACGCGAAGGAGCCGCCGAGATCGGTGAACTCGCCATGGATGTCGGCCGCGATCCCGCCGAAATACTCAAGGCAGTCGGCGCCGGAGGCGGCATCCGCGACCAATGTCTCCTGCAGGGGTTTGCCGGTGTCGAGCGTCTCCAGTTCCGAGAGCTCGCGGTTGCGCTTGCGGATGATCTCCGCCGCGCGGCGGAGAACACGGCCGCGTTCCGCTCCGCTCCGCGCTGCCCAATCCTTCTGTGCTGCGCGGGCTGCCGCGACCGCCTTGTCGATAGTCGAACCGGCGGCAGCGTGCATCTTCGCGATCACCTCGCCGGTGGCGGGATAGAGGCTGTCAAAACCCTTGCCGCCGGGGCTCTCGATATAGGAGCCGGCGATGAAGTGGGAGGCTTTCGGTTGGGCGCGCATCATTCGGTCCTCTTGGTCGCGAGCGAGGTCAGCGGTCTGACGTCTGCCAGCGCGGATTGATCCAGGGCTGCTTGTTCGACGGCGCGAGGGGCGCCTTGCCGAGAATATGGTCCGAGGCCTTCTCGCCGACCATGATCGACGGGCCATTCAGGTTGCCATTCGGGATCCGCGGGAAGATCGAGCTGTCGGCGAGCCGGAGACCGTCGACGCCGATCACGCGGTTCTCCGGATCGACCACCGCCATCGGGTCGTCCGCCGCGCCCATGCGGCAGGTGCCGCAGGGGTGGTAGGCACTCTCGACCGCGCCGCGGATGAAGTCGTCGAGCGCTTCATCGCTGGCGACATGATCGCCCGGCGAGATTTCTTTGCCGCGAAACGGGTCGAAGGCCTGCTGGCCGAAGATATCGCGGGTCAGCCTGATGCAGTGGCGGAAGTCCGCCCAGTCGTCGGCGTGGCTCATGTAGTTGAAGCGGATCGCAGGCGCGTCCATAGGATCGGCGGAGCGCAGGGCGACGGTGCCGCGCGACTTCGAGCGCATCGGCCCGACATGGGCCTGGAAGCCGTGGGATTTCGCCGGCGCCTTGCCGTCGTAGCGGATCGCGACGGGCAGGAAATGGTACTGGATGTCCGGGTATTCGACGCCGGATTTGGAGCGCAGGAAGGCCGCGCTCTCGAAATGGTTGGTCGCGCCGAGGCCGGACTTGAAGAGCAGCCATTCGAGCCCGATCAGACCCTTCGAGAACAGGTTCAGCTTGGAATAGAGGCTGATCGGCTGGGTGCATTCCTGCTGGATGTAGAGTTCCAGATGATCCTGCAGGTTGGCGCCGACGCCGGGCCGGTCCGCCAGCACCTCGATGCCGTGACCGGCGAGTTCGACGGCAGGGCCGATGCCGGAGAGCTTCAGGAGTTTCGGCGAATTGATCGAGGAGGCGGCGAGGATCACTTCCCGGTTGGCGGTGACGGTCTCCACGCTGCCGCCGCGGGAGATCTCGACGCCGGTCGCCCGCTTGCCGTCGAACACGATCTTGCGGGCAAGGCCGTTCACCAGAGTCAGGTTCTTGCGTTTCAGCGCCGGCTTCAGATAGGCGTTCGCGGCGGACCAGCGGCGGCCGCGATGGACCGTCATTTCCATCGGTCCGAAGCCTTCCTGCTTCTCGCCGTTATAGTCCTCTGTCAACTCGAACCCGGCCTGACGACCCGCCTCGACGAAGGCGTGATAGAGCGGGTTCCGGCGCGGCCCCCGGCTGACATGGAGTGGCCCGTCCGTGCCGCGCCAGCCGTCCTGGCCGCCATGGCTCGTCTCCATCCGTTCGAAATAAGGCAGCACGTCCTTATAGGCCCAGCCCCTGGCGCCCTGTTCGGCCCAGTGATCGTAGTCACGGGCGTGTCCGCGGACATAGACCATGCCGTTGATCGAGGAGGAGCCGCCGATCACCTTGCCGCGCGGGCAGGCGAGGCGGCGGCCGCCGAGATGTGGTTCCGGCTCACTCTGGTAGCCCCAGTCGTAGCGGCTCATGTTCATCGGATAGGAGAGCGCCGCCGGCATCTGGATGAACGGGCCGATATCGGTGCCGCCGAACTCGATGACGATGACCGAATGCTTGCCGTCCGCCGAAAGACGGTCCGCCATGACCGCGCCCGCCGAGCCCGACCCCACAATTACGAAATCTGCCTGCATTGCCTTACTCGCCGCGCGGGAAGCGCGCGTTCTCCTCGAGTACGTTGAGATCCATATGATTGCGCATGTAGCGCTCGGAGGCCTTCTGCAGCGGCTGGAAGTCCCACGGATAGTAGGAGCCGTTGCGCAGCGCCTCGTAGACCACCCAGCGCCTTGCCTGGCTGTCCCGCACCTCCCGGTCGAACTGCGCCATGTCCCAGCGCGCCCGCATCTCGGCGGTGAAGGCATTGAGCGTTTGCTCGTACGCCGGGTCGTCCGCCAGGTTCACGAGCTCCTCCGGATCCTCTTCAAGGTCGAAGAGCTGCGGCGGGTCGAGTTCACAGTGATTGAACTTGTATTTGCCGCGTCGGATCGAGACCAGCGGCGCGTACGAGCCTTCGGCCGCGTATTCCATATAAACGGGCGCCGTCCGTTCTTCACCCTTGATCTGGGGCACGAGCGAGTGCCCGTCGGTCCAAGGCGCGACCTCGGAAAGATCGATCCCGGCGAGATCCGCCAGGGTCGGGGTGAGATCGATGGTCGAGACCGGCTCTGTCACCGTGCGGCCCTCGATGCCGGGCCCGGCGATCATCATCGGCACCCGCGCGGACCCTTCGTAGAAGCTCATCTTGAACCAGAGGCCCCGCTCGCCGAGCATGTCGCCATGGTCGGAGACGAAGACGATCACCGTGTCCTCGTCCATCCGGCAGCGTTTCAGCGTGTCGAGCAGGCTGGCGATCTTCTCGTCGAGATAGGAGATGTTGGAGAAATAGGCCCGGCGCGAGCGGCGTACATTCTCTACCGTAATGTCGAATTTGCGGTAGTCGTTCGCGAGATATAGCCGCTTGCTGTGCGGATCCTGGACTTCGAAGTCCATTTCGGGAATCCGCGGCAGCAGCGCCGGGCAGTCTTCGTACAGATCCCAGAATTTTCGCCGTGCGACGTAGGGATCGTGTGGGTGGGTGAAGCTCACTGTGAGGCACCATGGGCGCGCGTCTGCGCCGCGGGAGAGCTGGTAGAGCTTTTGCTCCGCGTTGAAGGCGACCTCGTCGTCATATTCCATCTGGTTGCTGATCTCGGCGACGCCGGCTCCGGTGACCGAGCCGAGATTGTGGTACCACCAGTCGATCCGCTCTCCCGGTCTGCGATAATCCGGGGTCCAGCCGAAATCGGCCGGATAAATGTCTGTGGTCAGGCGCTCCTCGAAACCGTGCAGCTGGTCCGGGCCGACGAAATGCATCTTGCCGGAAAGGCAGGTGTAATAGCCCGCGCGGCGCAAGTGGTGCGCGTAGGTCGGAATGTCCGAACTGAACTCGGCGGCATTGTCGTAGACCCGGGTCCGCGACGGCAGGCGGCCGGACATGAAGGAGGCGCGGCCGGGAGCGCAGAGCGGGCTCGCCGTGTAGCTGTTCCGGAAACGCACCGAACGGGCCGCCAGATCACGCAATGCCGGCGCGTGCAGGAAGTCGGCCGGCCCGTCCGGAAACAGCGTTCCGTTCAACTGGTCGACCATCAGGATGAGGATGTTCGGCTTCCGCGTCATCGGTTTGCCCCGGCCGTGAGTTGAGCGTCGACATAGTCTTCGGTCAGCCTGATAGCCGCCTCGCGGTCGGGTTCGCTGTCCAGCAGGGCATGGCGGAGATAGAGCCCGTCGATCATCGCCGCTGTGCCTTCGGCGATCCGCTTCGCGCTTTCCCCGCCGGTAATCTGTTTGAGGGCATGGCAGAGATTGCTGCGCAGGCGCCGGGCATAGACCGAGAGCACGCGCCGCGCCGGGCCGGAGCCCTGGGCCTTCACATAGAAGGTCAGCCAGGCGGAGATCGTCGCCGGGCGGAACTGGTCCGAGCCGAAGTTTGCCCGGATGATCCCGCTGATGCGTTCGCGCGGGGTCTCGGCCGCCTCGAGCGCCGCGACGATATCGCCGCCGAGCTCGCTCAGCAGATGCCGCATGGTCGCGAGCAGAAGCTGGTCCTTGCTGCCGAAATAGTGGTGTGCGAGGGCAGTCGAAACGCCAGCCTCGCGGGCGATCTCGCCCATCGTCACGTCATAGGACCCGCGCGCGTGGATGGCCTCGATCGCGGCATTGATCAACGCTTTGCGGCGGATCGGTTCCATTCCGATTTTGGGCATGGGCAAGAGGTCCTTTCCTGTGCGACCGTATTTTTGATTGACTGCTCAATCAATAAAAATCTTGCGCTGGATCAGCTATGATGTTTGCCTAACCGGAACAAACGGGGGCTAAACAACAGGGAGCCGAAAAATGCTGAAATCCAGAATTGCGTTCGCCGCCGCTCTGGCTGCGGGACTGCTGTCCTCAGGGGGCGCGTTCGCCGACAACCATTGCTCGACCGTCCGTTTCTCCGACGTCGGCTGGACCGACATCACGGCGACGACGGCTGCGACCACCACCGTGCTCGAGGCGATGGGCTACAAGACGGACGTGAAGGTGCTTTCCGTTCCGGTGACCTATGCCTCGATGAAGAACAAGGATATCGACGTCTTCCTCGGCAACTGGATGCCGACCATGGAAGGCGATATCGCGAAATACCGCGACGAGGGGTCGGTGGATACCACCGGGGTCAATCTCTACGGCGCGAAATACACCCTCGCGGTGCCGAAATACGCCTACGACGCCGGTCTGAAGAGCTTTGCCGATATCGCAAATTTCAAGGACAAGCTCGATGGCAAGATCTACGGCATCGAGCCGGGCAATGACGGCAACCGCCTGATCCTCGACATGATCGAGAAGGACGCCTTCGGCCTGAAGGGGTTCGACGTGGTCGAATCCTCCGAGCAGGGCATGCTGGCCCAGGTCGCCCGCGCGGTGAAGAAAGAGGAGCCGGTGGTCTTCCTCGGCTGGGAACCGCATCCGATGAACGCCAATTTCGAGATGGCCTATCTCTCAGGCGGCGATGACTATTTCGGCCCCGACCTCGGCGGCGCCACGGTCTATACCAACACCCGCGCGGGATATTCCAAGGAATGCCCGAATGTCGGCCGGCTGCTCGACAACCTCATGTTCTCGCTCCGCATGGAGAACGAGATCATGGGCGCGATCCTGAATGACGGCGACGAGCCGAAGGATGCGGCGAAGAAGTGGCTGAAGGCCAATGCCGGGATCCTCGACGCCTGGCTCTCCGGCGTGACGACGGCTGACGGCCAGGCCGCTTTGCCGGCGGTCCGCAAGGCCCTCGGCCTCTAAGAACCTCATTGATGCTGGAGGCGGCGCTTCTGCCGCCTCCGGTTCATGTGCATCCCGAGCGATCGCACGGCGGAGGGGCGTTCCATGGAGTGGCTGACCGAAAACAAGCTGCCGGTGGGCAAGGCGGCGCAGAATTTCGTCGACTGGCTGACCGATCACGGCGCCTGGTTCTTCGACGGGCTCGCGGCCGGGCTCGAGTTCATGATCGAGGCCATCCTCTGGGTGCTGCAGGCGCCACATCCGCTGCTCGCCGTCGCGATCGCCACCGGCATCGCCTTCGCCGTCCGCCGCAGCGTCTGGTTTCCGCTTCTGGTCGCGGCCGGGTTGCTGCTGATCATCAATCAAGGCTACTGGGAAGAGACGACGGAGACGGTCGCCCTCGTGCTGGCATCCTCCGTCGTCTGCATGGGCGTCGGCGTGCCGCTCGGCATTGCCGCGGCCCGGCGTCCCTGGCTCTTCTCCGCCATGCGTCCGGTGCTCGACCTGATGCAGACCATCCCGACCTTCGTCTATTTGATCCCGGCCCTGATCCTTTTCGGGCTCGGCATGGTGCCGGGACTGATCGCGACCGTGATCTTCGCCATCCCGGCGCCGATCCGGCTGACCCATCTCGGCATCTCCTCAACCCCGAAGATGCTGCTCGAAGCGGGCGAGGCCTTCGGCGCGACCCGGACCCAGCTGCTCTGGAAGGTGGAGCTGCCCTATGCCATGCCGCAGATCATGGCCGGGCTCACGCAGACCATCATGCTTTCGCTCTCCATGGTCGTCATCGCCGCGCTGGTCGGCGCCGACGGGCTTGGCGTACCGACGCTCAGGGCGCTCAATCAGGTCAATATCGCCAAGGGCTTCGAGGTCGGGCTGGCGATCGTGCTGATCGCCATCATCCTCGACCGGATGTTCCGCGGCCGTGAAGGAGCAGGGAAATGAGCCGTTCGGCCGTCCGTTTCGATGCGGTGAACATCGTCTTCGGCGACAGTCCTGAAACCGCTCTGCCGCTGATGGATCGCGGCATGGAGCGGGCCGAGATCCAGGAGCAGACCGGCCAGATCCTCGGCGTGCACGATTGCAGCCTCACGGTAGAGCCGGGGGAAATTGTCGTTATCATGGGGCTTTCTGGCTCCGGAAAGTCGACCCTTTTGCGCTCGGTGAACGGGCTCAATCCGGTGGTGCGCGGGTCCGTCTGGGTCGATGACGGCGAGACCGAGATCGACGTCGCGACGGCGGACGAAGCGACTCTCCGCCGCCTGCGGACAAGCCGCGTCACGATGGTGTTCCAGAATTTCGCCCTGCTGCCCTGGCGCACGGTGGCGGAGAATGTCGGTCTCGGGCTCGAACTTGCGGGCGTGCTGAAGGCGGAGCGCGACGACAGGGTGGCGAAGCAGCTATCCCTGGTCGGTCTCGGCGACTGGGCGGGGCGCAAGGTACACGAGCTTTCGGGCGGGATGCAGCAGCGCGTCGGGCTCGCCCGCGCATTCGCGACGGAAGCGCCGATCCTTCTGATGGACGAGCCGTTCTCCGCGCTCGATCCGCTGATCCGGGCGAAGCTGCAGGACGAGTTGCTCGAATTGCAGTCTCAGTTGCAACGCACGATCATCTTCGTCAGCCACGATCTCGACGAGGCTCTGAAACTCGGATCCAAGGTCGCGATCATGGAAGGCGGACGGATCGTCCAGTGCGGCACGCCGCAGCAGATCGTGCTGGAGCCGGCGAACGAGTATGTCGCCGAGTTCGTCTCCCATATGAACCCGTTGAACGTTCTGATCGCCTCCTCCGTGATGCGTCCGGTGGAAGGGGGCGGTCCCGTTCCAGCCGGTTCCGTAACCGCAGAACCGGACACGCCGCTGGCCGATCTTATGAGGTCCCGCATCCGGACGTCCGAGCCGATCCGCGTTGTTGCGGACGGAAAGCTGATCGGGGAGATCGGTGATGCTGAAATCTATTCCTCTCTGCTGAAGGAATAGGCTAGGACTCTGCACTATAATTCATTGCAGGGAGGAAGCCCGTGACGGACAAGGGCATCGTGATCGTGGGCGCCAGCCATGGCGGTGTGCAGATGGCGGCCAGTCTGCGCGAGAAGGGCTACGACGGTCCGCTCACCATGCTGACAAGCGAGCCGGATCTTCCCTACCAGAAGCCGCCGCTTTCCAAGGGCTATATCAAGGAGCCGGATCCGAAGCCGACGATCCTGCGCCCAGAGAAATTCTACACCGACCGAAACATCGACCTGCGCCTCGGAACCGAAGCGACGGCGATCGACCGGGGGGCGGGCTCGGTCACTCTGGCCGACGGCAGCAGCATCGCCTGTTCGAAGATTGTGCTCGCGGTCGGCTCCCGCCCGCGCCGGATCCCGGTGCCGAACATCGACGCGCCCGGCGTGTTCGAGCTCCGAACCTATCACGACAGCCAGGAAATCAAGGCGGCCTTTGACGCGTCCGGCTCGGTGTTGGTCATCGGCGGCGGCTTCATCGGCCTCGAGATCGCGGCGACCGCGGCCCAGCTCGGAAAGAAGGTCACCGTGCTGGAGGCCGAGGGCCGGCTGATGGCTCGTGCGGTGTCGCCGACGGTGTCCGCCTATTTCTTCGGCTATCTGACCTCGCTCGGCGCCGACATTCGTCTGAATGCCCGCGTTGCCGGCGTGCGCGTTTCGGGCGGCAAGGCGTCCGGCGCGGATCTGGCGGACGGAACGGCGATCGAGGCCGATTGCGTGATTTCCGGCACCGGGGTCGTTCCCTGCTCGGAACTGGCGGAAGGCGCCGGGCTGACGCTTGAGAACGGTATATCCGTGAACGAGGTGATGCTGAGTTCGGTGC
Source organism: Nisaea sediminum (assembly GCF_014904705.1). NCBI lineage: Bacteria > Pseudomonadati > Pseudomonadota > Alphaproteobacteria > Rhodospirillales > Thalassobaculaceae > Nisaea > Nisaea sediminum. The sequence continues at coordinate 308,485 of NZ_JACZCQ010000001.1, forward strand.
CGGAGATCGCGGCCATCGGCGATTGCGCGAGCTATGTCCACTGGCAGCTCGGTCGGCGGGTGCGGCTCGAATCCGTGCAGAACGCGGTCGACCAGGCGAAGACCGCCGCCGCGGCGTTGCTCGGCGATGCCGCGCCCTACCATGAAGTGCCGTGGTTCTGGTCCGATCAGGCCGAGGCGAAGCTGCAGATCGCGGGCCTATCCGACGGCACGGAAGAGGCGGTCCTGCGCGGCGATCCGGAGAGCGGTTCCTTCTCCGCCTTCCTCTTCTCCGGCGGTAAGCTGCGCTGCGTCGAGTCGGTGAACAAGGCTGGTGATCATGCGCTCGCACGCCGGCTGATCGCTGGCGACGTACCCGTAACTCCTGCCGAGGCCGCAGACCCGGATTGCGATCTCCGCGCATTGGTGAAGCAGGCCCGCGGCTAGCGCCTCGGGTCTGCGACAATCGCGACGCAATTTAGGTATTCCATGGCATAAAGTGTGTGGTATACCAGAACCCACGAGCCCGTTTACGGGTGCATCCTCCGTGGGCCGATTGGTCGGGGAACTCTGCATGAACGATACTTCCGCGTTGATGGTGACGCCCATCGCGGCCGAGGTCAGTCTGAAGGACAAGACCTATGCGGCCCTCAAGGACGGCATCGTCTCGATGAACATCTACGACCCCGATGCCAATCTCCGGCTCGACGAGCGGCAGCTCTCCGAACAGCTCGGCATCAGCCGCACGCCGCTCCGCGAGGCGCTTGCCCGTCTCGCGCAGGAAGGGCTCGTTGATATCCAGCCGCGGCGCGGCGTCTTCATCGTGCGCAAGACCAAGGCCGAGATCATCGAGATGATCAAGGTCTGGGCGGCGCTGGAAGGCATGGCCGCGCGTCTCGCCTGCGACGTCGCGTCCGATAACGAGATCAAGCAGCTGCGCCGGATCTTCTCCGAAACGGAGAAGGGGCGGCTCGAAATCGACGAGTATTCCAGCCGCAACATCGAGTTCCATCAGGCGATCCTGAAGCTCGCCCATTCGCCGCTCATCGAGGAGATGATCGACAAGATCTTCCTCCATGTGCGCGCGATCCGGAACCGGACCATCGGCGAGCAGGACCGCATCGCCCGCTCGATGCAGGACCACATGCATATCGTCGAGGCGATCGAGGCGCGCGACGCGGAAACCGCGGAACGGCTCGTCAGGGACCATGCGCTGGCGCTCGCCAAGCATGTCGCCAACAACGTGAACTATCTCGGATAACCAAAGATCAAGAGGCGGGCCGGGGAAACCGGCCGCCTATAATAAAAGGGAGCTACTAGAATGAGCGATACCGCCACCGATACCCTTAAAGAAAAAGATCGCTCCGGCGAGGTTGTTTCCGGCGGTCATCTGGTCGCCAAGGCCCTGAAGAACGAGGGTGTGGACACGATCTTCACGCTCTGCGGCGGGCACATCATCGATATCTATGACGGCTGCGTCGACGAGGGCATCCGCATCATCGACGTCCGGCACGAGCAGGTCGCGGCCCATGCCGCCGACGGCTATGCCCGGCAGACCGGCAAGCTCGGCTGCGTCGTCACCACGGCGGGCCCGGGCTGCACCAACGCCATCACCGGCGTCGCGACGGCCTTCCGCTCCGAGAGCCCGGTGCTGCATATCGGCGGCCAGGGCGCGCTGACCCAGCACAAGATGGGCTCGCTGCAGGACCTGCCACATGTCGACATCATGGCGCCGATTACCAAGTTCTCCGCCGGTGTGCGCTCGACTGAGCGGGCCGCGGACATGGTCTCCATGGCGGCGCGCGAATGCTTCGCCGGCGCCTACGGCCCGTCCTACCTCGAGATCCCGCGCGACGTGCTCGATCGCGAAGTGCCGCTGTCCAGCGCCGTCATTCCGGCGCCCGGCAAGTACCGCGCTTCGACCAAGTCGATCGGCGATCCGGCCGACATCGAGAAGCTGGCCGACCTGATCGTCAAGGCGGAGCGCCCGGCGATCCTCGTCGGCTCCCAGGTCTGGATGAGCCGCGGCCATCAGGCGGCGATCGATCTGGTCAAGGACCTCAACATCGCCTGCTACATGAACGGCGCGGCCCGTGGCATCCTGCCCCAGACCGACAGCCACTATTTCAACCGGACCCGCAGCATGGCCTTCCAGAAGGCCGACCTGCTGCTGATCGTCGGCACCCCGTTCGACTTCCGCATGGGCTACGGCAAGCGCATCCGCTCCGACCTGACGCTGGTGCAGATCGATCAGGATTACCGCACGGTCGGCAAGAATCGCGACATCGATCTCGGCCTCGCCGGCGATCCGGGCGCGATCCTCTCCGCGGTCCATGCGGCGATCAAGGGCCGAGTCGACAACGGCTCCAAGGGCCGCGCCGGCTGGCTGAAGGAACTGAAGGCGGCCGAAGAGACGGCGACCCAGAAGCTGATGCCGCTCTTCCTCTCCGACCAGTCCCCGATCCATCCCTACCGGGTGGCGTGGGAGCTGAACGAGTTCCTGACCGAGAAGACGATCTATATCGGCGACGGCGGCGACGTGGTCACCATCTCCGCGCAGGCCGTGGCGCCGAAAGGCCCCGGCAACTGGATGGATCCGGGTGCGCTCGGTTCGCTCGGCGTCGGCACCGGCTTCGCCATCGCGGCCGGCCTCGCCAATCCGGAGAAGGAAGTGCTGTGCTACTACGGCGACGGTTCCTTCGGCATGACCGCCTTCGACATGGAGACGGCGAACCGGTTCGGCGTGCCCTACATCGCGGTCATCGGCAACAACTCTTCGATGAACCAGATCCGCTACGGCCAGATCGCCAAGTATGGCGAGCAGCGCGGCAATGTCGGCAACAAGCTCGGCGACATTCCGTTCTCCAAGTTCGCCGAAATGCTCGGTGGACATGGCGAGGAAGTGCACGAGGCTTCGAAGATCGCGCCGGCGCTGCAGCGCGCCCGCGAGGCGGTGAAGAGCACCGGCAAGTCCGCGGTCGTCAACATCTGGGTCGATCCGAACGAATACGCGCCGGGCACCAAGAACCAGACCATGTACAAGTAAGCGGAAGGGCGCGCCGGTCTCCGGCGCGCCCTTTTTGCGTTCAATCCGCTAAGGGGGAAAGAGGAAGAAAATGAGCGAAGCGCTGAAAGGTGTCCGCATTCTGGACATGACCCATGTGCAGTCGGGGCCGACCTGCACGCAGCTTCTGGCCTGGTTCGGGGCCGACGTGATCAAGGTCGAACGCCCGGGTGTCGGTGACATCACGCGCGGCCAGCTTCGCGATCTGCCGGATGCGGACAGCCTCTATTTCACCATGCTGAACAGCAACAAGCGCAGCGTCACCCTCGATACCAAGAACGCCAAGGGCAAGGAGATCCTGACCCGCCTCATCGAGGAGTGCGATGTCATGGTCGAGAACTTCGCTCCCGGCGCGCTGGACCGCATGGGCTTCACCTGGGAACGGATCCAGGAGATCAATCCGCGGATCATCTATGCCAGCATCAAGGGCTTCGGTCCGGGCACCTACGAGGATTGCAAGGTCTACGAGAACGTCGCCCAGTGCACCGGCGGTTCCGCCTCGACGACCGGCTTCGACGACGGCCCGCCGATCGTCACCGGCGCGCAGATCGGCGATAGCGGCACCGGACTGCATCTCGCGCTCGGCATCGTGACCGCGCTCTACCACCGGACCCATTCCGGCAAGGGCCAGCGCGTCGAATGCGCCATGCAGGACGGCGTGCTCAATCTTTGCCGCGTCAAGCTGCGCGACCAGCAGCGTCTGGAGCACGGTCCGCTGAAGGAATATCCGCAATACCCGAACGGCGAGTTCGGCGAAGCCGTGCCACGGGCGGGCAACGCTTCCGGCGGCGGCCAGCCTGGCTGGGCCGTTCAGACCAAGGGCGGCGGACCGAACGATTATATCTACGTCATCATCCAGCCGCCGGGCTGGGCGCCGCTGATGAAGACCATCGGCCGCGAGGAGCTGATCGAGGATCCGGAATGGGCGACCCCGGAAGTCCGCCTGCCGAAGCTCGACAAGTGTTTCGCCATGATCGAGGAATGGACCAGGACCAAGTCCAAGTTCGAGGTCATGGAGATTCTGAACGCGCTCAACGTGCCGTGCGGTCCGATCCTCAGCATGAAGGAACTGGCCGAAGACCAGTCGCTGCGCGCGACGGGTACGGTGGTCGAAGTGCCGCACCCGACCCGCGGGAGCTACCTCACCGTGGGTAATCCGATTAAACTCTCCGCGTCGCCGGCCAAGGTCGATCGCTCGCCGCTTCTCGGCGAGCATACCGACGAGATTCTGGAATCCGTTCTCGGGATGTCGGCCGCGGAAATCGAAGCCGCCAAGGCTGAAGGTGCCGTTTAGAAAGCACCGGGCCGAAAGGGATATTAGGGGCGGCGCCGGCTTCATCAGCCGGCGCCGTTTTCATAAGGAACGCATGCATAAGGATTTAGGGGCATGAAGGTTTGCATTTATGGCGCCGGCGCTATCGGCGGCTATCTGGGCGTCGAACTGGCGCAAGTCGAGGGTGTCGAGGTTTCGCTGATCGCGCGTGGCTCGCATCTGGCGGCCATACGCGAGAACGGGCTGAAGCTCGAGATCGGCGAGGAGGAGCATGTCGCCAAGGTGCGGGCGACGGACGATCCGAAGGAACTGGGCCCGCAGGACTATGTGATCGTCGCGCTGAAGACGCATCAGGCCTGGGAGGTCGCCGACCAGATGGTGCCACTGCTCGGGGACGACACGGCAGTCGTCACCTGTCAGAACGGCGTTCCCTGGTGGTATTTCCACGGCGTCGACAATGCCTACCGCAACCTGCGCCTGAACACGGTCGACCCGGATGACCGGCAGTGGGACCTGATCGGTCCCGGGCGTGCCATCGGCTGCGTCGTCTATCCGGCGACCGAGATCACCGCTCCTGGCGTGATCAAGCATACCTACGGCAACAAGTTCGCCATCGGTGAGCCGGACGGCTCGATCTCCGAACGCTGCCAGCGTCTGAGCGAGGTGCTGGAGAAGGCCGGCTTCAAGGCGCCGGTGCTGCCGAACATCCGTGACGAGATCTGGCTGAAGCTCTGGGGCAATCTCTGCTTCAACCCGATCAGCGCCCTGACCCGCGCGACGCTCGACGTGGTTGCGACCGATCCGGGCACGCGCGCGCTGTCGCGCAACATGATGGAAGAGGCACAGCGCATCGGCGCCCGTCTCGGCGTGCATTTCCGCGTCGATGTGGAACGCCGGATCAACGGCGCGGCCAAGGTCGGCGCGCACCGCACCTCGATGCTTCAGGACCTCGAGAAGGGCCGTCAGCTCGAGATCGACGCGCTGCTGACCGCGGTGCAGGAGATGGGCCGTCTGGTCGACCTGCAGACCCCGCACATCGACTCCGTGCTCGCCCTCGTGCAACAACTGGGGCGCACACAGGGTCTCTATCCGGTCTTCCCGGAAGAGGCCGGCAGCCCCGAATCCCTGGCCGTCGACTAACCCGGAGCCAAGAGACATGAGCAGTGCCAGCCTTCCGGCGGAGATGAACGTCATCGAGATCAGCGAACCCGGAGGGCCGGAAGCGCTCGTCCCCGGCACCCGCCCTGTGCCCGAGGCGGCGCCGGGCGAGGTGCTGGTCAAGGTCGCCTATGCGGGTGTGAACGGACCGGACCTGGTGCAGCGGCGGGGTCACTACCCGCCGCCGAAAGGGGCGTCGGACCTGCTCGGCCTCGAGATCTCCGGCGAAGTCGTCGCGATCGGCGCGGGCGTCGGCAACTGGAAGGTCGGCGACAAGCTCTGCGCGCTGACCAATGGCGGCGGCTACGCGGATTATTGCGCGGTCGATGCCCGGCACTGCCTGCCGCTGCCGCACGGCTTCAGCCTGCTCGAGGCGGCCTCCGTGCCGGAGACCTACTTCACCGTCTGGTCCAACGTCTTCATGGGCGCGAAGCTTTCGCGCGGCGAGGTCTTCCTCGTCCATGGCGGGGCCGGAGGGCTCGGTACCACCTCGATCCAGCTCGCCAAGGCGATCGGCGCGACGGTGGTCGCGGTCGACAGTCCGGCCGAACGCTGCGCGGTCTGCAAGGATCTCGGGGCGGATCTGGCGATCGATTTCAGGAATGAGGACTTCGTCGAGATCGTGCGCGGCGAATACAAGGGCGCCGACGTCATCCTCGACATCATCGGCGGCCCGAACATCGCCAAGGACATCAAGGCGGCGAAACCGGACGGCCGGATCGTTCAGCTCGCCTTCAATGCGGGCTCCAAGGTCGAGATCGACCTGATGCCGGTGATGCTGAAGCGGCTGACCTATACCGGCTCGACGCTGCGCTCCCGCACGCCGGAGAACAAGGCGGAGATCCGCGACAGTCTGGCGCTCAACGTCTGGCCGATGTTCGAGCAGGGCAAGCTGAAGCCGGTGGTGAACCGGACCTTCCCGATGGCCGAGGCGGCGGCGGCGCATGCCTTCATGGAAAGCGCCGGACATATCGGCAAAATCATGCTGGAGGTCGGTGGAGGGTGATCCGCCGATTTCGCTAGGGCCTTTTCCTCCGGTGACGTGCTACAGGGTGGCGAAAATCCTGTAGCCCGAAGGAGGGAAGCGGCATGAAGCCCAGAATCAGCATGGTGGCGCTGGCGGTGAAGGATCTGGCGGTCTCGCGCGACTTCTATGAGAAGGGCCTCGGATTTCCGCGGCTCGACTCCCCGCCGACCGTCGCCTTCTTCAATCTGAACGGCACCTGGCTCGGGCTTTCGGAGCGCGAGGATCTGGCGGCGGATGCGGGCGTACCCTCCGAGGGCAGCGGGTATCGCGGCTTCAGCCTTGCCTACAACGTCCATTCCCCCGAAGAGGTCGCGCGGACCCTGGAGGAAGCGGTGGCGGCCGGCGGGAAGATCGTGAAGCCGCCGCAGGACGCTCACTGGGGCGGTTACCATGCCTATTTCAGCGATCCGGACGACCATCTCTGGGAGATCTGCTACAATCCGTTCGCTTGGGTCGGGCCCGCCGACGAGGCGTGAGGGCGGCAGAGGAGCGAAGCCGTGACGGACGAGGATCTGAGAAAGTTCGTCGAGGCCCAGGAGCGTGACTATGAGCGCGCTCTTGGAGAACTTCGCGCCGGCCGCAAGACCAGCCACTGGATCTGGTATGTCCTGCCGCAGCTCCGCGAGCTCGGCCGCAGCCAGCGGGCGCTTCATTATGGCATCACCGGACTGGAGCAGGCCCGGCGCTATCTTGCCGATCCGGTGCTCGGGCCGCGTTTGCGCGTATGCGTCGAGGCGGTGCTGGCCCATGGCGACAAAACCGCCAACGAGATTCTCGGCTCACCCGACGACATGAAGTTCCGCTCCTGCCTGACGCTGTTCGAGGCGGCGGCGGAAGACGTGGATGACAGGAGCCTCTTCGACCGGGCACTCGAGCGCTTCTACGAAGGCGAGCGGGATCGGGCGACGCTCGACGTCCTATAGCAACGCCAGCACCGGCAGCATCAGCAGCAAACCGATCAGGCCGATGGTCAGGGCCGGGCGCATCAGCCGGTTCTCCTCTCCCGAAAGTCCCGAGACTGCCGCGGCGAGCACGATCCGGCCGGGCGAGGCCATGGTGATGTTCGCGCCCGCCGCATTCTGCGCCGCCGCGACCAGCACCGGATCCAGCGCAAGGCGGTTGGCGACCGTGCTCTGGAAGGCCATGAAGATCGCGTTGGAGCCGGCATTGCTGGCAGTCAGGAACCCGCCGAGCGCGCCGATGCCCGGGACGGCGAAGAGATAGGCGGCACCGGCGCTCGTCGCGACGGTCTCCGCGAGATCATCGGTCATGCCCGCATGCAGCATCACATGGCCGAAGCAGATGAAGCCGGCGACGGACAGGCTCGCCTTCAGCCATTGCCGGAGGGCGTTCGGCAGCAGGATTCGGACCTCGTTCGCCGGGATGCGCAGGCAGAGGATGCCTGTCGCCGCGGCCACCAGCATCCAGAAGCCCGGATGATGCACCAGCGAGAGAGAGAAATTATGCGTAGACACCTCGACCAGCAGCGTGTTGCTCGTCAACCTCTCGATCTCGGGCACGAGCCGGGTCAGGCTGAGCGTCCCCATCAGCACGAAGAGCGGGAGAGCCGCCGCGCCGAGCCCGCTTCCCTCCGCCCGTGCACCCGTTCTGATCCGCGCGAGCAGGAGTCCGGCAACTGTGACGCCGAGCCCGGCGATGCAGCCGGCTAGCTCGACGCTGACCCAGGCGCTTCCGGCCCAGAGCAGAGCGGAAAGAAGGGCGCTGTAGCCGATGGCGGCAATCACATGTGCGGGGCGGACCAGGCTTTCCTCGGCGAAATGCAGTGCCGCGAAGGCGCAGAGCAGGATGAAGGGAATACAGAGCCAGACCGCTTTCATCGCGGTTTCGGAGGCAGGAAGATCCGAGAGGTCGGCGCCGAGCACGGTGCCGATGGCGAGCGCGCCCCACGGCACGGCGCATTGCCCGAGCAGGGCGATCAGCGCGGCCCGCACCGGGCTGTAGCCGAGAGCGATCAGCAGCGGGACGGTGACGATGATGCCGACGCCGAAGCCGGTCGCGCTCTCGAAGAAGACCGAAACGCCGAGGACGAGGACCAGTACGCGCTCGGCCGGATCGGGAATGGCTTCCGCGGCCGCGCGCCCGAGACGCTCCAGCGCATTGCCGGTCTTCAGCACCCAGTAGAGGGTGACGCCGCCGAGCAGCACATAGGCCACCGTCGCGGTTGTCAGCAGGCCGTCGAAGACGGCCGAGAGGATGTCCGGAAAGGGAAGGTGAAAGTCCGGACTGACGGCGGAGATCAGGATGGCGGCGGCAAGTCCGAACCCGCCCGCGCGCATGGCCGACTGGCGGGCGAGCAGGATGGCGAGGGTCGCAAGGATCAGCGGCGCGGCGGCGAGGAGCGTGGACATGTGACCGTCTTGGAAGGAGATGCGGCGGGACGCCGGGATGGATCATAACCGCAAGATCCGTCGGGCGGCGAGGGGCAAGCGGTGGCATTCTGTGGCCATGAGAAAACAGACCCAAGCCTCCTATGTCGAACGGATCGGCCGCGTGCTGAAGCAGGTCGCCGACAATGTCGACGCGCCCCTGCCGCTCGCCGCGCTGGCGGAGACCGCGGCCCTGTCGCCGTTCCATTTCCATCGCGTCTATCGCGGCATCGCCGGGGAGACGGTGCAGGAGACCCTGCGCCGGGTGCGCATGATGCGGGCGGGTCACGCGCTCCGATCCAGTGGGCGGAGCGTCACCGAGATCGCCCTCGATGCGGGATACGAGAGCCCGGAGGGCTTCGCGCGGGCCTTCAAGCAGGGTTTCGAACTGTCGCCGAACCAGTACCGCAAATCCCGCGCGGCGACCCCGTTCCGGCCGACTAACATTAACATTCATTACCGCCCGGAGACGGGAGAGATCCGCCTGATCGCGGACAGGAAGGAGCATGGCATGCAGGTCGAGATCAAGAACGTGGAGGCACAGCAGATGGTCGCGCTGCGCCATCTCGGCCCCTATCACGAGGTCGGGCGGGCCTTCTCCGCCCTGAAGGGCTGGCTCGGCAAACAGGGGCTCGATGACATCGTCACCGGCAGCTACGGTCTTTCCTACGACGATCCGACGAGCGTGCCGGCGGCGGAGCTGCGTTACGATGCCTGCGCCACCTTGCGCGATGGCACGAAGCTGTCGCCGGAAGGCCTGCCGGACGGCATGCGCCTCGATACATTGCCCGGCGGCCGCTATGCCTGCGCGCTGCTCGAAGGCTCATATACGGGCATGCAGGACACCTTCCACCGGCTGTTCGGTCTCTGGCTGCCGGAAAGCGGAGAGGAGCTGGACGGGAGGGCCTGCATGGAATGGTACCTGAACGATCCGATGGAGGTGCCTGAGAACGAGCTCCGCACCCTGATCTGCATCCCGCTGAAAGGCTGAGTGCGATGGAGAAGCTTTTCCGCGCGGTCGATGAGCCGTTTCCCGGTAACTATGCGAGGCAGGCCATCGAGGAGAGCCGGAGCTTCGTGACAGGCTGGTACGCCAAGGCGGACCGGATACCGACGCCGGAAGACTGCCGGCGGCGCGTCGCGGAGAGCATGCCGGAGATGTTGCCGGTCTTCGATGCGATGGGGGAGTTCTCTGGCGGCGATCCCGCGATGATTGCGGCGCTTGCCGGGATCGATCCGCCGCCTCTGATCCCCGCCGGATGCACCGTCCGAGCCTTTACGCGGCCGGAGCCGACAATGCTCCGGAACTACGACTTCCATCCGGATGCGACCTCCGCCGTCATCCTCCGTTCTCGCTGGAGCGGTGTCAGGGTGCTCGGCATGAGCGAGGGTGTGAGCGGGCTGCTCGACGGGGTAAACGAACATGGCGTCGCCGCGGCGCTGACCTTTGGCGGGCGGCACGTCTACGGGCAGGGTTTCGGCATCGTCCAGATTGTCCGGTACCTGCTCGAGGTGTCTCGCGATCTGAGGGACGCGGCCGAGGTGCTGCGGCGTGTGCCCTGTGCCTGGGCGCAGAACCTGCTGGTGCAGGACCGGAGCGGAAAGGCGCTCTGTGCCGAACTTGCGCCGGATCGCCCGCCGCTGATCGTCGAGGCCGATACGGTGACGAACCATCAGGCCGATGAGGTGCCGAGAGAAAGCTCGCGTTGGCGGTTTAAGACCGCCTGCAGCCTGGCGGACAATGCCGATGCGGGGCGGACTGTATTCACGGAAGGTAAGCTCTGCCTCGACGATTTCGACGGTTGGCTCGGCACGCTCTATACGGCGGAGTACCGTCCGGCGCGCGGGAGCGTCCGCTTTCATTGGGGTGCGGACAGTTGGGAGCAATCGCTCGACCGGTTCGAGGACGGCGCCCGCAGGATCGCCTACGGCGTCGGCGCGGTGCCGCGTCTGGTGGCGTAGCCGCGCCTGATCGTGATCGGCAGGGCGGTCAGAACAAGCAGAAGCGCCGCCAAGAAGAGGCCTGCCGAAAAGCTCCCGGTCAATCCGTGCATGTAGCTCGCGGCGGGCGGGCCGATGATCTGCCCGGTCGCGAAGGCGGCGGTCAGCACGGCGATATGGCGGCTGACATCGCCCGGAGGCGCGATGACATGGGCTTCCTTCATGCCGGCCATGGTGACGACCATGAAGGTGCCGCCGACCATGAGCCCTGAGAGAATGATCGACGCCATGTTCGGCATCAGCGCGGGCAGGACAAGGCCAAGCGCCATCACCGCCTGTGCCGCCGCCCAGACCGGACGGTTGCCATGGCGGGCGAAGAGCTTGCGCGCCGCGACGGTCGAAAACGCGGCGGCAAGGCCGAAGACCGGCCAGCTCCAGCCGAAGACGAGCGGGTCGGACACGATCTCGCGCGCCATCAGCGGCAGGTAGGTCGCGGGGATGATATAGCCGAGACCCATCGCGCCGTACGCGATCACGACGCGCCATTCGAGCGGGGCTTTTTCGGTGATCTCATGGCCTGTTCCGCGCTTTGTCGACGGGACTTCGCCGCCGATCAGAAAAGACAACAGGGCGGCCAGCCCGAGTGTGCCGCCGCCAAGGGCAAGCCAGGACGCGTCGGCGGAGAGACCCGTCACCATGAAGCCGAGACAGGCGAGCCCGGCGAGCGCGATGCCGCTGCCGACTCCGGCGAAGACCCATCCCTGGCGCTGGGTCTCGCCCGCATCCGCGAGCGCCTTGACGACATGGTTGGAGACCACGATCAGCGTCCAGGCGCTGAAGAGGCCGGCGAGCCAGCGGAGCGCGATCCAGAGCCAATAGGCGTCTGTCAGGCCCATCGCGGCGGTGACGATGCCGGTGGCGACGAGGGCGAGGCGCAGTGCGTTCCGCGGCGGCAGGGGCAAGTTGGCGGCGGAGAGCGCGCCCATCCAGTAGCCGACGAAGTTCGCCGCCGCCAGCAGGCTGCCGCCTGAAATGTCGAGCGCGCCGTCCTGCTGCATCATCGGGAAGAGCGGCGTGAAGGCGAAGCGCCCGATCCCCATCGCCAGAACGAGCGCAAGGAGACCGAGGGCGGCGATCCGGGCCGGTGACGTGCGCTCCGTCATTCTTCGCTCCCTTCGGCGTGTTGCAACGAGGCCGACCTTAATCCGTCTCGAATTTTTCAGAAAATGAATTATAATGAAGTAAGATATCTTAATTTGAGAATTCAGGGGGCCCCATGCACGGTCTCGATCTCAGGACGCTGGAGATCTTCCGCGCCGTTGCCCGCGAGGGCAGTGTCTCGGGGGCGGCGAAGAAGTTGAACCGCGTGCAGTCCAATGTCAGCACGCGGATGAAGCAGCTCGAGGAGCAGCTGGATCGGACGCTGTTCGAGCGGCGCAAGCGCGGCATTGCCCTGACGCCCGAAGGCGAACTGCTGCTGAGCTATGCGCGGCGCCTGCTCGATCTGTCGGACGAAGCGTCGGACGCGCTCAGCCAGGACGTGCCGCGCGGCCCGTTCCGGATCGGGGCGATGGAAAGCACCGCCGCCTCGCGCCTGCCCGACCTGCTATCGCGCTTTCACGCCGCCTGTCCCGAGGTCGCGGTCGATGTGGTCACCGGCACGGCGGGGGCGATCGTCGGAAAGCTGCTCGGACGGGAAATCGATGTCGGTTTCGTTGCGGAGCCGGTCCGGCACGAGGATCTGGTCTCCGAGGCGGTCTTCGAGGAGGCGCTGGTGCTCGTCGCGCCGGAAAGCTTCGGGGCGCTGGACGATCCGGGCAGCTTGAGCGGCCGTACCATGATCGCCTTCGAGCAGGGCTGCGCCTACCGGCGCTATCTGGAGGACTGGCTCCTGGAGTCCGGCGTCGCACCCGGCACGGTGCTGTCGGTCGGCTCTTATCTTGCGATGCTGGCCTGCGTTTCGGCCGGGACCGGTTTCTGCGTCGTTCCGCAATCGGTGCTGGAGGTGGTTCATTCAAGCGGGCGTTTCAGCCGCAAGCCGCTGGCGGGGAAATTCGCTGCGATCCGCACGCTGATGGTCACGCGCCGAGGCTATCGCTCGGCAAAGCTCGATGCCTTGAGAGAAAAGCTCCCGGCAGTCTGAACCGCCGGGAGCAGAATGTTCGATCAGTCGGCGAGGATACCCTCGACCAGCTTCTGCACCGAGAGCGCGTCCGCGGCCGAAGGCATGGTGTGCGCCGTTCCATCCATCCAGCGGGCGACATTGTCGATCTGCCGCGGGACGGAGATGGCACGCGGGTCTTCCGGCAGTTCCATCGCCAGTTCCCAAGCGCCGCCGGTAGTTTCCTCAAGCACGTAGAAGGTGCTGAGGCGATAGCTCTTCTTCGTGCCGTAGAAGGTGCCCTCGATCCGGTCCGGACCGACGCCGCCGACGGCCCCGCTGTAGCTCACCGGCACGCCGCCGCAATCGAGCATGGCGTGGACATGGGTCTCGCAGAGCTTCGGGTCGGCCTGGTAGGTCGGCTTGCTCCAGAGTAGCTTGGCACGCCCGAGGAACCGTTCGGTGACGTAGAGATAATGGGAGGTCACCTCGCGGGTATAGCCGCCCTGGTCGCGGAAGCGCAGCCAGTCGGCATCCGCCTGCCAGTCGCGCGGCCACTGCGAGAAATGCATCACCAGCTCGGCGCCGACGATCTTGCCCATCTCGCCACTCTTCATCGCCGCCTCGATGATCTCGACGCCCTCGAGGGAGGCCTGTGAGAAATTGACGACGTTGGGGGTGCTGGTCTCTTCCAGGCGGCGGACCATTGCCTCGCTCTCCGGCACGGAAATGCCGAGCGGCTTCTCGCAATAGACCGGCTTGCCCGCATCCATCGCGAGGTCGGCATAATGCTTATGGAAGGCCGGCGGGCAGGCGATGTAGACCAGCTCCGTCTCCGCCGACGCGATCATCGCCTCGGCACTGTCCCAGATTTTCATGTCCGGGAATTCGGACTTCGCCGTGGCGACGGACTCCGCCGACGGATCCCATGCGCCCATGACCGAAAAGCGGTCATGCGGCAGCATGTACTGGATCATCCGCCGGCCCATGATGCCGAGGCCGACGACGACGAGATTGTAGCGCTTGCTCATGTCTCTTCAGGTCTTTCGCTGCGTGTCGATCAGTAACCGGAGGCGTGGCCGTCCTTGCGCGGGTCGGAACCCGCCTGAAGGATGCCAGTCTCCGGATCGCGCCAGACGCACTGGCTGCCGCCGATCGGCTTCTCCACCCGGTCGAGCTTGTGACCCTTGGCTTCGAGCGCGGCATAGGTGCCTTCCTCGAAGGCGCATTCGACCTGCAGGGTGCCTTCGGCCGTCGCGAAGCTGCGCGGCGCGTCCATCGCTTCCTGGATGTCGAGGCCTCGGTCGACGACGTTGGAGACGAAGTTGGCCTGGCCGGTGGACTGATACTGCCCGCCCATCACGCCGAACGGCGCGACAGGAGTACCGTTCTTGAACGCGAAGCCCGGGATGATGGTGTGCATCGGGCGCTTGCGCGGCTCGATGCAGTTCGGGTGGCCTTCCTTCACGTGGAAGCTGTTGCCGCGGCTGTGCAGCATGACGCCGGATTTCGGCGCCATGATCATGCTGCCGAAGCCGGAGAAGAGCGAGTTGATGAAGGAGATCGCGTTACCCTGCTCGTCGATGCAGGAGAGATAGATCGTGTCGCGATGGACCGGGAAATCGCTGTCCTTGAAGTTCCCGGCCTTGTTCATGTCGACCATGGCGCGCATCTGGGCCGTGTGCTCGTCGCCGAGCATCCACTCGACCGGCACGTTCGAGAATTTCGGGTCGGCCACATAGGCGTTGCGCTGGTTGTAGCCGATCTTGGTGGCCTCGGCGATCAGGTGCACCCGGTCGGCCTCATTGAGAGACGCGACGTCGAACCCGGAGAGGATGTTGAGGATCATCAGCGCGCAGATGCCCTGGCCGTTCGGCGGGCATTCATAGATGTCGTAGCCGCGATAGTTCGTCTTGATCGGCTCGACATATTCGGCGTCGGCTGCGGCGAAATCCTCCATCGTGTGGAGGCCGCCGACAGCGTTCAGCTTGGCCACCATGTCTTCGGCGACCTCGCCCGTGTAGAAGGCATCGCGGCCGCCGGCGGCAATCTTCTTCAGGGTCTCGGCGAGCTGCGGCTGGCGATGGATGCTGCCGGCCTTCGGTGCTTTGCCGTCGACCAGCATGACCTTCGCTGTGTCCGGATCGGCGGCAAGGTCCTCGACCTCACCCTCCCAGTCGAAGGCGACACGGGAATGTACGACGTAGCCCTGCTCGGCATAGTCGATGGCCGGCGCCAGGATCTCGGCGAAGCTCTTCGAGCCGTGATCGGCGAGCAGCTTGGACCAGGCGGCGATGGCGCCCGGCACGGTCACCGCGTGCGGGCTGTGCAGCGGGATCTCGTCCTTGATGCCGAGTTCTTTCAGCTTTGCCAGCGTGGCCGCCTTCGGTGCCTTGCCGGAGCCGTTGAGCGCGATCGGCTTGCTGGCGCCCTTCGGGGCGTAGAGCGCGAAACAGTCGCCGCCGATGCCGGTCATGGCGGGCTCGACCACGCACATCACGGCGCAGGCCGCGATCGCCGCATCGACCGCGTTGCCGCCGGATTTCAGGATCGAGAGGCCGGCGGCCGTGGCCAGCGGATGGCTGGTCGCAATCGCGGCATTGCGCGCAAAAACGGGGGAGCGGCCGGGAAGCTGAAGGTTTCTCATGATCTCATGACTCGTCTGATCGGAGCGCATTCGTGCGCGGGCGGGGGGAAATCCATGCTCGAACCGGCGTGGACACCGGAAAGTGGCCTTCCCTAAGATGCGGCGCCTTAAGAGACAAGCGCCGTGGAACATCTTTCCACAATTCGGAAGGCGCAACCAGATGGCAGCTTACTGGGGAGCGAAATGAGCCAGAAAACCGTTATCACCTGTGCCCTGACGGGCAGTGCCGACACCGCCGGCAAGAGCAAGGCCGTGCCGGTCACGCCGAAGCAGATCGCAGACGCTGCGCTGGACGCGCGCAAGGCCGGTGCCGCCGTCGTCCATATCCATGTCCGCGACCCCGAGACGGGCAAGGCGAGCATGGACCTGGAGCTTTACCGCGAGACCGTCGGCAGGATCCGCGACAGCGGCTCCGACGTCGTCATCAATCTGACCACCGGGCCGGGCGGCAGCTTCATTCCGGGCGATGTCGAGCCGATCGCGTTCGACAAGGGCACCAACATGAAGACGCCGGAAGTCCGGATGCAGCATATCGCAGACCTGCTGCCGGATATCTGCACCCTCGACGTTGCGACGCTGAATTTCGGCGAGCGCGCCATGGTGAACGTGCCGAAGCATCTGCGCGCCATGGCGGACCGGGCGAAGCAGCTCGGCGTGAAGCCGGAGCTCGAGGTGTTCGACAGCGGCCACGTTCTTCTGGCGAAGCAGCTGATCAAGGAAGGCCATCTCGAATCCCCGGCGCTGTTCCAGCTTTGCCTCGGCATTCCCTGGGGTGCGCCGGCGACGCCGGAAAGCATGGCCTTCATGAAGAGCCTGCTGCCCGAGGACGCGATCTGGTCCGGCTTCGGCATCTCGCGCACCGAGTTCCCGATGGTGGCGCAGGCGGCCATGCTCGGCGGGCATACCCGCGTCGGGCTCGAGGACAATCTCTACATGTCCCGCGGCGAACTGGCGAAGAACAACGCCGTGCTGGTCGAGCGCGCGGTGCAGATCATCGAGAGCATCGGCGGCGAGGTCGCGGACCCGAGCGAGGCGCGCGCCGCCTTCAAGCTCGGCACGAACGCCTGATCGGGGAGCGGGATATGCTGAAGGCCGATCTGAGCGGCAAGAAGGCACTGGTCACCGGCGGCGCGTCCGGCATCGGGCGCGCCACGGCGAAGCTGCTGGCCGAATGCGGCGCCGAGGTCGCGGTCAACCACCTGCCGGACGATGTGCGCGGCGAGGAGACGGTGGCGGCGTTCCGCCAGGCCGGTCTCTCCGCGCAGGCCATCGCCGGCAACGTCGCCGATCCGAAGGATGCCGACCGCATGGTGGCGGATGCCATCGACGCGCTCGGCGGGCTCGACATCCTGATCAACAATGCCGGCACCCCGGTCTCCGTCGAGCCGATCCCGTTCGAGGATCTGGAGGCGATGACCGAGGAGTTCTGGTCGCAAATCCTGCAGACCAATCTGATGGGCCCGTTCCGCTGTGCCCGCGCCGCGCGTCCGGCGCTGAAGGAGAGCCGGGGCTGCATCGTCAACACCGCCTCCATCGCGGCCTTCGGCGGGATCGGCAGCTCGATCGCCTATGCCGCCTCCAAGGGGGCGCTGATGAACCTGACCAAGAACCTCGCCAAGGCGATGGCGCCCGAGGTCCGGGTCAACGCGGTGGCGCCGGGTCTTGTCAGGACGCCCTGGACCGATGTCTGGCCGCAATCGCGCAAGGACACTTCGGTTGCCAATTCGCTGCTGAAGCGCATGGTGGAGCCGGAAGACATCGCCGAGACCATGCTGTTCTTCTGCGCCAACGGCGCCGTGACCGGGCAGACCCTGCTGATCGATTGCGGCCGCTTCGGCGCTTGACCAGACATTCACCGGGAGAATTCCGATGAAAGCCTATGAAATCGTCTCCGACGGCGGCGTCGACGCGCTGGCGCTGAACGAACGGCCGGATCCGAAGCCGGGGCCGGGTCAGGTGCTGGTGCGAGTCCGCGCCTCCTCGATCAATTACCGCGACCTCTCGACCGTCGAGGATCCGGTGCCGCGGGGCATTCCCTATCCGCGCATTCCGAATTCGGACGGAGCGGGCGATGTCGTCGAGGTCGGTGCCGGCGTCACACGCTGGAAGGCGGGCGACAAGGTTTGCGGCTGCTTCTTCCAGGGCTGGATCGACGGCGACGTGAATGCCGAACTGACGGGCAGGGCGCTGGGCGGAGCGCTCGACGGGATGCTGACGGAATACCGGGTTCTCGGCGAAGACGGTCTGGTCCGGCTGCCCGACAACCTGAGTTACGAGGAGGGGGCGACGCTGCCTTGCGCGGCGCTGACGGCTTGGCATTCCCTGGTCGAAGTCGCGCGCGTCAAGGCGGGAACCACGGTGCTGTTGCTCGGCACCGGAGGCGTCTCCGTGTTTGCGCTGCAGTTCTGCCGAATGATGGGCGTGCGAACCATCTGCACCTCGTCCAGCGACGAGAAGATCGAGCGCCTTAAGCAGATGGGGGCGGACGAGGTCATCAACTATCGCGCGTGCCCGGACTGGCATCATAACGTTTTGGATTTGACCGGTGGGAAGGGGGTCGATCACACCGTCGAGGTTGGCGGCGCGGGAACCCTTGAAAGATCGATCGCAGCCACACGCATCGCAGGCAGCATCGGGCTTATCGGGATTCTGACCGGCGGCCAGATCAACCCGGTGAACGTGATGCGGAAGTCGATCCGGCTGCAAGGCATCTATGTCGGATCCCGGCGCATGTTCGAGGATATGAACGCGGCCATCTCGCTACACGGCCTGAAGCCCGTGATCAGCGAGACCTACGAGCTCGCCGACGCACGTCAGGCCTTCCACGCCATGCGGGCGGCCGGACATTTCGGCAAGCTGGTCGTCCGCCTCTAAGGCGAAATACGACTCTCATAATGCAATTTTAAATTGCATAACTTTCTGCTCTTCTCCATCCTTGCGAAAGGCATGGAGAAGAGTGATGACGGAAGACGCCGCCTTCAGGCCGATCGGATCGCGCACCAAGGACGAGATCCGCGGCGAGAATTTCTGCGAAAGCGAAATCTACAAGCTTGAACGCGCACGACTGTCAGCCCGGCGCCGCAAGTTCGGCGGCGGCGAAGCCGAGCGGTTCACCGGCCTTGCCATCTCCGGCGGCGGTATCCGCTCCGCCACCTTCGCGCTCGGATTGCTGCAAGCGCTGGCGCGCCACGATCTGCTGAAGGGCTTCGACTATCTCTCGACGGTCTCCGGGGGCGGCTATATCGGCTCCTGCCTCAGCTGGCTGCTTGGCAAGAATTACGAGAAACATCGCGTGGAGGAGGGCTCGGGCCGCGGGCCCTACGGTCTCGGCCCCGCCGACTTTCCATTCGGCACCGCGCCGCCGCGGGATCGCGCCAATCCACTCCATTGGGAGGGCATGCTGCGCTACCTTCGCGAGCACGCGGAATATCTGGCACCGAATCCGGACATCTCTCTTCTCTCGGGCATCGCCGTCGTGGTGCGGGGAATCTTTCTCAACCTGCTGGTCTGGGTCCCGGTGTCCATGGCGATTTTCCTGATCCTGATGCTCGGCTTCCGGGCGCCCTGGTGGCCGGATCTGCAGGCAATGTTCGTGAAGCGCGAGGCGATCGAGTCCAGCCTCCCGGAAGCGGCGGCGTCCCTGCTCAGGCCGGGATTCCTCAATCTGCACGAGATCGTCCTGATTGGCGGACTCCTCGGGTTGGTAATCTTCGCACTGGTTTCGCTGATCTACTCCATCGGCACCTTCTTTATCACGCGGCGAAAGGATGCCGACTGGTCCTATGCCCAGCGCCGGCTCTTCGAGAGCTCCGGAAAATGGATCCTTCCGCTCAGCCTGCTGGCGATCACGGTCGGCGTGCTGCCCTACATCGCCGTGCTGCTGCACAACACGCTCGGGAGTTTCGGGGGGACAGGCGCCGGGGCAATGTTCGGCGGCATGGCCAGCGCACTGGTTTCTGCCAAGAAATCGCAACACCCGCTGATAAGAAGTGCGGTCCTTCCCGGGCTTGCGCTCCTTGTGCTTGGTGGCTTCCTGGTTATGACCTGTACCCTCGCGCTGATCGTGCGGGAAAGCGGCGGCGTCATTGCCGTCTCCGACTATGATGGGCACTGGATCGCCCAGCTCGGGATCGGCAATGTCGTCTTTCTCGTCTTTCTCGCCGTTGCTCTGCTGAGCGGCTATCTGGTCAACGCAAACTACATTTCGCTGCACCGGTTTTACCGCGACCGCTTGATGGAAGCCTTTATGCCGATGCCGGGATCGATTTCCGGCAACCGGGTCCACAAGTCGACCGGCGCGAATATCGAGGAGCTGCGCGACATTTCCGATCCGGACACCGGCGCGCCGTACCATCTGGTCAATACCAACCTGATCCTGACGGAGTCCAGGAACAGCCTCTACCGGCGCCGCGGCGGGGACAATTTCGTCATGTCGCGGATCTATTGCGGGGGCGATGCCGGGGGTTACCAGCCGACCGTGAAGTTCTCCGGCGGCGACATGACCCTTGCGACCGCGATGACGATCTCGGGCGCGGCGGCCAATCCGAATTCCGGCTGGGCCGGGACCGGAGCCACCCGGAGGCGCTCGGTTTCCTGGCTGATGAGCCTGCTGAACATCCGTCTCGGCTATTTCGTGCGCAACCGGAACGCGCCGAAATTCCTCTGGTACAGCGGCAAGCCGAGCCATTTCGACGTCATGGCCTCGTCGATCGGCCTGTCTCCGCTGTCGGAGCAGGGCAAATGGTTCCAGCTCAGCGACGGCGGGCATTTCGAAAATCTCGCGATCTACGAGCTGATCCGCCGGCGCTGCCGCCTCATCGTCGTGTCGGACGCCGGGGCCGATCCGGATTTCCAGTTCGGCGATCTGCAGAATACGGTGCGCCGGGTGAGCCAGGATTTCGGGGTCAGCGTCGATTTCGGAGATCCGTTCTATGATCGCGACACCTACGTGAAGGCCTTCGAGAAGGCGGACGGCTCGGGAAAGCCCGCTCTCGGCGAGAGCCAGGTCTACGATCACTGGTGCAACCGCGTCTCCAGCCTCGTGCCGCGCCGCGAGACCGGTTTCCCGGTCAACGGCACCGCCGCCGATCACGGCTATATTATCGGCCGGATCAAGTATCCCCCGCGCGGCAGCGAGACGCCGGAGGAGGAGGGTGTGATCGTCTATATCAAGGCGGTGATGCTCGACGGGCTGAGCCTCGAGACGCGGGGCTACAAGACCGATCATCCGGCCTTTCCGCACGAGCCGACCTCGGACCAGTTCTTCGATCCGGCGCAGTTCGAGGCCTATCGGGAATTGGGCAATGCGATCGGAGAGGATATGATCAAAGGCGCGCGCCTCAGGACATTGCTATCGCGCGCCTGGGGAGCGGCGGACGACGGTGCGTAGCCTCCCGCCGTACCGCCATCCTCCGCTCCCTCTGGAGAGGAAGGATCCTCGCGCTTTTATTCGCCCTTGAATTCCGGACGCCGCTTTTCGATGAAGGCATGCATGCCCTCGCTCTGGTCGGCGGTGGCGAAGAGGCCCTGGAACATGGCCCGCTCCAGCGCCATGCCGGTCTCCAGAGAGGCGTCCTGGCCCTTGATGATGGCCGACTTGATCTGCTGCACGGCGATCGGCGGCATGCGGGTGATGTCCTTCGCCATCTTGTAGGCGGTCTCGAAGACCTCGGCATCCGGCACGACTTGGCTCGCGAGCCCGATGGCGAAGGCTTCCTTGCCGTCAATCGGCCGCCCTGTCAGGCAGAGGCGCATCGCCTGGAACTTGCCGACCGCGCGGGTCAGGCGCTGAGTGCCGCCGGCGCCGGGCATGATGCCGACCCGCACTTCCGGCTGCCCGACCTGGGCCGTCTCGCCGATCACGATGATGTCGGAATGCATCGCGAGCTCCAGCCCGCCGCCGAGCGCGTAGCCGTTGATCGCCGCGATCACCGGCTTCGGATAGTCTGCGATGCATTGCCAGAGCCGCTCGGTCTTGCGGTGGAACATCTCGACCGTGGTGCGGTCCGCCATGTCCTTCAGGTCGGCGCCGGCGGCGAAGGCCTTCTCGTCGCCGGTCAGCACGACCGCCAGCACATCCTCGTCCTCCGTCAGCTCCCGGAAGATGCGGGCCAGCTCCTGCCGCACTTCGAGGTTCAGCGCGTTCAGCGCGTCCGGGCGGTTGATGCGGACGATGGCGATGCGATCGTTCTCTTCGCGCTCGCGCGGATGATCGAGGATGACGACGGACACTGTTTGCTCCCTTGGCTTTGCGCCGTCCGGAGGAGAGGCGCGGACGGCAAGATTATGCTTCCCGAGTGGAAATTGACCGGGATATTAGGCTGTGCATACTGCACGCGACAATAAGCTGCGAAATTCAATTTCGCAAAAATCTCATTGGGAGCCGCCGACATGACCGAAGCCTTCATCTGCGATGCGATCCGCACCCCCATTGGCCGCTATGGCGGCGCGCTCTCCACGGTGCGCGCGGACGATCTCGCGGCGCATCCGATCAAGAGCCTGATGGCGCGCAACGGCTCGGTCGACTGGGACGATCTCGACGACGTCTATTATGGCTGCGTCAACCAGGCCGGCGAGGACAACCGCAACGTCGCCCGCATGGCCCTGCTGCTTGCCGGTCTCTCGCCGGAAGTTCCGGGCGCGACGGTGAACCGGCTCTGCGCCTCGGGCATGGAGGCGGTGAATGCCGCGGCCCGCGCGATCCGCTCCGGCGAGGGCGATTTCTTCATCGCCGGCGGCGTCGAAAGCATGTCCCGCGCGCCCTTCGTCATGGGCAAGGCGACCAGCGCCTTCGACCGCAATGCCGAGATCTTCGATACCACGATCGGCTGGCGCTTCATCAATCCTCAGATGCAGAAGCAGTACGGCACGGACTCCATGCCGGAGACGGCGGAGAACGTGGCCGAGCAGTTCCAGATCAGCCGCGAGGACCAGGACGCCTTCGCGCTGCGCTCCCAGCAGCGCGCCGGCAAGGCGATGGAGAACGGACGTCTCGCCCGCGAAATCGCGGCGGTCGAGATCCAGGGCCGCAAGGGCGCCGTCACCGTGGTCGATACCGACGAGCATCCGCGCCCGTCCACGACCGCCGAAGCGCTCGCCAAGCTCGGCACCCCGTTCCGCAAGGAAGGCGGCTCTGTCACCGCGGGCAATGCCAGCGGCGTCAATGACGGCGCGGCGGCGATGATCGTCTGCTCCGAAGAGGCGGCCAAGCGCCACGGCCTGACCCCGCGCGCCCGCATCGTCACCGGTGCCGCCGCCGGCGTGGAGCCGCGGATCATGGGTGTCGGCCCGATCCCGGCCAGCCGCAAGGTGCTGGAGCGCGCCGGCCTCAAGGTCGGCGACCTTTCCGTGATGGAGCTGAACGAGGCCTTCGCGGCCCAGGTGCTCGCCTCGCTGCGCGATCTGGGTATCGACGACGACGACGAGCGGGTGAACCCGAACGGCGGCGCCATCGCGCTCGGCCATCCGCTCGGCGCCAGCGGCGCGCGCCTGATCATGACCGCGACCGAGGAGCTGCAGGACAAGGGCGGCAAATACGCGCTCTGCACCATGTGCATCGGCGTCGGACAGGGCATGGCGACCATCATCGAAAAGGTTTGATCTGATGACATTCGATGCTGCGAAAGCCGGTCTCACCGTCGGTGTGATCGGTGCGGGCGCCATGGGGCAGGGGATCGTGCAGGTCTCCCTCCAGGGCGAGATGAACGTGGTGCTGTTCGACGCCAAGGAAGGCAGCGCGGAAGCCGGCAAGGCGCAGGTGATCTCGCGTCTCGAGCGTCTCGCCGAGAAGGGCAAGCTGACGGCCGACGCGGTCGCCGCGATGGCGGACCGGGTCACCGTCGCCTCCAGCCTCGCCGACTTCAGGGACTGCCAGTGCGTGGTCGAGGCGATCTTCGAGAATCTTGAGGTGAAGCGACAAGTCTTCGCCGAACTCGAAGAGCATGTCGCCGCAGACTGTCTGCTGACCTCCAACACCTCCTCGCTGCCGATCGGCTCCATCGCCCGGGTCTGCAAGCATCCCGAAAGGGTCGCCGGCTTCCACTTCTTCAACCCCGTGCCGCTGATGCGCCTCGTCGAGGTGATCCGCGGGCCGGGCACCGAGGAATGGGTCATGGACGGGCTCTGCGCGCTCGGCGAGCGCATGGGCCGCACGCCGGTGAAGGTGAAGGACGCGCCGGGCTTCCTGGTGAATTTCGGCGGCCGCGCCTTCACCACCGAGGGCCTCGCCGTGGTGCACGAGGGCGTTGCGACGCCGGCCCAGGTCGATGCGGTGATGCGCGATTGCGGGCATTTCCGCATGGGCCCGTTCCAGCTCATGGACCTGACCGGGATCGACGTGAACTATCCGGTCTCGCTGATCGTGCACGAGCAGTACAGCTACGATCCGCGCCTCCGGACCGTGCCGCTGCACAAGGCGCTCTACGACGCCGGCCGCTTCGGCCGGAAGACCGGCATCGGCCATTTCCGCTATGACGAAAAGGGCCAGGAGATCGACCCGCCGAGCCCGGATCACGAGACCGCGGCCGCCCCGGCGGTGCAGGTCCATGTCGCCGCGCACGCACCGGAACTCGACGACCTGCTGGCGGGCGTTGCGCTCGACGAGACCGACGACGGCTCCTCGCCGATCGTCGCCGCGCTCTTCGGCGAGGATTGCGCCACCTTCGCCAGCCGCATGGGCATCGACCATACCCGTCTCGTCGCCATCGACGTGACCGGCGACACCTCGAAGCGGGTGACGATCATGTCCGCGCCGGGCGCCTCGGAAGACGCGCTCAACGCGGTCTCGGCGGCGCTGCAGAAGAACGGCCGCAAGGTGACGGCGATCAAGGACAGCGCCGGCTTCATCGCCCAGCGCATCCGCGGCATGGTCGGCAATCTCGGCTGCGAGATGGCGCAGATCGGCATTGCCGATCCGGACAGCATCGATCTCGCCATGAAACTTGGCCTCAACTATCCGCTCGGCCCGCTGGAGATCGTCGCCGATCTCGGTGTCGAGCGCGCCTTCGCCATCATGGCGGCGATGCACGCTGTCAGCGGCGACGACCGATACCGGCCTAGCCTCTGGCTGCGCCGTCGGGCACAATTGGGGCTGGATATCAAAACGCCCAATTAAACGAGACGAGGGAACGCCATGAGCGGCAACGAGACCGGGACCCCCGGAACTGGGATGGAAGAGCGCAAACCCTTCATCCTGGAGAAGCCGCTCTGGCGCGGCGTCTTCAACGGTGTCGTGCTCTGCATCCTGATGCTCGGCGCCCAGGCACAGGGCTGGCTCGGCCCGAGCACCGAGGTCACCGCCGAGGACGTCTACCGCGCGGTGGTCTACGGCCTGGTGTTCGGTGCGGTCATGTATGTCTATTCGCTCTGGCGGCAGAAGCGGCAGGAGAAGGCGCGGGCCGCCGCGGCCGGGACGCGCGACGAGAACTGACGGTGTCGGTCCCGGTTGCGTTCAGGATTTTCGCACGAGCGGCAGGAAGATCGAATCCACCCAGATTTCGCGAAGGTCGGCCGGCGGCGGGCTGAACGTCATGATCGCGTACTGCCGCGTCAGATCGAGGAGCAGGGTCTCGATCGCGGGGATCAGTTTCTGCGGATCGATCTCCCCGCGCTTGACACCGCGTTCGAGGATCGGCGGCAGGCCCTGCGTCTGTCCCGCGGACAATGAACTCCTGAGGTCGCTTGGCGTGTTGCCGGTCTCCTGAAAATACTCGCTCGCGAAGACCGAGAAGATCGCGGCAAGCGCCATTGTGCGTTTCGAGATGAGCTCCATGTATTCCAGCAGTTCGGAGCGCAGGTCCCCGAGGTCGCCGACCTCGCTCGGATAAGCCTTCATCTGGTGGCGGATCGCCGCGATGGCGAGATCGGCCTTGTTTTCCCAGCGGCGGGCGATGACCGGCCGGCTCGTCCCGGCGCGGGCGGCGATGCCGTCCATCGTCATTCCGGCATATCCGCGCTCCGAAAGTTCCTCCCAGGCCGCCTCCAGTAGGGCCCGCTCCAGTGCGGCACCGCGACGACGTTCCGCCATAACGTGACAACTCCAATAAGATGCGACTTCGCATCTTGACCTTTGGCGATCAACCTTTCATAAGATGCGTAACTGCATCTTAACAAGGGGCGACTATATGCCAATCCATTTCATGCCCAGGCGGCAAAGCATTGCCGCACTGTATCTTATCACGGTTCTCGGAAGCGTCGGCAGCACGGCAACCGCGCACGCGGGCGCGGACAGTGTTCCGGGACAGGCGGTGAGTCCGACAGCATCGTCGGCCCCGCCGGAGCGCAAGGACGACACGCGGTGGACCCTGGGGCTCGGCGTTGCCGTGGCCCCCGATTTCCTAGGCTCGGAAGAGTACGAAGCGCAGCCGGTACCGCTTCTCGACGTGAAATACGGCCGCTTCTTCGCCAGGACCGGTGACGGGATCGGCCTCAACATCCTCGAGACGGAGCGCTTTACCGCCGGCGTCGCCATCGACTGGATGAAGGGCTACGACGGCGAGGATGTCGCACGCGGCATCGACGATGTGGATGATGCCCTCGGTGCGCGGCTCTTCGTCTCGACGCGGTTTCGCGGCTTCGTGGGCAAACTCGAGGCGACCCAGGCTGTCACCGAATCAGACCGGGGATTGCTGGTCGGTGCGTCGCTCGCCTATCCCGTCGCCGCAAGCGACAGGCTGACCATCATCCCGAGCCTCGGGACCCAATGGGCGAGCGAGAAATACATGGACGGCTATTTCGGGATCGATGCCGGGGAGAGCGCCCGGTCGGGGCTTCGCACCTACGCGCCGGGCAGCGGCTTCCGGGACGTCACGTTCCGCCTCAGTGCGCG
This sequence comes from Nisaea sediminum, assembly GCF_014904705.1. Classification (NCBI taxonomy): domain Bacteria; kingdom Pseudomonadati; phylum Pseudomonadota; class Alphaproteobacteria; order Rhodospirillales; family Thalassobaculaceae; genus Nisaea; species Nisaea sediminum. The sequence goes on from NZ_JACZCQ010000001.1 coordinate 334,886, forward strand.
CTATCGCATTACGGAGAGCATTACGGCCACGGGCGCGCTCGGCGTCACCCATCTGCTCGGCGACGCGGCGGATAGTCCGATGGTCGAGCAGGAAACCGCGCCCGTCGCGCTCCTCGGCGTGACCTACAGCTTCTAGGAGGCAACGGTGCCGGGCGCCGGGGAAAGCGCATCGCAGCGCGCCGCGCCTGGCGGAGGAATCGGGTCATGACCAGGCGGGACGGGCGCTTCTTCCTCGAGCTGCCGCACTGGCGCGGCCTGATGAACGGCGCCGTGTTCTGCCTGACGATGATCGCCGTCCGGGCCTGGCTCGGCCCGGGCGGCGCGCTGGGGGATTTCGGCATCCGGCATGCGTTCGGCTACGGGCTTGTGTTCGGAGTGCTGATGTATCTCTATGCCCTCTGGAAAGAGAGGAGCCGGGCCCGAACCGCGCGCCGGAACGGCGTCTCGGGGGCCGGCCCGGAGACGTGAGAGGGGGCAAAGCCGATGGCGCAGTACAAGATCTACGGTGAGCGCGCCCATCTCGCCCGCCACCGCGCGCGCCTGTCCGACATCCTGCACGGCTGCTCGACCGAGTTCCTGAAACTCCCGGAGGAGAAGCGCTTCCACCGCTTCATCCCGCTGGACCCGGAGGATTTCATTCGCCCGGCGGACCGGAGTGCGGCCTATACGGTGATCGAGATCTCCATGTTCGAGGGCAGAGCGCCGGAAACGAAGAAGGCGCTGCTGCACGCGATCATGGAACGGGTCCCGGCGGGGCTGGGCATCCCGGTCGAGGACGTGGAGATCACGATCTTCGAAACGCCGATGGCGAACTGGGGGATCCGCGGGAAGACGGGGGACGAACTGGTATTGGGGTACAGCGTGGACGACAGAAATTGAGTCATGTCTCCCTGGATCTCTATAAAAGTCTACGAATTTGAATTTCGATACTGAGGTGTACGGAAATATGGTACAGCAAATTTGTCGCCCGGATTGCAGTGCGTCTGCGTTAGAACTGGTAATTCATTTTATTGATGGTTGAACTCGGTAAGTATCGAATCCGGGATTTTGTATTTTTTCCATGAAATAATTTCGAGGCTTTTGTTTCTGTATAATGGATGTATGAAGGCATTTGCAGAATTCTTGATTGCTACCATAATATGATTGCCATTCTGATCCGTCACTTTTCCTTGAGTCTCCTGGATCGCGCAACTGTAGTGGCAGGATTCATCGTACTCGTAATCTTTCGAAAGCCAGGCACCTACAATTTTTTTTATCGAAAAATCTGTGGTGTTCTCATAGAATAGCCAGCTTTCTTTACTGGATATTTCTGTTGTTTGGTATTCAAGATTTGCATGAACATACTGATGCACGCAAAGCATTGGAGATATTGTTTCTGTTGTAATAGATGAATATTGCATTTCGTCAACAGATTTCCAGTTTTCCTTTTTTGCGGACTCCGCTAAAACCGAAAGCGCCACTGAAATCGGGAACTGTTCGGCTTTTACCTCTAAGGCTTGGGAAAATTTTAAAACTTTCTCTTTTGTCAGGTTGGTCTCATATTTTTTATGAATCCCCAAATTAACAACTGTCGGCGCGACACTTCTGTCGTTGCATCTTATTTTTTGCTTGAGTATTTTCCTTGGCTTGATTTCCATTTTTTTAACGTGAAACTCTAAATTTCCAGCTTCATAGCGTTCCTGAAAATTGTTTGCGAGTGCCTCTGTGCCCGCGAAAACGATGATCAGCACAATGACAACAAATAATATATGCTTCTTCTCTTGCGCAATATGTGATGATTTAATTGAAGTCATGGATGTACTCCACCCGGTCGACTACTCGTATTTTTTCTGGAGAGATCTTTAGTTCACTCGACTTATATTTAGAAACAGGATCGTCTCCCATATCAAAAAACATGACGCGTGAAACAGTTGTGTTCGGCTCAATGAGGCGCCCAAAATCTAACGTTGATTGTGAGTTTGTGTTTGTAAAATCTGTTTTGATCAGGTTGATGGGGGCGTTGATTAAGTCCACAGGGATGGCGAATATATTAAAGGGAAACAACATTTTTGAGTCCGAATGAACATCTGTTCCATCTTTTGGAAAGAATAATTGTCCGCTTTTAGACGAGAAAGAAATGCTGTTTCTTGTTATCATATAATAAAAATCTGTATTGTTTGCGATTCTGACATCGGTAACAAGAAATCCCATAGACTCCAAGATTGAAATATCGTTGTTTTTTTCTGGGTCATAGATTTTTACCTTAATATGAAGGCCGTCAAAATTCGAAAGTGTGATTACATCGATTGCAGATATAGCATCATTATTCTTGAATTGTGGGCTTGCGCATCCAAGTAATATTAGCGTGGTGATGATAGATATTGTGATTCTCATGATTGACCGTTGTAAATTTCAATTTAACCTTAATGTCGGGGTAAATTATCAAATGATGGATATTCCATCAATGGTATCGAAGAATTTTCTGTAACTATCCAGCTTTTCGGCGGATTCTTGTTGTATCGCAACCGTCGTCGGGCGCGCCTTCTCATAGGGAGGATTTGTGTATTTATTTGATGTTGTTTAAAAATTTTTCGATTTAAGGCTGTGTTTGTCGAACTGAGATGGCATGAAATTTATTTCATGGATTCTTTGGGCGCAAATCTCGTTCGTGCCTCTATCCGTCTTACTGGGCTCGGTATCCGGGATCGATTTTGTCGGTATGACGGTGGCGGCGATCGAGCGGCTTTCGCCGCATCGCAAATAGAATAAGCGCCGCCACCACGACGACCGCGCCGCCGATGGCGAAGGGCAGCAGCGCAGTCCCGCTCTCGCCGCCCTCGATCATGCTCCAGACCATCTTCCCCGCCGCGCCGGCAACCACGACCGCGCCGCCGATCAGCAGCGACCGCATCCAGAAGGCCGCGGCCAGCGCCCAGCCATAGGCGAGCACGGCGGCGAGGCCGAGGAGGTTCTTGAGGTCGAGACCGGCGCGCAGGCGCTCCTGTTCCATCGCCAGGAAATCTGCGACGCGGGGACCGGTCTCCGCAGGGGCGGGAAACCAGAACATCGAGGTCAGGAGCGCGAGGATCGTCGTCAGGATGCCGTTCAGGTTGCGGCGCCAGGCGAAGAAGATGAACGGCAGGACCAGCAGCGGCCGGACCGCCCAGGAGAGCATGTTGTGATGGCGCGCGAAGGCCCAGTCGAAGAATGCGTCGCTCGCGAAGAGCGCGGCGAGAAAACCCGCGATCGCGCCGAGCAGAAGCGCGGTCACGATGCGCCCGCTCAGGAAGTGCCTGTCCGTCATTGCCGTCCCCGTCCGGTCCGGCCGGCAGCATAGCCGGAACCGGCTTCGGAAATCCCGGCTTGCCGTCGCGCTTCCGCGCGCGGCCCCGGTTGAGAGGAGCAAGGCGCGCGTGATAGAGATGACCGGCGCACCGGCCTCCGGGCCGCATTGTCCGGCACCGTGGCGCTTTTCGCAGCGTCCAGGTCTCCGGCTGCGCCCGCATTTCAAACAGGCTCTTGGTGGTCGCCCGAACATGTCGCTGATCGAAAGAATTCTGGTCGGGGACCCGGACGCGGTCGCGGAAGCCGAAATCCTGCTCCGGGACTCTCCCGAACCGGAGGACGGCTTCGAGCTCCGCCGCGCGCTGGTGAAGAACTATATCAACTGGCAGGGCGCCCGGCGGGATGCCGGCGTCAACGATCTGGAGCGGGATTCCGAGGCGGCTCTCAGGCATATGAGGCTGCTGCACGCGGCCCATCCGGAGAATCACGGCCTGACCCACCAGTTCTCCTCCCTGCTGATCGAGACCGGACGGCATGGCGAGGCGCTGCGGGTTCTCGAGGATCTTCTGGAGGAACTGCCTGCCAAGTCCCTCGGGCTCAGGATGACCGTCCTCGACTCGATCGCGCGGGTGCATTCCGTGCAGGGCAGGTCGGGTCGGGCGGCCGCGCTATACGAAGAGATCTTTTCCACGGCGCTGGCCGCGTGCGGGCCCACTCTGGACGAGAACCAGGAGACGTTCTTCGGCTCGGTGCTTGCCCGCCTGGCGCGGCTCCGCGTCAATGCCGGCGACTATGCGGAGGCGGTGCGGGTGATCGAGGCGTTCCCACACGCCATCGACCTTACGCCGCTCAACAATACGCTGAAGCGGGCGCGGGCGCTGCTGCGGGACGGACCGCCGTCGCAAAGCCCGGACGCGCGGCCGGTCGAGCTGGACAAGCTGACCGTCGCCTGCGTCAAGCACGGGACGAAATACGGCGCCGACTACGTCAATCGCCTCTACGCGATGGTGCGCCGCCACCTGCCGGGGAGCTGGCGCTTCGTCTGCCTGACCGACGATCCCGGGGGGCTGCGGCCCGAAATCGGCATTATCGACATTTCGGATCGGCCGCTCCAGGGATGGTGGGCGAAGCTGGCCCTGTTCGATCCGCAGACACCGTTCGCCGACCGGACGGTTTTCTATCTCGACCTCGACACGGTCGTGGTCGGGGATCTCGGCTTCATCGAGGGGATGAAGGTGGGGTTCCATGTCCTCGAGCACTCCTTCAATCCGGGCTTCAATTCCTCCGTCATGCTGTTCGACCGGACGTTCGCCGCGCCGGTCCATGACCGCTTCGACAGGAGCGACCTCGACCGGCTGACCGGCGATCAGGACTGGCTTGAGGAATGCATGCCCGGGATCGATGTCTTCCCGCGCGGCCCCATCCGGATCTACAAGTCGCTCGAACCGGATCTCGATGCGCCGCGGCTGGCCCGGACCGGCGCGAGGATCGTGACCTTTCCGACAGTGCCCAAGCCACACCAGATCCAGTACGGTTGGGTGCCCGAGCACTGGCGCTAGACGCGCGAATGCCGAACCAGGCGATGCTCCTATTTCGGTTTCTGGGATCGAGGTTGCGATGCTGATTACACCACTGACACGCGCGAAGCTCGTCGAACTGCTTCCCGAGGGACTGGAAATCGCCGAGATCGGTGTCGCGTCGGGCGGATTCTCGCGCACGATTCTGGATGGCTGCAATCCGCGCCGGCTGCGGATGATCGATGCCTGGATGCATCAGGACGTCGCGCATCTGAAGCCGGACTCGAACAACCCCGAACAGGCCGTTCAGGATGAGCGTCACGAGGGGGTGTTGAGGGACTTCGCGCCGGAGATCGCCGTGGGGCGGGTCGTGGTCGACCGTGCCTATTCCCACGTCGCGGCGGAGCGTATCGCGGACGGCTCGCTCGACGTTGTCTATATCGACGCCGACCATTCCTATGACGGGGTGATGCGGGATCTGACCTGCTACGCGCCGAAGGTCGCGTCCGGCGGCCTGATGATGGGGCATGACTACACGCTCCATCCCAGGGTCGAGTTCGGCGTGGTCCGGGCAGTAAATGAATTCGTGCTCGCGAACGGTTACAATTTCCTTGTTCTCACCTTAGGCGAGAACTTTCCAACCTGGGTCATCGCCGCCGAGCTTCGCGGCACGGCAAATGCCTTCATGGAACGTATCGTCACGCGTGTCAGCGGCACGGTCGAAGTGACGGGCTTCCCCGAGCACATCGCCTTCGAGCCGAAATATGTGCGGCATGAATCCACCGGATTCAGTTTCGTGCCGAGCTTTTCGGCGATCAAGGACTAGGCTTGCCCGCCGGGCGCCTTTGCCGGAAGTCCCTGAATTGTGGGGCGCACTCCTTTATTTCCCAATCGTCCCCGGGCCTGATCCGGGATCGGTTTCTCCGCCTTCACATTTCGTGATCACCTCGGTCCCGGCTCTCCTGCCCGCTGACTTTCAAGGGGGCGGGCGCGCTCTGCGCAGCCGGTTTGCCGCCGGCCCGGAACTCGGATATCCTGCCTATCCTTTTGAAGTTGCGTGGTTCTGATCGGTCTATCGTTGCAGATATCTTTGGGACATAGCGGATCGCCATCCGCCGCTTCGGTTTTCCGCCTCTGCGGGAACGGTGGCTGAGATGTCCCAGTCCGACATCGTCGCGGAAGAGGATATCGCCAGTCCGCTCGTGCGGTCCTTCCACCGGTTCTGGACGGAGTGCCGCGGCGGTGCCGCGATCCCCGACCGCGCGCATTTCACGCCGGAGAGCCTGCTTCCCTGGATCGGCCATGTGCAGATCGTCGAGGTCGTGGATGGCGGGCGGGATTTCTTTCACCGGATCGTCGGGACCGAGATCGTCAGCGTGATCGGCCGGGATCTCAGCCGGAAATATGTCTCAGAGTCCGATTACAAGATCGGCGCCGAGGCGATGCTGGGACGCTACCGCGAGACCATGGGGCGCGCCGTGCCGACCTTCCGCAAGGGTTCGATGACCTGGGCGCTGAACAATTCCTGGGTCGCGTTCGAATCCGTCACCGCGCCGCTCTGCCGCGGCACCGGCGAGGTCGACCAGCTCATCACCGTGATCGACTATCCCGGCCTTCCGTCGGCGCGGGACCGGACAATCTGAAACGGAGCACACCGCCATGACACTCTTCGGGGCCTTCACTCTGTTCCTCGTCCTGGCCGCCATGGCGGCGCTGCCGAGTTCCAGCGTCGCGCTCGTCGTCGCGCGCTCGGCCATGTCCGGTGTGCGGCACGGGCTCGCGGTGGCGCTCGGGATCGTCGCGGGCGATCTCGTCTTCATCGCGCTGGCTGTGCTCGGCATGGCGGCGCTGGCGGCTGAGCTCGGTACACTCTTCGCCGTGATCCGCTACGCGGCGGCGGCCTATCTCGTCTGGTTCGGGTTCTCGCTCATCCGCTCCCAGCTCCGTCCCGCGTCCGGGGACGGCGCGGCGCCAAGGCCGAGAGGCGCGCGCGGCGGACTGGCGGGGAGTTTTCTCGCCGGACTGCTGCTGACCATGGGCGACGTCAAGGCGATCCTCTTCTATGCGAGCCTGTTGCCGACCTTCCTCGATCTCACCACCCTCTCCGGAACGGATATCGCGCTGCTCTCCGCCATCGCCGTTGTGTCGGTGGGCGGTGTTAAGGTGGTTTATGTCTTCGCCGCCGAAAGGCTGGCGGGCAGGGCGAGCGGGTTCGCCTATCTCCGGCAGGTGAAGATGCTGGCGGGCGGGGCGTTTGTCGCGATCGGCGGCGCTCTCGCGCTGAAGGGGTAGCGCCCCTTCAACCCATCAAAACGGTCGTCATTCCCGCGGACGCGGGGACCCAGGGATCCAGGTCCGAGCTCGACGCTCTCTGGGTCCCCACTTGCGTGAGGATGACAACCGTTTTGATTGGAGCAAGCGCATAGGGTGCGACCCCGTTGCAGTTGTGCGGGCGGGCGAGGGGCGTATAAGGGGCGCAGGATCCCCTTGCCGGAAAGAGCACCCATGTCCGATCAGGATGACGAATACGTCTATGACGAAGCGACCGGCGAATGGCGGCCGGCCTCGGAGGTCGCGGCCGAGCGGGCGGCGGCGAACGCGGTCCGCGATGCGGCCGGCAACGAACTCGCCGACGGGGATTCGGTCACGCTGATCAAGGATCTGAAGGTGAAAGGCGCGGGGCAGACCCTGAAGCAGGGCACTGTCATCAAGTCGATCCGCCTGACCGACAATCCCGAAGAGATCGACTGCAGGCACGAGAGCATCAAGGGCCTCGTGCTCAGGACGGAGTTCGTCCGCAAGCGGTAACAACCTCCTCTCTATAGCCCAACCATCTCATTAGGTCGTCATTCCCGCGAACGCGGGGATGACGACCTTATTGAGGGAGTGAGGCACAGCTCCCTCACGCCTCCGGCTTGTTGGCGTGCGCGTTCAGGTAGCTTTCCAGGTCCTTTTCTGCCACGCGCCAGTCGCGGCCCATCTTGATCGCGCGTAGCTCGCCGTCGCGGATCCAGTTGCGGACCGTGCTTTCCTTCATTTTCAGGAGGTCGGAGACCTCATGGATGGTCAGGAGCGGTTTACTCAGCATAGCAGCGCCTGTTTTCGTCGTCGTTTATATCATTTTATAGCTGTTTATTGAAATTCAAATCCGCAAACCTACATAAGCGGCTGTCTGTCGAATTTCTGACGCCAGGATATCACATGTCGGCTCCCGCTTCCGCTGCTTCGCGTTCCGTTTTCGCCCTGCTGCGCCACGAGGCGGCGCCCGGCGTTCTGCTGTTTCTCGCCGCGATCCTGGCGCTGATCCTGGATAATTCCTCGCTCGCCTGGCTCTATGACGGCCTTCTGGAAACGCCGGTGACCTTCGCTGTCGGCCAGCTCGTCATCGATAAGCCGCTGCTCCTGTGGATCAATGACGGTCTGATGGCGATCTTCTTCTTTTATGTCGCTCTTGAGATCAAACGGGAGCTGGTGGAAGGTCATCTCTCCGATCCGCGCGAAGCGGCGCTGCCGACGGTGGCGGCGCTCGGCGGCATGGCGCTGCCGGCGCTGATCTTCCTCTTCTTCACCTGGGGCATGGCGGTCGAGATGCAGGGCTGGGCGATCCCGGCCGCGACCGACATCGCCTTCGCGCTCGGCGTTCTGGCCCTTCTCGGCAAGGGCGTGCCGCCAGCGCTCAAGGTCTTCCTGTTGTCTCTCGCGATCATCGATGACCTTGGCGCCATCGTGATCATCGCGCTGTTCTACACCGCCGAGCTTTCCGGGGTCGCGCTGCTCTCCGGGCTGATTGGCGCCGTTGTTCTCGTTGCCATGAACCGGCTTGGCGTCACCCGCGTCGCGCCCTATGTGCTGGTCGGCGCCGTGATGTGGGTCGCGGTGCTGAAGTCGGGCGTCCATGCGACCTTGGCCGGCGTGGTGATTGGTCTGACCATCCCGCTGAAGACGCGGGAGGACGAGGAGCCGCCGCTGATCCGTCTGGAACACGGCCTGCAGCCCTGGGTCGGCTTCCTGATCATGCCGCTCTTCGCTTTCGCCAATGCGGGCATTCCGCTGACCGGGCTTTCCCTGGCGGATCTCTTCCAGCCGCTGCCGCTTGGCATCGCCTTCGGTCTTTTCGTCGGCAAGCAGATCGGCGTCTTCGGCTTCGCCTGGGCGGCGATCAGGTCCGGCTTCACCTCGCTGCCGAAGGACACGAATTTCGCGCAGATCTATGGCGTCTCGCTGCTCGCCGGCATCGGTTTCACCATGAGCCTCTTCATCGGCACGCTCGCCTTCAGCGATCCGGAGCATGCGCGCGCCGTGCGCCTCGGGGTGATGAGCGGTTCCATTCTCTCCGGCCTTGCCGGGTACGCGGTCCTCCGCTGGGCGATCCGAAGCGCCGCGCGACCTGTAACCGCGGCAACGGCGAGAGCCTGAATGCATTCCCTCCCCCTTGCCCCGGTTCCGTGAGCGGCCGGGGCTTTTTTTTGAGTGACGTGTCATGGATATCAACAGCATCCTCTCTCTTGCAGCCAGCACGCTCGGCTCGCCGGTGGTTCTGTTCTTCATCCTCGGTTTTCTCGCGGCCCTGGCGCGCGTCGATCTTTCCCTGCCGCAACCGGTCGCCAAGACGATCGCGCTCTACCTGATGCTGGCGATCGGCTTCAAGGGCGGGGTCGGGCTGGCGGACAGCGGCGCCGGGGCGGCGAGCGTGCTGCCCCTGCTGGTCGGCATCCTCTTCAGCGCCATGTTCCCGCTGCTCGCCTTCGGCGCGCTCAGGGTCGCGAGCGGGCTCGGCCGCACCGACGCCGCCGCGGTCGCCGCACATTACGGCTCGATCAGCATCGTCACCTTCCTGACCGCGACCCAGGTCCTGGCCGACCGCGGCGAGGCGGCGGAAGGTATCCTCGTCGCCGTCGCCGCGGCGATGGAGGCGCCGGCCATCGTCGCCGGGCTCTGGCTCGCGGGACGGGCGGTCAAGCAGGCGGGCGAGGGGACGGCCGACGGGCCTTCGCTCTCCGCCCGCGAGGCGGTGCTGAACTCCTCGGTCGTCGTGCTGCTCGGCGCGCTCGCGATCGGCTGGTTCACCGGCAAGGACGGGCTCGCCGACATCAAGCCTTTCGTGGTCGATCCCTTCAAGGGCGTGCTCTGCCTCTTCCTGCTCGACATGGGGGCGGTCGCGGGGCGCGGGTTGCTGCAGAACCGCTCGGCGATCGATCGCGGCACGGTGCTGTTCGGCCTCTACATGCCGCTGGTCGGGGCGGCGCTGATGGCGCTGGCGGTCTGGCCGCTCGATCTTTCCCCGGCAGGCAAGGCGCTGATGATTGTGCTGGCGGCGAGCGCCTCCTATATCGCGGTGCCGGCGGCGATGCGGCTGGCGCTGCCGGAGGCCAAGCCGGTGATCTATACGACCCTGTCGCTCGGCATTACCTTCCCCTTCAACGTGGTGGTCGGCATCCCGCTCTACGTCGCCGCCGCCTTCGCGCTTTTCGCCTCCTGATCCGGTGAATGGAGACAGTCATGCAGACCTTTCCGAAACTCCGCCTGGACATCCTGATCGAGCAACTGGCCGTCCCCCGCCTGGAGGCGCTTCTGAAGAACCTTCCCGGCGTGCATGGTTTCACTCTCCTGCCTGTGCACGGCGGCAGCGGCCTCAATGGCGGCTGGACCCGCGACGGTCAGATTGCCGGATCCGAAGGCATGATGATGCTCTGGTGCATCCTCGACGCGCAGCACAAGGACGAGGTGCTCGAAAAGCTGTTCCCGTTCGTCAACGCGCGCTCCGGGCTGATCTCGGTCTCGAATGTCGAGGTGGTGCGCGCGGAGCGCTTCTGAACTCCGCGCCGCGCCGGCTGCTCAACAGACTCTTTCCGCACTCCTCTCTGGTGCGGAAAGCCGGTGCCGCGTAGTCTCGCGGAAACCGGTCATCCGTACCGCGCCGTCACCGCCGACCACCTCCGGGAGTTCCCATGTTGCGTATCGATGCTGCCTTCGACAGCGGCAATATCGAGACCGTCTCGATCGACGATCCGAACGACATCCAGCTTCGCCTCGTCAAGGACCACCTCTCCGACTTTTACCAGTGGTTCCATTTCCGCCTTTCCGGCGCGAACGGGCGCGGCGTCACCATGCGGATCCTGAACGCGAGCGGCTCGAGCTATCCGAAAGGCTGGGAGAACTACCGCGTCTGCGCCTCCTACGACCGCGAAACCTGGTTCCGGGTCCCGACCTCTTATGACGGCACGGAACTGACGATCCGCCATGTGCCGGAAGCGGATTATGTCTGGTACGCCTATTTCCAGCCCTATTCGATGGAGCGGCACCAGGACCTGATTGCCGCGGCGCAGGGCTCCCCGCGCTGCACCGCCGAGGTGATCGGCGAGACCCACGATCTGCAGACCATCGACCTGCTGACCATCGGCTCACCCTCGGAGCAGAAGAAGAAGCTCTGGGTCTTCGCGCGCCAGCATCCGGGCGAGCCGATGGCGGAATGGTACATGGAGGGTTTCATCGAGCGCCTGCTCGACCCCGCCGACGGCACCAGCCGGGCGCTGCTGGAAAAGGCGGTCGTCTATGCGGTGCCGAACATGAACCCGGACGGCAGCAAGCGCGGGCATCTCCGCACCAACGCGCTCGGTGTGAACCTCAATCGCGAATGGGCGGAGCCGAGCGTGGAAAAGAGTCCCGAGGTGCTCTGCGTGCTGGAGGCGATGGTGGCGCGCGGCATCGACCTCTCCTTCGACGTGCACGGGGACGAGGCGATTCCCTATAATTTCATCGCAGGAAGTTACGGCGTACCGGGAATTTCCGAGGCGCATGTTACGATGCTGGACCGGTTCCAGGCGACCTATGCGGCGATGAACCCGGATTTCCAGACGGCGCACGGCTATCCGAAGCCGGCGCCCGGCAAGGGCAATCTCACCACCTCGACCGGGCATATCGCCAACAGGCTCGGCGCGCTTTCGATGACGCTGGAAATGCCGTTCAAGGACGCCGACAACCAGCCGGATCCGGTGCATGGCTGGGACGGGGAGCGGTCGAAGTCCCTCGGCCGCAGCCTGGTCGACGTCTTGCTCGCAACGGTGGACGACCTGCCGGCGCCGATGGAAAGGAACTGAGGCGATGATTACGGTCTATGGCATTCCGAACTGCGACACGGTGAAGAAGGCCCGCAAATGGCTCGACTCGCGCGGCGTCACTTACAGTTTCCACGATTTCAAGAAGGGTGGGCTGACGGCTGAGCGGGCCGCGGGCTGGATCGAAGAACTCGGCGTCGAGAAGGTGGTGAACAAGCGCGGCACGACCTGGAAGAAACTCGACCCCGCAATCCAGGAAAGCGTGACCGATACGACGGCTCCGGCGCTGCTGGCGAGTCATCCCTCGCTGGTGAAAAGACCGGTCTTCGACCTCGGCGAGATCCGTCTCATCGGGTTCGACAAATCGGTTCAGGCCGACCTCGAAGCGTTGCTCGATTGAGCCGCGATGTCGGACGCCAGTGAGGTCATCGTTATCGGCGGCGGGCTGGTTGGCGCGGCCGTCGCCTACGGGCTCGCCCGCGAGGGGGCGTCCGTCACGATGCTCGACGAGGGCGATGTCGCGCTGCGCGCCTCACGCGGCAATTTCGGCCTCGTTTGGGTGCAGGGCAAGGGCGACGGGATGCATGAATATGCAAGCTGGACCCGGCGCTCGAAGGATCTCTACCGGAGCTTCGCAGACGTCATCCGCGGCGGCGACGGAACCGATATCGAGTTGAAGCAGGACGGTGGGCTCGAGCTCTGCCTCGGCGAAGAGGATTTCCGCGCCAACGAGGACGAGATCCGCCGCATGCACAACCAGCCCGGCGTCGGCGAGAATGATCGGGTGATGCTGGACCGCGCCGATGTGCTGAAGATGCTGCCGCTGATCGGTCCGGAAGTGACGGGCGCCAGCTACTCTCCGCATGACGGCCACGTGAACCCGCTCTATCTGCTGCGCGGCCTGCATGGCGGCGCACAGGCGCTGGGCGCGCGCTATGTCAGCGGCGCGCAGGTGCGGAAGATCGAGAAGGATGGGGAGGGTTTCAGCGTTTCCACCAAGGTGGGGGCGTTTCGCGGCGGCAAGGTGGTCATCGCGGCCGGGCTCGCCAACAAGTGGCTGGCGGAAATGGTCGGTCTCTCGATCCCCGTCGAACCGAACCGGGGCCATATCCTGATCACGGAGAGGATGCAGCCTGTGATCCCGATGCTTCTCGTCAATGCGCGGCAGACCGCGGACGGAACGATCAATTTCGGCAACAGCCACGAGGATGCGGGCTACAGCACGCGCATCAACCCGGCGAAGCTCGCCGAGATCGCGCGCTCGGTCATTCGCAGTTTCCCGGTCCTGAAAGATGCCCGCATTGTCCGCACCTGGAGTGCGCTCCGGGTGATGTCGCCGGACGGCTTCCCGATCTACCGGGAGAGCGAGAGTATGCCGGGCGCCTTCAGCATTTCCTGCCACAGCGGCGTCACGCTGGCTGCAGCGCATGCGCTCGAACTCGCGCCGGTCATTCTCCGCGGCGGTTTCAACGAGCGCTTCGCCGCCTTTTCTCCGGAGAGGTTCGATGCTGCGCCGGCTGCCTGAACAGAAGGGACGAAGGGTGCGCTTCCTGTTCGAGGGCGAGCAGGTGCATGCGCTTGAGGGCGACAGCGTCGCGGCAGCGCTTCTGGCGGCGGGAGCCGGTGCCACCCGCACGACGCCGAAAAGCGGATCGCCTCGCGCGCCCTATTGCATGATGGGTGTCTGTTTCGAATGCCTGGTGGAGATCGATGGTGTGCCGAACCGGCAGGCATGCCTGATCGAGGTGCGGGATGGAATGCGGGTACGTCGCCAGCGCGGCGCGCCTGGGCTGCCTGGGGAGGCGGAAGATGACCCGGTTTGACCTCGCCATCATCGGTGCCGGCCCGGCGGGAATGTCGGCGGCGGTCACGGCGCGCGACGCCGGGCTCTCGGTGATCGTGGTGGATGAGCAGCCTGCGCCGGGCGGGCAGATCTGGCGCGCGGTCGGCCGCAACGCCGGTGCGCGTTCTGGAAACCTCGCTTTTCTCGGCGAGGATTATGCGAAAGGCGCGGAACTCGCGGCGCAGTTCGAGGCGTCCGGCGCGCAGTTCTGGCCGAGCGCGTCGGTCTGGCATGCCGACAGTCCGGATGAAGGCGACAAGACGGTGACGGTCGCCTGGGACGGAGCGACGCGGCAGTTCCGGGCCGGAGCGCTGTTGATCGCGACAGGCGCGATGGAGCGGCCGGTCCCAGTTCCGGGATGGACGCTGCCGGGCGTCATGACGGTCGGCGCGGCGCAGACGCTGCTGAAGAGTTCGGGGCTTCATCCGGAACCGCCATTGCTGCTCGCCGGAAGCGGTCCGTTGCTGCTGCTGTTCGCGGCCCAATGTATTGCCGCCGGTATCGAGATAGCGGCGTTGCTCGAAACCACGCCGCCGGGCGCCTATATGCGCGGCCTGCCGCACCTGCCCGTGGCCTTGCTCGGATGGCGGACTCTGCTTAAGGGGCACCGGCTGAAAAGACAGTTGGCAGCCTCGGGGATACCGGTCTACCGGGCGGTCACCGACCTTGTGGCCGACGGCACGGAACAGCTTGAGCGCGTCCGGTTCCGGAGCGCGGGGATGCCGGTGGAACTCGAAGCTGCGCACCTGCTGCTGCACGAGGGCGTGGTGCCGAACCCGCAGCTGACCCGGCTGCTCCGCTGCGACCATCACTGGGACGCGGCGCAGCGCTGCTTCCGGCCGGATCTGAGCGACCGCGGCGAGACCAGCGTCGACAATGTCTTCGTCGCCGGCGATGGAGGCGGGATCGGCGGCGCTATGGCGGCCGTCCATTCAGGACGTATCGCGGCGTTCGAGATCGCCGAGCGTTTCGGCTCGGTCAACCGGCCCTCCGGCGACGTCGAGATCGTCAAAGCGCGAGACGCGCTGCGCGCGGAACTTGCCGTCCGGCCGCTGCTCGACGCGATGTTCCCGCCGCCGGACTGGATTGCCCGGCTGGACGGAGACGTGACGGTCTGCCGCTGCGAGGAGGTGAGCGCCGCTGCCGTACGCAAAGCCGCCGCGCTCGGCGCCCCGGGTCCGAACCAGGCGAAGGCCTTCCTGCGCGCCGGCATGGGCCCGTGCCAGGGGCGCATGTGCGGTCTCACCATCACTGAAATTCTTGCCGATGCGCACGGGGAACACCCTGAGCGGATCGGCTACTACCGGATCCGCCCCCCCATCAAGCCGGTCACGCTCGGTGAACTGGCGGCGCTGGACGGATCGGACTGACAGGAGGAAAGAGTGAGTCAGGAAAAAGTGCATGCCCTGGAAATCGGGCTGCCGGTCCCGGATGCGGACGACCTATCGCCGGAAACCCGGAAGTACTGGGATCTCTGCGCGGAGAAGCTCGGCATGGTGCCGAACGTCATCAAGGCCTACAGCTTCGACGACGCGCATCTGAAGGGCTTCACCGCGCTCTACAACACGCTGATGCTCGGCCCCTCCGGCCTCAGCAAGCTGGAACGGGAGATGATCGCGGTCGTCGTCTCCTCGATCAATCACTGCTTCTATTGCCTCGTGGCCCATGGCGCGGCTGTCCGCGAGCTGTCCGGCCAGCCGGAACTCGGCGAAGCATTGGCCTTCAATCACCGCTATGCCGATCTCGACGCAAGGCAGAAGGCGATGGTGGGGTTCGCTGAGAAGCTGACGCGGTCGCCCTGGGAGATGGTCGAGGCCGACCGGCAAGCGCTACGCGATGTGGGCTTTACGGACCGCGACATCTGGGACATCGCCAATGTCGCCGGCTTCTTCAACATGTCGAACCGGGTCGCGAGCGCCGTGCACATGATGCCGAACGCGGAATATCACACGGCCGGGCGCGGCTGAGCTTCAGCGCTCCCGGCTCTGGCGGAACTCGTCGATCGTCTTCGGCTTGCGGTAGTAGCTCGGCATCGACCAGTCGAAGGTGATTGCCATCGCGCGGACGGCAAAGGTCACGAGGAAGGCGGCGATAGCCGCCTCCAGCCGCCCGACCGAGAGCCCCGCCAGCGCGACATAGGTGATGGCTCCGAGAGCTGCCGCGGTGACATAGATTTCCCGGCGCAGGATGATGCTTTCCTCGTTGCCGACGACATCGCGCACGATGCCGCCGACCGAGGCTGTCACCACGCCCATGACCACGGCGATCAGCGGTCCGGTGCCGTGATCCAGCCCCTTGACCGTTCCGACCACGGTGACGAAGGCCAGCCCGAGCGTGTCGAACCAGAGTACCAGCCGGATCCGCGATTCCACTTTCGGCGCGATGAAGAACATGATCGTCGCGGTGATCAGGCAGGCGATCACGTGCGACGGGTCGGCGACCCAGAAAACCGGCACGTCGAGCACGAGATCCCGCACCGTGCCGCCGCCGACGCCGGTCAGGATGGCGAGCCACATGAAGCCGAGGATGTCGAGACCCTTGCGCGAGGCGACGAGTGAGCCGGAAATCGCGAAGGCGACCGCCGCCAGCATGTCCATGACGAAAGTCAGCCGCGAAAGTTCGACGATGTCCTGCATGGCTTCTCCTCCCTTCGCCGGATGATACGTCGGATCGCGGGCCATGCGCTCTTGTTCTAGTATGGAATGACAGGAGGGGGTAGCCAGCGCGTTTATCCGCTCCCGAATGCTGGCATAATGACCGGGAATTGAATGATTTTCAGGGTACGGCGGTGCCGAAGGAGAAGGATATGGCAAAGGAACCTGAGCGGAAACGGGTCGATACTCCGGCGGGGCATATCTCGTATCGCGAGGCCGGCGCCGGTGCGGGCAAGCCCGTGCTCCTGGCGCTACACGGGCTCGGCGGCAATTCGGCGACCTGGCGGGCGCAGTACGCCGCGCTCTCCGATAGCTGGCACATCATCGGCTGGGACGCGCCGGGCTATGGCGAGACCATGGTGATCGGCCCGGACCAGACGGCGTTCGCGACCCTGGCCCTGGCGCTGATGGACCATCTCGGGGTCGGCGAGTTTTCCGTCATCGGGCATTCCATGGGGGGCATCGTCGCGCAGGCGGTGGCGGGAGAGGGGGGCGACCGGGTCAAGCACATGATCCTCTCCTGCACCCACTCCGGTAGCGCCAAGCCGGCGAGCGAGCCGCTCTCCGCGAGCTATGCGACGCGCATCGCGGCGCTGGAGAAAGAGGGCAGTGCGGCCTATGCCGCGCAGCGCTCCGGCATGATGGTTGCCGATGGCGCGCCGGAAGCGGTGCGGGCGACCGTCGAGGAGATCGCCCGCGGCGTGACCGCCGCCGGGCTCCGGACCTGCGCCACCATGCTGCACCATGCGGATACCCGCCCGGTGGCTCCGACAATCCGATGTCCGGTCCTGCTGATCTCCGGCGCTGGCGACAAGGTGGTGTCCCATCGCCAGTCGGAAGCGCTGGCGGCGCTCTATCCCGCGGGGCGGCATGTCCGCTTGGAAGGGGTCGGACACGCCCCCTACATGGAAGCGCCGGAGGCTTATAACGCGCTCTTGAGGGAGTTCCTCTCAACATAGACTTGCCTCCACGTCCGAAAGTGCGCGCTAATACGGGTGGAGGTCACCTGATATGCCGCTTGCGCGTTTTATCGGTGTTTGGCGTAAATCCGCGATCGGCGCGCTCGCCGCGCTTTGCCTTTTCCCTGCTGCCTCTCTTGCCCAAGGCCTGCCCCAGACCGGACCGCAACTGGTCGATCTGAAGCTTCTGCTGGCCGTCGACGTCTCCGGCTCGATCGATTTCTGGGAGGGTGGGCTGCAGCGCGACGGTTATGTCGAGGCGCTGCGTGATGACGCGGTCATCAATACCATCCTCTCAGGGCAACTCGGCCGCATTGCGCTTGCCTATGTGGAGTGGGCGGGCGGCGATCATCAGCGCGTGCTGCTCGACTGGACTCTGATCGACAGCAAGCAGGCGGCTTATGATTTCGCGGAGAATCTCTCCGTCAGGGCGCATATGGCCGGCCGGCGCACTTCGATCGGCAACATGCTGGATTTCGCGGTCCGGATGTTCCAGGACCCGCGTTTCTTTGCGGAAAGACAGGTGATCGATATCTCCGGCGACGGACCTAACAACAGCGGAACCCGGGTGGACGAGGCGCGGGACCGGGCAATCGCTGCGGGGTTGGTGATCAATGCCCTGCCGATCCTGAACGAGAGGCCGTCGCCCTATGGCTTTCCGAAGCTCGACGATCTCGATGTCTATTACGAGGAATGCGTCATCGGTGGAGACGGCGCCTTCGTGATCGCGGCCAAGGGGATCAAGTCCTTCGCCTCGGCGGTGCGCCGCAAGATGATCCTCGAGGTCGCGGGGCTTATGCCGGAGAAACCGGTCCGCGCGCTGCCGGCCGCGCTCGGTAAGGGCCCCGGCGGGTATAATTGCGGGATCGGCGAAAAGCAGTTGCACGAGTTCCTGAACCGCGGCGGGGACTAGCTCCGCCAGGGCAGCGCACGCTATTTCTTCGGCGAACTCGCCATATGCTCGATCCAGGCATAACCGACGAAGATGTCGTCGATATACGCCCCTGCCGCGCCTTCGTAGAACGGGTGGGCGATCTTCGTGGAGAACAGCGTGTATTGCGTTACCGGCGAGAGCGCCTTGAGAGTGATGACGATATCCCCGTCCGTCGCCTGGAAGCTTTGCCCGCTCAGGATGGCTGCCTCCCGCGCGTAGGATTCCAGCGCGGAATGCATGCGCGACTGCTTACGGACCGTTACGGTCAGCTTCTGGACCCAGGGGAAGGACGGATCGTATTTCTCGGGCACGAAGTCCTCGAGATGGATCGCGAACGGATTCCGCCAGCCCTGCGTGACGAACTTCTGATAGGCAGCCTCGGTCATTTCGACGGGGAGCTGCGGGACCATGCCTTCGGAGAGCGAATAGGACGAGGTCACGTCGTCGGCGAGGATGCCGGGATAGAGGCTGCCCCAGCCGATGCGGGCCCAGTCCTTGAAATTGTCCGATGTCTGGTCCTTCGGCCGTTCGGTATCCTTCAGCCAGAAGACGCTGGTTACCAGCGAGGCGCCGGCATATTTGCCGGCCGTGAACTGAACGGGCAGCCAGTTGCCGTGATAGAGGACGGTGCTCGACGAGTCCGGCGTTCCGGGGGCGGGAGATCCGAGGGCATCGAGGACACGGGCCTTGGCGCGCGCGGCATCCTCGGTTTTCAGGCCGAGCCGGACGAGGTCGCCCTCGTCGAGCTTGCGAAGCTCCGCCATCGTGCCGCTTGCCGAGACCTGATGCGCTTTCAGCGGACCGAAATCGTTCCACATCATTCCCGTCTTGCCGGAAAAACTGTAGCTCTCGGCGAAACCCGGCGCCGGACGGTCGTTGAGGCCGAGCGCGTACATCTCCACCGACCAGGAGAGGACCTTCAGCCGTGCCTGGGAGATCTCGTATTCGGTGCTGTAATGCGCGGGCGCGCCCGAGCCGGGGGTGAGGCCCGGACCGACATATCCGTTTCCGAGCCCCTGACCGACGACCCCGCGTTCGTCCTCGACGCCGATCTTGTACCGGAAATAATAGATTTCCTGTGCCGGCGCACCGTTGCCGTCGTAGCGCCGCAGGAAGCCGATATTGCCGCCTGAAAGTTCATATTGCTGGCCCGGCTGACCGGTATAGCCGAGATAGATCCGGTTATTCGGCTGCCGTCCGGTCGTTTTGACCGACATACCGAGCAAGGGTTCCGCTCCGGGGATGCGCGGGTTCGATTTCCCCGCGAGAAGCACGCCGAGGAGGCCTTCGATGACAGGGGTGGTCTGCACCGTAATTCCGTCAAGACCGGCCTCGGCGGCGATCGTGTCGATCGAGAACAGGATGGCGAGCGGTGCCATGCCGTCTCCGCCATAGGCGCTGTTCAGGAGGAAGTGATCGCCGCCCTGTTCGAAGGCGAACAGGAAATTGTGGAAAGCGAGGCCGCCTTCTTCGCAGGTCGTGTCCGCAGGGCAGTCCTGAAGCAGACGCCAGAACTGCGAAATGGTCGCCTCGATCGAGTAGGCTTTGGCATCGGCGTCCTCGACAGTGCCCATGTAATCCCAGGTGTAGAGGCTGGTGCCGCCGCAGAGCGAGCCGGGCATGGACGCATAGCCGACATTTCCTTCCGGTGTGGGGATCGCATCGCCGTCTGGGGCGCTCGGGGTCCCGCACCCGAAGCGGTAGGCCGGATCCGCTTCCGCAAAGCCCGGCAGCATCAGGAACAGAAGAGCGAGCGCGCAGAATACGGTTCTATATTTCATGACGATCCTGTCCGACTTCAGTGTGTCGCGGGCGGTCCGCCGATTGCTCCGATCGCCAAATCGCGCGTGGCGAGGCAGAGGAAACGAACGCGCCAATAGGGCGGAAAATATCACGCGGTACGCGCAATGGGCGTGTTTCTGTTTTTTTTATTATGGAAGACGGAGAGGCCGACGACCCTTGGCCGCGGTCCGGATCAGCCGAAGAATCCGCTGCGCTGCAGTTGGACGTGAAAGTCCCGCAGGATCTTTTCCTTCTTCGTCGGGTCGGCGATTTGCGCGACCAGCTCGGTCTCGAAGTTCGGTCGGCGCAGATGCTTCACGATGATCTCGCGAGCCAGCTTCGAGGCCTTGCCGTCGGGAAGCATTTCGGGCTGGCACATGCTAACCAGCATGAAAGCCCGGATATGGAGCGGCTTGTCCGGGTCGTCGACACGGTCGAGGATGCGGCCGTCGACGATATAGGTCGCCAGCAATTCGTCGAGATGCTGGGTCAGCTGCTGCTTGCGCGCATCGGGCAGGTTCGAATTCTGGATCCGGTAGAAGATCGAGGTGACCTTCTCCATCTTCTTGTTCGGCGCAACCGAGCTGCGGACGATCTGGTTGACCGATGCGGGCGTCATGAAGAGCCCGTTCAGATGATGCTCGATCTCGTCTTTCAGAATGCTGCGGCCGAGATCGCTCTCGAACAGGGCGAGCAGATACCCGGCCTTGCGGCCCGGGTCGCGAAGCGCCGGCAGGACGCTCGCGGTCGCCGCCTTCAGCCCGCCTTCGCCGCCCTTGTTGATGATGTGGGATTGGCGGTGCGTGATCGCCTCCGCCATTTCCGGACCGCCGACGAGCTCGGTTCCGGGGATCAGCTTCTGCAGCATCTCCCGGAACACCTTTGGTTCGTCTTCCTTGTCCTTGGTCAGCGCCCCGGAACTCTGCAGCTGGCGGCAGACTCTGTCCATCACGGCGAGCTTGGATTCGGGCAGCTTTGCCTTGCGGAACAGCTTGTTGATCTTGAGCGCCGTCGCCTCGACGTTCTCCGGGTTTCCGGCCTTCTCTTCGTCGATCTCGCGCACGCCGTCGGCGATCTCCATCAGCGTGATCAGGGCGCCCGCAAGACTCTCCTGTTCGCCGAGCAGGTCCTGCAGGACCTCCGCATTGCTGAGCGCGTCGCTGATGAACCAGTCGAGATTGGCGAGCGCGGGATCGGACTCACATTCCTCTGCCCATCCGACGGAGGTCGCGAACTTGTCCCACCAGTTGCGCTTGCCGACGAGATCGCGGCTCGCCGCGACACGGAACAGGTAGCCGGGGGCCTCTCCGTTGGCGGATTTGTTGATGCGTTCGATGGACTCGTTGATTCCGTCCTTCTCGATCGACGGCAGCTTCTTGCTTTCCGCGTTCCTGGCGCGCTCGCTGATCTTTTCGACGAAGCCGAAGAGCGCGTCGCGCCGGGTGCCCGTGTCTCCGCCGTCCTCGCCGCGCGACTGCAGCTGGGCGACCCTCGCGACGGCCGACGGAAGCATGGACTGGAAATCCATGGCCCGCTTCATCTCGCGGGCATTGTGCATGACCTCGGTAGGGGTCACGCCCTGTTTGTCGAGATAGGCGCGGAATAGACGGTTGATGGTCTTGCGGCCCGCACCTTGGAAGAGTTCTTCCACATCTTCGCAGACCGGCGGCGTGTTGCCGATTTCCCCGACGGCGATTTGATCGCCGTTGCCGGTCGCACGGAGCTTTTCGAACAGAATGTCGCCAGGGGAGGGATTGCGGATGTCCTTGAGGGACTCCTTTACCACGCGGACGCCCATGACGCCCGGGCGCGCCATGAACTGCATAGCGGTCTTCTCCGCGCTTTCGATATCGCGCGCGGCACCTTCGATGGCCCATGACCCTTCGCGAAGGGTCAGGATTTCCAGATTCTTGTTTCGACGCATCCTGGCCGCGTGCCTTTCCCGGAATTCGGGTGATTTTATTGGCAATTTGTTCGTGGATAAAGGCGATTCAGGATTCGTGCCGGTTTATGTGCTGCGTTCCCGGGCAGCTTCGGTGGTGTCGAGGACCGGCATGGCGGTCTTCCGGTGGGCTTTCTGTTCCGTCCAGATGTTGAGCAGATTTCCGGAAAATGTGATCGCGCCGCCGAGCAGGACGTACGGGTTCCACGGTTCCTGATAGAGCAGGAAGCCGATCACCGCGACCAGCGGCAGGCGCAGGAAATCGAGCGGGCTGACCACCGCTGCGTCGGCATGGGCCATGGCCCGCGCGATGCTGTAATGGGAGGTGATCCCGCAGATTCCAAGGATGGCGATGAACGGGATCATCTCGACGCTGGGCGTGATCCAGACCGGGACCGACAGCACAAGCCCGATCGGGAGCTGGATCAGGTTCATGTAGAAAATGATCTTGAAGGCGCTCTCGGTGGAGGCGAGGCCGCGGGTGAAAACGTAGGTGAAGGCAAAGCAGACCGCGGCGCCAATGACCACGAAGGAGGCCGGCTGCATCAGGTCCGAGCCCGGCCGGAGGATGACGAGGATACCCGCGAACCCGAGCGCGATGGAGACGACGCGGGTCCGGGTCAGTCTTTCCTTCAAGAGGAAGGCGGCGAGGATCGCGGTCCAGACCGGAGCGCTGAATTCGAGCGAGAAGACGGCTGCCAGCGGAAGCACGCTCACGCCGTAGATCCAGCCGAACTGCCCGCCGAAATGGATGATGTTGCGGCCGACGTGCGTCTTCAGGCGCGTGGTCTTCATTTCCTGCCAGCCGAGCTTGTAGGCATAGGGCAGGAGCAGCGAGAGACAGATCACCGTCCGCATGAAGGAGATCTGGAAAACGGTGAGGTCCTGGGTCAGCTCCCGCGCCGCGACCGCCATCGAGGTGAAGGAGGCGAGAGCGCCCATCATCCAGAGGACGGCGAGGAGGGGCTGCGGCTGGTTCTGCGGCGAAGTCATGGCGGGTCAGGGCACTGTTCTTGATTGTTTTGCGGCGGCCCGGCGCATCGGTATACGCGGCCGCGTATCCTGCAATAAATCGCTCGCACGGTCGCGCTGAATGTGGCACATCTCCGGTGCCTCCCCGGAATTAGAACCTTTCAAAGTTTTTGCCGTCAGCCCGCAGATTACGGTTGATTTATCTCCCCGCAGGTTTAATTAATGGGACGAAATTAGTCCGAATTCGGGGCGACGCGATGCTGAAACTCAACAAGATGACCGACTATGCGGTCGTGGTCCTTGGCCAGATGGCGCGCGAGCCGGGCCGGGTGCGGACCGCGGCGGCGCTGTCGGACAGCACGGCTATTCCCCTCCCGACGGTCTCCAAACTGCTGAAGATTCTCGCCGGAACGGGGCTCGTAACCTCCCACCGCGGCGCCAACGGCGGGTATTCCATCGACACCACGGCGGAGCAGATCACCGTGGCGCGGATCGTCCAGGCGATCGACGGTCCGATCGCGCTGACGGCTTGTGTCGAGGAGGGCGACGGCGGTTGCGAGGTCAGCAATTCCTGTCCGATCAGCGGCAATTGGGACCGGGTCAACCAGGCGGTGCGGGCTGCGCTTGAAGAAGTGACGTTGGCCGATCTGCTGGACCCGACGGAAATGTTCCCGCTGCGGCCGGCCGTGCGGGAAGGCGAACGGAGCCCGGCTGCGATCGAGAGCTGACGGGCATTTGGTTTTTGATTTGACGCATTAGGACACGGGACACAGAGACATGGCGGCAACTGTCGAGACAATCGAACAGGTCGAACAACTCGGTACCGAGAAGTACAAGTACGGCTTCGTCACGGACATCGAATCAGAGATGGCGCCGAAAGGCCTCGGCGAGGAGGTCATCCGCTTCATTTCGGCAAAGAAGGAAGAGCCGGAATGGATGCTGGAATGGCGCCTCAAGGCCTATGAGCATTTCAAGACGATGGAAGAGCCCGACTGGGCCAAGGTCGAATACACACCGATCGATCTGAGCGATATCTATTATTATTCCGCGCCGAAGATGAAGGAGCGGCCGAAGAGCCTCGACGAGGTCGACCCGGAGCTGCTGCGTACCTACGAAAAACTCGGTATTCCGCTGAAGGAGCAGGAAGTCCTCGCCGGCGTCGTCGCCGTCGACGCGGTGTTCGACTCCGTCTCCGTCGCGACCACCTACCGCAAGAAGCTGGCCGAATACGGCGTCATCTTCTGCTCGATCTCCGAGGCGATCCAGGAACATCCGGAGCTGGTGAAGAAATATCTCGGTTCGGTCGTGCCGTACTCCGACAATTACTTCGCGACGCTGAACTGCGCGGTCTTCACCGACGGCTCCTTCGTCTACATCCCGAAGGGCGTGCGCTGCCCGATGGAGCTCTCGACCTATTTCCGCATCAACGCGGAGAACACGGGCCAGTTCGAGCGCACCCTGATCGTCGCCGAGGAAGGCTCCTACGTGTCCTATCTCGAAGGCTGCACCGCGCCTCAGCGAGACGAGAACCAGCTCCATGCCGCCGTCGTCGAACTGGTCGCGATGAAGGATGCGGAGATCAAGTACTCGACGGTGCAGAACTGGTATCCGGGCGACGAGACCGGCGCCGGTGGCATCTACAACTTCGTGACCAAGCGCGGCGCCTGCCGTGGCGACAATTCGAAGATCTCCTGGACCCAGGTCGAGACCGGCTCCGCCGTGACCTGGAAATATCCGAGCTGCATCCTGCAGGGGGACAATTCCGTCGGCGAGTTCTATTCGGTCGCGATCACCAACAACGCGCAGCAGGCCGATACCGGGACGAAGATGATCCATATCGGCAAGAACACGAAGTCGACGATCATCTCCAAGGGCATCAGCGCCGGGAAGGCCGACAACACCTATCGCGGCCTGGTGAAGATCCTTCCGGGGGCGGAGAACGCACGCAACTACACCCAGTGCGACAGCCTGCTGATCGGCGACCAGTGCGGCGCCCACACGGTTCCCTACATTGAATCCCGCAACCCGACGGCCCGCGTCGAACACGAGGCGACCACCTCGAAGATCAGCGAGGACCAGCTCTTCTACTGCGCCCAGCGCGGGCTTTCCGAAGAGGATGCGGTCTCGATCATCGTCAACGGCTTCTGCAAGGAAGTCATGAAGGAACTGCCGATGGAATTCGCCGTCGAGGCGCAGAAGCTCATCGGCATCAGTCTGGAAGGCAGCGTCGGCTGACGCGCCGGTTCATCAAATAAGAATACGCTCGGAGAGAGACATGGCTCTGTTGGAAATCAAGAACCTGCACGCCTCGCTGGAAGAGGAAGGCAAGGAGATCCTCAAGGGGATCGACCTGACCATCCAGCCCGGCGAAGTGCATGCGATCATGGGCCCGAACGGTTCGGGCAAGAGCACGCTGTCCTACGTGCTGGCTGGCCGCGACGGCTACGAGGTGACGGAAGGCTCCGTGACTTTCGAGGGCAAGGACCTGCTGGACCTGGAAGCGGACGAGCGGGCCAACGAAGGCCTTTTCCTCGCCTTTCAGTACCCGGTCGAGATCCCGGGCGTGCCGAGCATGACCTTCCTGCGCGAGGCGCTGAATTCCAAGCGCAAGTACAACGGGCAGGAAGAACTGGACGCGATGCAGTTCCTGAAGCTCGTGCGCGAGAAGGCGAAGTCGCTGGAGATGGGCGACGACATGCTGAAGCGCGCGGTCAATGTCGGTTTCTCCGGCGGCGAGAAGAAGCGGAACGAGATTCTGCAGATGGCGGTGCTGGAGCCGAAGCTCTGCGTGCTGGACGAGACCGATTCCGGCCTCGATATCGACGCGCTGAAAATCGTCGCGGAGGGCGTGAATGCGCTGCGCGACCAGGGCCGGTCGATGCTGGTCATCACCCATTACCAGCGTCTGCTGAACTACATCCAGCCGGACCATGTGCATGTCATGGCCTATGGCAAGATCCAGAAGTCCGGCGGCAAGGAACTGGCCCTCGAGCTCGAGGAAAAGGGCTACGCCGACTTTACCGGCAAGGCTGCCTGACCGGATCGGAGAACGAGACATGCCGAACGACATGGCACATGACAATCCGCTGCTGAAAGCTTTCGGCGCGGCGGCCCTCGAGGGTGCGCCCGCCTGGTTCGGCGAGGTGACGCAGAAGGGAGCGGCGCGGTTCGCGGAGCTCGGATTGCCGACCAACCGGACCGAGGCCTGGAAATACACCAGCCTGCGCAGCCTCGGCGGCCTTGAGTTCACTGCACCGGCCAAGAAGGCCGAGGCGGTGGAGATCCCGCGGGACAGCATCGCAGGGATCGAGGGTATCGAGATCGTCCTGGTGAACGGCCGTCTGGACGAAAGCCGGTCCGGGCTCGACAAACTGCCGGCAGGCCTTCTGATCACGCCGCTCGCAGACGCGCTGCAATTCAAGGACGGCGTGACCATAAGCACCCTTCAGGACGAGAGCATGATCGACGGGCTCCCGCTTGCGGCGCTCAGCACGGCCGGCATCACCGGCGGCGTGCTGATCGAGATCGCGAGGGATGCCGACATTGCAAAACCGATCCACATCATCTCGATCGGGACCGGAAACACGGCCTTCGCCCCGCGCAACGTCATCTGGGTCGGCCCGAACGCCAAGGCCACGCTGGTCGAGAGCCATGTCGGCGAGGGCGGCTACTTCTCCAATTCGGTCACCCATGTGACGGTCGAGGACGAGGCGGTCTTCCATCACTACAAGCTGCAGAACGAGTCCCGCGACGCCTATCACGTCGCCATGACCCACGTGCTTTGCGGCGAGAAGACGGTCTACGACAATTTCGCACTCTCCTGCGGGGCGAAACTGGCGCGCAACGAGATCCGCAGCAAGCTCGACGGCTCGGAGATCCTCTACGCGGTGAACGGTGTCTACATGGCGGCCGCGAACCAGCATCTCGACAACACCACCTTCATCGAGCATGCGAAGCCGAACAGCGAGTCGCGCGAGATCTACAAGGGCGTGCTGGACGAGAACGGCCGCGGCGTCTTCCAGGGCAAGATCCTGGTACAGCGTCCGGCGCAGAAGACCGACGGCTACCAGATGAACCGTGCTCTGCTGCTCTCCCGCAAGGCGGAGATCGACAGCAAGCCGGAGCTCGAGATCTACGCCGACGACGTGAAATGCAGCCACGGCGCGACCGTCGGTGAACTCGATGCCGAACAGCTCTTCTATCTGAAGGCCCGCGGCATCAGCGAGCATGATGCGCGCAACATGCTGATCGAGGCCTACCTTCGGGACGCGCTGGACGAGATCCGGGTCGACAGGGTCGCGCGGGCCTTCGGCGAGAAGATCTCCGATTGGCTGGCCGCGCGGATCGCACGGGAGGAAGCCGCGTGATGAATGAGTTGGCCTACGACGTCGAGGCGATCCGCCGGGACTTCCCGATCCTTTCGACTGAAGTCCGCGGCAAGCCGCTGGTCTTCCTGGATTCCGCCGCATCGGCGCAGAAGCCGCGCCAGGTGATCGAGGCGGTGACGCGGATGTACGAGGCCGAGTATGCTAACGTGCATCGCGGCCTGCATTACCTGAGCGAGTTGGCGACCGCGCGCTACGAGGGTGCGCGCGAGAAGGTTCAGCGTTTCATCAATGCCCGGCACAGCCACGAGGTGATCTACACCCGCGGCACGACGGACGCGCTCAATCTCGTGGCGCATTCCTATGCCCGCGCCTTTCTGGAGAAGGGCGACGAGATCATCATCACGACGATGGAGCACCATTCCAATATCGTGCCGTGGCAGATGGTCCGCGATGAGAAGGGCCTGGTGCTGAAGGTCGTCGACGTCGACGACGAGGGCGCCTTCCACATCGCCGATCTCGAGGCGCTGATCACCGAGAAGACGAAGATCATCTCGGTCCCGCATGTCTCGAACGTGCTCGGCACGGTGCTGCCGGTGAAGGAGATCGCGGCGCTGGCGCACAGGGCCGGCGCGGTGCTCGTGGTCGACGGCGCCCAAGGCGTCACCCACATGCCGGTCGACGTTCAGGACCTCGACTGCGACTTCTACGCCTTCTCCGGCCACAAGCTCTACGGCCCGACCGGGATCGGCATTCTCTACGGCAAGGAAGAGCTGCTGGAGAAGATGCCGCCGGTGCAGGGCGGCGGCGACATGATCAACACCGTGACCTTCGAGAAATCGACCTGGGCCGACCTGCCGCACAAATTCGAGGCGGGGACCCCGCCGATCGTCCAGGCGGTCGGTCTCGGAGCCGCCGTCGATTATGTCGAGAAGATCGGCATGGCCGCGATCGGCGCCCATGAGACAGACGTGCTGAAATATGCGACCCAGCGTCTCGCCTCCGTCGAGGGCCTCAGGCTGATCGGCACCGCACCCGGCAAGGCGAGCGTCCTGTCTTTCGTCATGGATTGCGCGCACCCGCACGACATCTCGACGATCATCGATCAGGCCGGTGTCGCGGTTCGTGCCGGGCACCATTGCGCCCAGCCGCTGATGGACCGTTTCGACGTGCCGGCGATGGCCCGCGCCAGCCTCGGCATGTACAACACGCGCAAGGATATCGACGCGCTCGCCGACAGCCTCGAAAAGGTGAGGGAGATCTTCGCATGATGCACGGAGGCCCTGGTATGCACGACTTCCTCGACCTTCCGCCGCCGGAAGAAGGCATCGTCGCCGAACGCGGCGAACCTCTCGCCGACGGCGTCGAGGTCGCCAAGGAAGACGCCATCGCGCTCGCCCTCAAAGAGGTCTACGACCCGGAAATCCCGGTCGACATCTATGAGCTCGGCCTGATCTACGAGATCGCCATCGCGGAGAACGGAGACGTCCGGATCGTAATGTCCCTGACGGCACCGGCCTGCCCGGTGGCGGGACAGCTTCCGATCGACGTCGCCGAGAAGGCCGCCTCCGTGGAGGGCGTCGGGCGCGTGCAGGTGGAACTGACCTGGGATCCGCCGTGGAACCCGGAACGGATGAGCGACGAAGCGCGCCTCGCCCTCAACATGTTCTAGAAACTGATCTGCCTCATCATTATATTAAAAGGGCAGGCTCATCAGAGGACAGAGACATCATGTTTCAACCCGGTAAAGCCCCGATAACATTGACAGACGCCGCCGCCGGCAGGGTCAAGGACCTGATGGCTGCCAATCCCGAGGACGGCGTTCTCGGGCTGCGCGTCGGCGTGAAGGCGAAGGGCTGCTCCGGTCTCAGCTACTTCGTCGAATACGCCAAGGAGCGGAAGAAATTCGAGGATGTGGTCGAGGACAAGGGCGTGACGATCTTCGTCGACCCGGCCTCGGTCATGTTCAT